>NZ_CP195847.1:317054-634108 GCF_051513965.1 Paramicrobacterium salitolerans
GAAACGTATACCTCCAGAGTGATGTTTGTGCGGACCGGGCTCCCGCGTCGTTCGACATCTGTGGATGGTCGCTCATCGCCCGCCCCTGTGGGCGGAGAGGCGACCCGGAACCCACGTCAAAAGTGGCGAGAAAAACGTCGGATTCGTCGCCGTTTTTGACGGGTGCGTTGTGGGGCGCGCGGGGCGTGGCGGGTGCGCGCGGGGCGCGGGGCGTGGTGCGTGGGGGCCCGGGGCGGGCGCGCGGGACGGGCGCGTGCGGCGCGGGACCAGCGCGCGGCGTGTCAGCGGGACGCCGGAACCCTGACGGCCAGCGCGCCCGCGTCGACCGAGAAGCGTACGATGCTCGCCGTGCCCACCTCGTCGCCGTCGAGCTCGAGCTCCTGCGGATCGTCCGGGCGCACGGTGACCCCGGGGGAGCGCAGGTACGTGACGGTGCTGTCCTTGCCCTCGGAGGCCTTGAGGATGCGACGGCCGATGCTCGACCGGCGCAACACGCCGTTCTCCCACCGGACCTTCCGCCACACCTGCAGCCAGCCGAGCACTCCCTTGGGCTGCAGCACGGCGACATCGAGCTCGCCGTCATCGATGAGCGCGTCGGGCAGCAGCTCGATCCCCGCGGGAAGTGTGCCGCAGTTGGCGACGAGGATCGTACTGACGTGAGCGCCGTGCGGCGCGGCATCCTTCAGCTGATACCGGATGCGGAACGGCTTGATGCCGGAGAGTGAGCGCACCACGGCATCCGCGTAGGCGAGCCAGCCGACCGACTTCTTGAGGTCATCGTTGGTGTTGGCGATCATCTGCGCGTCGATGCCCATGCCCGCCATCACGAGAAACACGTACTCGTCGACTGCGCCACCCACCTCGGATCTGACCTCTGCGATACCGAGGTCGATCGTGCGCGTGTCGCCGGTGTAGGCGACGGCCATCGCATGCTTGACGTTGGAGAGTGGCAGGTCCAGGTTGCGTGCCAAGAGGTTGCCCGTGCCAGCGGGAACGATCGCGAGCGGGACGCCCGAATCACGGAGCCCTTCGGCCACGCTGCGCACGGTTCCGTCGCCGCCGGCTGCCACGACGATCGACGCTCCGTCGGCTGCCGCCTGCTTCGCAACGGCGGCTCCGGGGTCGTCGACCGTGGTCTCGACGAACGTCGGTTCGCCCCACCCATGCTCGGCGGCTCCATCGGTGAAGACACGCTTCAACCGGTCGGGATCCGTCTTCACCGGGTTGTAGACGACCGCGGCGAACTTCTGCTGATCGTGGCTCATATCAGAAACTTACCCGGTTCCGCTTAGACTTGAGCTGTGATTGATCCCGTACTTCTGCGCGAAAACCCTGACCTCATCCGACGCTCTCAGGAGGCGCGCGGGTCTCGGGTCGAGTTGGTCGATGAGGCGATCGAGGCGGATGCCGCGCGGCGACGCGCCATCGGAACCTACGAAGAGCTCCGGGCGGAGCAGAACGCCTTCAGCAAGAAGGTCGCCAAAGCGCCGAAGGACGAGAAGAAGGCGCTCATCGCCGAGGTGCAGGAGCTCGCCGCACGTGTGAAGCAGGCGCAGCACGATGCCAGCGAGGCTGAAGAGACGTTCACGCGCGTTGCCGGGGCCATCGAGAACGTCATCATCGACGGTGTGCCCACGGGCGGCGAAAACGACTTCGTCACGCTGCGTACCGAGGGGGAGAAGCCGACGTTCGACTTCGCCCCGCGCGATCACCTCGAGATCGGGGAGAGGCTCGACGCGATCGACATGGCGCGCGGCACGAAGGTGTCGGGCGCCCGCTTCTACTATCTGAAGGGCATCGGCGCACGTCTCGAGCTCGCCCTCATGAGCCTCGGGCTTGACCGCGCTCTTGAGGCCGGGTTCACGCCGCTCATCACCCCGACGCTCGTGAAGCCCGAGATCATGGCGGGCACGGGCTTCCTCGGCGAGCACGCCGACGAGGTGTACAAGCTTGAGGCTGACGACCTGTATCTCACGGGCACGAGCGAGGTCGCGCTCGCCGGCTACCACGCCGACGAGATCGTCGACCTGTCGTCGGGTGCGCTGCGCTATGCCGGTTGGTCCACGTGCTACCGCCGTGAGGCCGGTTCGTACGGCAAAGACACTCGCGGCATCATCCGTGTGCACCAGTTCAACAAGCTCGAGATGTTCGTCTACACGACTCCTGAGGATGCCCAGGCGGAGCACGAGCGGCTCCTTGCGTGGCAGGAAGGGATGCTCCAAAGCCTCGGCCTCAGCTATCGGGTCATCGACACCGCGGCCGGCGATCTCGGTTCGAGCGCCGCGCGCAAGTACGACGTCGAGGCCTGGGTGCCGACGCAGGAGGCATACCGCGAGCTGACGTCGACCTCGAACTGCACGACTTACCAGGCGCGGCGCCTCGACATCCGGCACCGCACGGAGTCCGGCAAGACGACGCCGGTCGCAACCCTCAACGGCACTCTCGCGACGACGCGCTGGCTCGTCGCGTTGCTCGAGACGCATCAGCGCGCCGACGGCTCTGTCGTGATTCCCGAGGCGCTTCGTCCCTACCTGGGCGGTCTCGAGGTCGCGGAGCCTGTGGCGTGACAGCCGCGTTGAAGCTCGTCGCACTCGATGTCGACGGAACCGTCCTGCACGAGGACGGCGACGTGTCTCCGGCCGTGCTGAACGCCGTGAAAGCGGCATCCGATGCTGGCCACCGCCTGATGCTCGCGACCGGGCGCAGCTGGGAATCGACCGAGCCGGTGATGGCGCAGCTCGGCCTTGCGAGCGACTACGTCGTCTGCGCGAATGGCGCGCTGATCATGAAGCGCGACGGCGACGGCTATGTGCGGCACCACGTCGAGACGTTCGATCCCACGGAGGTGCTGACCCTCATCCACGCGAACCTCGATGACGGTCGCTACATGGTGGAGTACCCCGACGGTTTTCGCCGCTACACCGAGGGAATGACGGACTGGAACCTCGAGGGCGCCGAGAAGGTGCCGTTCGAGGAACTCCTTGAGAAGCCCGTCACGCGCGTCGTGGTCGTGTCGCCAGGGCATGACGAGCAGGAGTTCCTCCAGGCCGTCGAAGACATGGGACTGCACAAGGTCACGTACGCGATCGGGTGGACGGCCTGGCTCGACATCGCACCGTTCGGGGTCAACAAGTCGACCGCGCTCGAACACGTTCGGTCGTGGCTCGGCGTCGCGCCGACCGATGTCGTTGCAGTCGGTGACGGGCGGAACGACATCGAAATGCTGCGGTTGGCCGGGCGTGAGGGCCGAGGCGTGGCGATGGGGCAGGCGCCTGATGTGGTGAAGGATGCCGCGACAGAAGTCGTCGCGGACGTCACGAACGACGGTGTCGTCAGCGTGCTGCGCTCCTTGTAGTCCTGCTCATCGCATCGTCGTCGAGGTCGGTCGACGCACGATGACCAGGAAGAGAGTGACCAGGACCGGGACTGATTCTTAGGGACAACGAGGTGTCGACCTCGAGTGCCGGGAGGTCAAAACAGACGTGTGACACATCAAGTAGTCGTATAATGCAATCACTTGAAGGAGGTGCGATGCCAATTGCGCCACGATCGGGGTGCGCAATCAACGCCGCCGTCGAGGTTCTGGGTGATCCGTGGACGATGCTTGTGCTCAGGGACATCATGTTCGGCAACCGGCGACACTTTCGCGAACTGCTCACCGGATCCGAGGAGGGCATCGCCAGCAACATCCTCAGCAATAGACTCAAGCGTCTCACCGAGCAGGGGTTGCTGAGTCGGGCAACGGCGCGGCGCGGCCAGCGGGCGCTGTACTCCCTCACCGAGGCCGGCATCGAGGTCTTGCCCATCATGGTCGCGCTCGGAAACTGGGGCCTCGATCATCGCGATGGCGACGGTCGCCTCCGGGTCCGTGCCGAGCTTCTTCGAGACGGAGGTCCGGCACTCGTCGAAGCGATGATGGACGAACTTCGAGAGATTCACCTCGGAGTTCCGCGACCTTTCCCGGACGCCCCGCGCCCGAGTGAGCAGCTTCAGGAGGCCTACGCCGCAGCAGTCAGCGAGTAGCGGGCGGCGGGCATCACGGGCCCATCTCGACGCTCGTTACTGCACAGGGCGATACCGCGTCGCGATCGCCCCCGACTGGAACTCGCGACGATCCACGGCCTGGAGCCGGATCCGCTCGCCGAGGCCCGCGAGCAGAGACGGTCCGTGCCCAGCGAGAATCGGATGCACCACGAACTCGTACTCGTCGATCAGGCCGTGATCCGCAAGGGTCAGCGGGAGCGCCACTCCGCCGACCAACAGATCCCCGCCCGGCTGCTCTTTGAGCAGTCGAACGGCACTCTCCACGTCGCCTCGCAGTAACTCTGAATTCCAATCGACCGTTTCCAGAGTGCTCGACACGACATATTTCCGCGCCCGGTCGATGGCTTCGGCGAAGGGGACCTCCCACTCGTCCATCCAATCGGGCCAGCAGCCCGAGGTTGGTTTGCGCCACGCCGACTCCATCATCTCGTAGGTCGTTCGACCGTAGAGCAGCGCACCGGCGCGTCCCATCTGCTCGGTCCAGTACTGCATCAGCTCTTCGTCCGGTGCGACGCCCGCCGCGTGATCGCAGCAGCCGTCGAGGGTGACGTTGATCGAGTAGCGAAGTGTTCTCATGGCGATACTCCCGGTTCGGATCAGCGGTCGGCGTCGTTCGCCGCTTCGACGGCTGACACGGCGTACCTCAGCAGAACCCCTCCGGTGTCGATCGCGCGCGCCTCGAGAAGCTGAAGGGGGCGGACAGAGGGGGCCGGCTTGAACAGCGCGGTCCCCTCGCCGAGGATCACGGGTGCGACACCGATGAGGAGCTCATCGACGACTCCCGCGCGGAGGAGCGAGTCGGTGAGCACGGCGCTGCCGAAGACATAGATTGGCCGGTCGTCGGCCTGCTTGCGTCGCGAGAGCTCGCCGACGATGTCCGCCGTGACCTCGGTGTTGCTCCAGCTCGCTTCGGTGAGGGTTCGTGAAGCTACCAGCTTCGGCGCCGAGTTCATATAGTCGGCGATGTCGGATTCGTCGTCGGTGTTCTGCCAGTGGGCCGCCATTCCCTCATAGGTGACACGACCGAACACAATCAGGCCGAGCTCGTCGCCGAAACGAAGGCTGAGCTGTCGGAGGTCTTCACCCCAGATGTGCTCGTGCAGCCGAAGGTCCCATTGCTGCGTGCCCTCGAAGAATCCGTCGACTGAGATGATGTTCCACGCGATCACTTTTCCCATGCGCAAGCCCCTCTGATTGCGATCTGCAACTTGTCTTGCTGGCAGAGTAGATCATCGAGTTGCATTTTGCAATCACTTGATGAGTTGGTGAAGAAGCCGACCGGCTTGCAGCTTCGCGGTTGATTGCGGGTGCCTGTGGTCTAGATGAAGGAACTCCGCGGGGCCCGTCGTCGCTCTAGCGGCATCCTATTCTGCGTCGATATTGTCCTGCGGCGACGGTCGGGTAGAATCGTCCGCGCACTGCTTTCGAGCGGTGAGGAGGGCTGTCCGAGCGGCCGATGGAGCTGGTCTTGAAAACCAGTGGGCAGAAATGTCTCGTGGGTTCGAATCCCACGCCCTCCGCCAATTTCCTGCGTGCAACCGGCGTTCATGCAGGAACTTTCTATCGTGCTCACAGCACCATGTGCGTAAAATCGGAGATCTGAGTACTGTCTGGTCACGCTGAGCGCAGACCGATGTGCTCCGCCCCCGACATCGTTGAGAGGACTCTGAGTGGCGCGACGCTCCTCAAACACCGTGCGTCACGGCAAGCTGCCGAGGCGCAGTCCGTGGACCAGCGCCGGCAAGTTCCTCGCCGCCGCGGTCGCTGTCGTCGTCGTCAGTGCGGGTGCTGTCGGTGCCTGGGCGATCAACGACATCGTGCAGACGGTGCCCGAGGGCGTGACGCTCGCCGGTGAGACACCGGGACAGGCGATTCCCGACATCAACTCGATCGAGGGCGGCGCGAACCTGCTGCTGATCGGGAGCGATAGCCGCCAGGGCCAGGGTGACGGCTACGGCGATCCTGACAAAGAGACCTCGACACTCAACGACGTGACGATGCTTCTGCACATCGCAGAGGATCACAGCAACGCGACGGTCGTCAGCTTCCCGCGCGACATGTATGTTCCGATTCCGTCGTGCGAGAAGGTCGATGACGATGGCAAGCCGACGGGCGAGTTCTACCCGGCGATGAGCCGTCAGAAGATCAATACCTCCCTCTCGTACGGCGGTATGGCCTGCACGGTTCAGACGGTGAGTGAGCTGACGGGGCTTGAAATCCAATACGCCGCGATGGTGCAGTTCAATGGCGTGATTGCGCTGTCGAATGCGATCGGCGGCGTCGAGGTGTGTCTCGCAGACTCGATCAAGGATCCGAAGACCGACCTCGACCTCCCCGCTGGTCAGGTGTCTCTCAAAGGCAAGGACGCTCTGCAGTTCCTCCGCACTCGCCACGGCGTCAGCGACGGTTCCGACCTCGGCCGAATCAGCAACCAGCAGATGTTCCTCTCCTCGCTCGTTCGTGAGCTGAAGTCCGCTGAGACGCTGACCGATCCGGTGAAGCTCTACAGCATCGCCAAGGTCGCTGCGACGAACATGACGTTCTCGAACAGTCTGAACAACATCAACACGATGGTGTCTCTCGCGATGGCGCTGTCTGACATTCCGACGGACAAGATCACGTTCGTCCAGTATCCGAACTACTACCAGGGTGACGGTGTCTCGCCGCTCACGACGGATGCCGAGACCCTCATGGACGCCATCAAAGCGGACAAGAACCTGTCTGTCACCGGCGGCACCGGCGGCTCCATCGTGAAGGGCGAAGAGGGTGACTCCGGTGAGTCGACGGAGCCGACGACGCCGCCCGAGACTGAGGCGCCCGATTCAACGGCACCGCCCGAGGATGACACTGTGGAACTGCCCGACTCCATCCACGGACAGAACGCGTCGCTCGAGACCTGCGCCGACGGAAATGGTCGATGACAGGATGCCGCACGGCGCCGCATCTGCGTGATTAGCTGATGGGCCGATCACCCGTTATGCTTTAACCCGCGTTCGCTTCGAACGCACGGAGACGTCGCATAGTCCGGTCGAGTGCACCACCCTGCTAAGGTGGAGTCCCCGCAAGGGGACCGCGGGTTCAAATCCCGCCGTCTCCGCCAATGTCCTGAGTCGCGACATCGTTTACGAACGAGTCGCGGCTCAGGACTTTTTTCGTTGGTGGGGTGTTGACGTGTGATGCGGGGCTTATAGGCCAAAACGTGTGGATGGGTTCGGGCGTGTCATGTTCGTCCTGCCCATCCTGTGCGGGTCCAGAGGCCTTCTTCTGCGGTGAGGCCGGTGTCGTAGAGGCTGGGGGTTTCGTCGGGGTGGTGTTCTTCGTTGGCTTGTTCCGGGGGTTTGTTTTTCGTTGGGTATGACGCGTGTTTCAGGGCGTTGTCGAGTGTGAGTTCGTGAAGGGTGAGGAACCATTCCGCGGCGCGTTTCATGTGTGCTTGGGTCATGCCGCGGTGGGTGCGCAGCACGGCTCTGATTTGGCTGTTGATGCCGCCTTCGAGGGCGCTTGTGGTGCGTGGGTTGCCGTATTGGATGTAGGTGAATAGGGTTCCTTTGCGTAGGACGTTGCGGATCAGGTGCCAGGCTTTGCGCAGTGGTGCGTGCTTGTAGCCCCATTTGCCGTCGCGGAACAGGGTGCGTTCTTCGGTGAGGTGTCCGAAGTTCTGCCACCAGTGGTCGAGTTGGAGTTGCCAGTTGATCGCTTCTGTTTCATCGTTCTGATCGATGGTGCTGAGGGCCATCACGAGGCGGCGTAGTGCTCGGCCTGCTGTGGTTCGGGGTTTCCTGGTCAGGTGCCGTGTTGTGTTCATTTGCAGGTGGAACAGGCAGCGTTGATGTTTGGTTTCTGGCCAGGTTCGGCGTAGAGCTGAGGGTAGGCCGCTGCCTCCGTCAGAGACGAGAACGGCGGGGGCGGGGATCTGCTCGAGCAGTGCTGTCCACGCGGCTGTGGACTCGCCACCGCACCACTGCCAGGCCAGAACGGAGCCGGTGTCACTGAGCGCGATCAGGAGACACCAAGTGCCGACCCAGAGGCCGTCGACCATGACGGCGTGATACACCGTCTCGGTCGGTGGTAGCTGTGGTTGCACGTCCCAGCACCAGGCTGTGAGCCGACGAAACGAGCGCCCCGTGCCGGTGTGATCGATCTCGGCTTGCGACTGTTTGCCAATAAGCCAGGACACGAATCGGCGGAGCTGTTCCCTGCGGGTGACATCGGGACGTTTCCTTGACTGGGATGAGCCACATGACCGACACCGCCACCGCTGCGTGCCTGCCGCGGTCTTCCCGTTCTTCACGAGCTTTGAATCGCATACCAGACACGTCGTCGAATTCGCCGCAAGGTCCACAACTAAGCATCACGGACCATACCGTCCCTCATTTACCCGCGAGATCACGCGGCTAGATCACGATTCCATCCACACGTTTTGGCCTATAACCCTGATGCGGGGTCGGTGAGTCGGGTCATCGTTGACGGTCGAGTCAAGGTTTCTTGGCCTGGTAGTTCTTGTCGGGGTCGATGGTGAACTCGGCGATGATCTGGCCGGTGCTCAGGCTGCTGACGGTGGCGTTGCGGTCGTGGGCGAGGATGAGCACGGGGGTGTTTGTGTGGGCGCGACCGATGCCGAGGTGTCGGATCTGGCCGGCGTAGCGGATGGTGACTTTCCCATGTTTGTCGACGATGTCGGTGCGTGAGCGCCATTCGGTCGTGTCCGTGGTGGTGGCCGGGGTGGCCTTCGGGAGGGCTGTGTAAGTCTGCTCCGGGGTGTGGCGGCCGATTGAGCGGTGCGGGCGGGCAGTGTTGTACCAGGTCTGGAACTCGGTCAGCAGTGTCTGCAGGTCCTCGATCGTGTTGGGCAGAGGGTGCGCCTTGAGCCATCGTTTCAGGGTCTGGTGGAAGCGTTCGATCTTTCCCTGGGTCTGGGGATGTCCTGGGCGGCCGTTCTTCTGGGTGATGCCGGTGGGTGGCGAGGAGTTTCTCGAAGCCTCCGCGGGCGCCCTTGAAGCGGGCCAGGCGGGTGGTGAACACGAGCCCGTTGTCGGTGAGGGTCGAGGCTGGCGGGCCGTAGCGGGTGATCAGTTTGGTCATGGCGGTCACCACCATGGGCCCGGTGAACGCGGCCGCAGCACGGATGTCGAGCAGGTAGCGGGAGTGGTCGTCGAGGAAGTCGAGGATCTCGATCCGGGTGCCGTCGGTGAGGAACCAGTGGGTGATGTCGGCTTGCCAGCACTCGTTGGGCAGGTCGGCTTGAAAGCGGATGTAGGAACTGCGGGGCGTTTCTGTGGGGCGGCTTCGGCGCGGGTGAGGCCCTGGTCGGTGACGGCGCGGACGATGACGAGGTTCTTTGGTTTCACTCGTCAACGATGACGCGACTCACCGGTCAACGATCACACCCACCGATCTGTCAACGATGTCGCGACTCAGGTGTCACCGATCACGATCAGGATCCGCGCGATTAGCTGTCAACGATGTGGTGAATCGCAACACCCCCGTCTCCGCCAATGGAACATTCCGAAAACCGTTCCGAAAACTTGAGCTAGAGAAGCGGTTCAGTCGATTTTTCCGACTGGGCCGCTTCTTTTTCTTGCTTGTTCGTGTTTCTGCTGCGGCTCGGATCCTGAGTGCATCTCGCCTTTGGTCGCGCGCTCGCACGGACGCGGGGGCCGTGTGAGCCGGTTCTCGCTCCAAAGCTTCCTCCGTACATCGGCATTTTCCTGGCCCGAACCTGCGCGAACGGGTCGTTCTGATCGTAGCTCTCTGAGCCAGCTCTGAAGGGCAGAGTCAATGATGACGATGATTCGAAACAGTATGGATGCCTCCCCCGAGGGGCACGTGCCGACACCGCGGCAGTCGCTCCGGAGGACGTACGTGATGTGCAGGCTGCACCCGACACCAGTCGAATCCGGGCGCATGTCAGCCGATGAGCCTCCAGCTTCGGCGAGCCCGCTGCTCCGGCAGTGGGACGCTCTGCGACGGCAGTACGTAGCTCTCGGCCACGAGGTCCACGTGATCGACGCGAAGCCGGGGGACGACCGCCTGATGTTCGCGGGTGCCATGAGCTTCACTCTGAACGGAATGGCGTACATAGCCGATACCGAGGCGCAGCAGGGCGGCATCCGAAGCATTGAGAGATGGCTGAGGTGCCACGGCTTTCGTACGCTCGAGCCCATGAACGCCAACGACGGAGGCGACTTCGTCGTGGTCGGCGACCGCGTTCTGGCCGGGTTCGGATTTCACAGCTCGCGCGCCAGCCACTCCGAACTGGCGCGCACTTTCGGTCGGGAGGTCGTCAGCCTGAAGCTCAGCGACGAGCAACTCCCGCGCCTCGACCTCGCGCTCAGCGTTCTTGACTCTTCCGCTGAAACCGCTGAGATCGCGTATCTTCCGAGCGCCTTTGACGCGAGGAGCCGGAGGCGACTCGAATCTCTGTTTCCAATCGCAATCACGGTAGAAGCGGCCGAAGCTCGACACAACGCGCTCAACTGTGTCTCCGATGGTCACCGAATCGTCGTCGACTCGCGGGCAGAACGGTTCATGCGTGATTTGCAGAGCCGTGGATTTCAGCCGGTGCCCGTGGAAGCGGATGCTCTCGTGAAAGCCGGCGGCGGCATCAAACGCTGCACTCAAGAGCTTCGCCCGGGCACCCTCGACGGGCGACTTGCGCGCTAGCTTTCGCGGTTCTGTGCGTCGTCGTCCTCCCACGGCAGGTCGGCGTCGACCTCGTTGCCCCGCATCCGTGCCGCGTCTTCGACCTCGGCGCTGTCCGTGTCGTCGGGCATCCCCTCGGTCTGACGAAATTCTTCGACGTGATCGGTCTGCGTTCCCTCGACCATGCCCTCGGTCTCGTGCTTCATCTCGTCGTCGAGATTCGGACCGTGCTTCGAGCTTCCACGCGGTGCCATGATGCCCTCCTCGAAATCGCAGGTCACGCGCCGTGAGAACACGTGACAGAGCCAGGATGCTCGCGAGCGACCGCGCCGAACAAGGGGCTGGCATCCGTGCGGAAGACCGTGTTAGGGCGGCGTCTCCGGGTTGGGCGAGCGCGGCATCCTTGCGGCATCCCCTGACAGTGAGAGCAGGCTGAACCTGCCAAGTCCCTGTCAACCCCTTGTTGCAGCCCGCTTCGCTTCTTAGCGTGGAGATCAACCTCACGAAAGGAGCACACCATGGGCTTCGGAGACAAGATCAGCAACGCTGCCGAAGAGGCAAAGGGCAAGGCTAAAGAGAAGTTCGGCGATGCTACCGACAACGAGAGCATGGAGGCTGAGGGCCGCGCAGATCAGGCCAAGGCCAATGCGAAGAAGGTCGGCGAGAACGTGAAGGATGCCGCTGAGAACACGAAGGACAGCGCAAGCGACCTGTTCAACGACGACAAGTAACAGACCATTACCTGAGCGGCCCCGCGGAATGCCCGCGGGGCCGCTCTCTGTGTGCGGTTCGGCTGCGCTTACGGCTGTGGGGCGTGCGAGAGCTCCCCGAGACTCGGGGTCAGGATGCCGGCCGCGTGAGCGTCCTCTCAAGCAGCCGCAGCGCTTCGAGCGTGGTCTCTTCGACAACCGTCTGGGGGTCGCCGTTGAAGCTCTGCTTGTCGATCTGCACTCCTGTGTCGGTCGCGATCGCGAAGAAGACCGTTCCCGCCGGCTGGTCGTCCTGCGGCTCGGTGCCTCCCGCGCCCGTGACCGCCACGGTGACGTCGGCGTGCAGCATCCGTCGAACCGCGACAGCCATCTCCTCGGCGGCGGACGCGCACACGACGGGCCCCGCGCTGACGTTCAGCAGATCGTGCTTCACATTGCGGCTATAGGCGACGATGCTGCCCGCGAACCAGGACGACGCATCCGGCGCGGCCCCGAGCGCCGACGCGATGCTGCCGCTCGTGAGTGACTCGCACACGGCGACTGTCAGGCCACCCTCGCCCGCGGCATCCGCGATTCTCTCGGCGATTCTCGCCTGCTCAGTCGTCATCTTCGTCTCCTTCGTCGTCCTGCATGATCAGCCGGCGCAGCGCGCGCTCGGGGGTGACGCGGCCGGTCTCGAGCAGCCAGCCGTCGCGGTAGCGGTCGAAGACGCGTGGGTCGATGTAGCTCGCGCGGGCCACGGCGGGCGTGTTGCCGAGGCGGTCCGCCGTGCGCGTGACGGCCTCGCGGATCGCTCGCGTGCGCGCCGTCGCCGTCGACTGCAGGCCGAGCGATGCGAGTTCGGCGGCCGCGGTCGTGGTGCCGTGAAGCGTGCGGAAGTCCTTTGCAGTGAACTCGCCGTGCGTGCGCTCCTTGACGTAGGCGTTCACCTCGGTGGGTTTGAGAGGATGCCACGCGGCGCCGTCCCGCCACGCGAGCAGGCGCTCCGTCTTGCCTCGGCGCTTGAGCGAGCGGACCGCGGAGGCGAGCTCGGCATCCGTCGTCTCTGACCCCCACGACATTCCGCTCTTGCCCGCGAAGTCGAGAATCACGGTCGCACCCGACACGGTTGCGTGCTCGCCGAGCAGTGTCGTGAGACCGCGGCTGCCGTGTCGACGGGCGTAACGCTCGCTGCCGACGCGCAGATACGCGCTGTCCAAGAGTCGAAACGCCACGGCAAGTGCGCGCTCGCGAGAGCCGTAGGATGAGCGCAAATCGCGGGTGACGAGTCCGCGCGTGCTGGGCAGCGACGCTGCGAGCTCGAGCATCCGGTCGTACTTCTCGCGCCCGCGCTGCCGCAGCCACTGCTCGTGGTAGATGTACTGCCGCCGACCCGCGATGTCGGTGCCGACCGCTTGGATGTGCGAGTTCGGCTGGGGCGCGATCCACACGTTCGCCCAGGCGGGCGGAATCACGAGCTTGTCGACGCGGTCGAGCGCCGCGGCATCCGTGATCGGTCGTCCGCGCGTATCCACGAGAACGCGCCCTGAGTCATCGTTCACGAACGTCCATCCCGGTGACGAGGTGTCGGCAGATCGCAGTCGCGCCATGGCTCTCCTCGTCGTCGGTCGGTCGTCGGTCTCGTTGGTCGTCGTGGTGCGAACGTATGGCGATGCGCGGGTCGCCTCAAGGGCTTGACACTCGGTCGCCCGCGACGCATGTGTCGGGCGATGTCAACCCGCTTCCGCACACGCACGACCAGGGCATAGCGTCGCAGTCACATTCAACGCGAGACCAGAATCAGACGGAACACGGAACGGAGGGTCATCATGACACCGCAGCGTCCCAAACCGAGCCAGGCCGAGGGCGAAGACCCGGAGCGCGAGGGCCAGGGCGAAGCCAACCCCGAGAAGGGCCACCCGTCGCAGGCCGAGGGTGAAGACGACGAGCGTGTAGAGAAGTGACTCCGCGCTCCGGCCGGCCTATTGATTCAGAAAATCGAGCACGGCACGCGTGATCTGTGCTCGGGCGTCGTCGTGGGTGATCGAGGGGATGCCGTCGCCCGACTGTGCCCCGTAGTCGCCGAACTGCGCGTGCGACGCTCCTGCGATGACGACGAAGTCGCTCCCGGCGGGCAGGTTCTCGCGCGAGGCGGCGATCTTCTGCGGCGTCGAGAGCCCGTCGCGGGTTCCGGAGACCGAGAGCACGGGAACACCGGCGTCGCTCATGTCGCCCACGGGGTACGCCGCGAAGAGCACGAGGCCCGCGACGTCCGAATTCTCCGCGGTGAGCGCCGCCACGGTTCCGCCGAGCGAGTGGCCGCCGATGACCCAGCGCTCGACGTCGGGCAGCGTCTGCGTCGCCGTGTCGAGCGCCCCGAGCGCCGTGAATGCGATGCCGAGCGGCTGCTTCACGATCACCACCGGGTGCCCGGCCTCGGCGACGGGACGCAGAACGGCCGCATATGCGCGCGGGTCGACCAGGGCGCCCGGCTGAAACACGAGACCGGTCGACTCGTCGGTCGCGCCGACGGGCGTGAAGGTGATGGTGGTCGCCGTCTCGGTCACCGCCACTGCGGCATCCTCGTGCATCGCCTCGAGTGCGGGAGCCTCAGCCGTATGCGGGCGAAGCCACCCGACGACGCCGAGCCACACGATTCCGAGCGCCACGAGAATGAACCGCCCGAGCGTGCGCACCGAGCCACGACGCCACTCGCGGACGCCGGCCGACACGAGTACGGCGATCGCACCGAGCAGCGTGACGGCGAGCACGATCGCGTAGGCGGGATGCCCGTGGACGACGCCGCCCCACGCGGTCGCGCACGCCCACAGAACGACGGCGAGCCCCGCGCACGCGAGAACGCGCCACACCCAAGGCCGAGGGTGCGGCGCGTTCGCGGTCATACGTTCAATCTACCGGCGTGGAGACCTCTCAGTCGCGCGACGGCTCGAGCATGCTCTGCGCGAAGAAGGCGCCGAGTTCTGTGGTCGCTTCGAGCGGAAGCACGTGCGCGACGTACTGGTCGGGGCGCACCACGACGACGGCTCCGCTCCGTGAGATCTCCCGCTGCTCGAAGATGTCGTCGTCGGGCAGTGTCGCATAGACCTTCTCGTAGTCCACGAGCTGGAACGGTCCATTGTGCGGCAGGAAGATCTTCGGCACCACGCCGATGTCGACGCCCTCGAGCTCCTGCTGGTAGATGACCTTCACATCGAAGAGGCTGTCGAGGTCGTCGCCCTCAGGCGTGAACCGCTTCACGGGAGAGGCATCGCTCTCCAGCATCCACGCCGCCCAGGTCGAGAGCGCGGATGCTTCGCCTGGCGCGCCCGCATCGGCGAACGCGTAGATGCGCCAGCGTCCGTCGGCGCGCGCATGGTGGCCGAGGTGCACGGGGTTCGTGTCGCACACGCGGGCCGCCATCGCGGATTTGAAACGCTTGCCGATCGGGAACCCGACGGCGAGTTCCTGGTGCTCGCCTCCACCCGTGATCATGGACGGCTTGTACTGCGTCATGAATCCCGCGGGGAACTCGGCTGTCGCCGTGTAGAAGTCGCTCAGCTCCTTCGGGTTCTCGAATTCCTCCGGCTTCTTCGCCATCATCGTCGACCATTCCTTGTCGAAGTCGATGAGGTTCTGCGCGATCTCCTGGCGCTCGCCGGAGTAGGTCGCCAGCAGCGACTCCGGGCTGCGTCCCGAGAGCACTTGACCGAGCTTCCAGCCGAGGTTGAAGCCGTCCTGCATCGAGACGTTCATGCCCTGGCCAGCCTTGGCGCTGTGCGTATGGCACGCGTCACCCGCGATGAACACGCGCGGGGTTTGCTCTCCGGTCTGCTCGTCGGGCACATCGTCGAACTTGTCGGTGACGCGGTGACCGACCTCGTAGACGCTCCACCAGGCGACGTTGCGCACCTCGAGAGTGTACGGGCTCAGAATGTCGTTGGCCTTCTGGATGATCGACTCGATCGGAGTCTTGCGCACCTCGTGGTTGTCGTTCGGGTCGACCACTCCGAGGTCGACGTACCAGCGGGCGAGGTAGCCGCCCTCGCGAGGGATGAGCAGGATGCTTCCGGCCTCGGACTGAATCGCGCACTTGGTCCGCACATCGGGAAAGTCCGTCTCGGTGAGGACGTCCATGACGCCCCACGCGTGAAACGCCTGGTCGCCGGCGAGCGTGCGGCCGATCGACTCGCGCACCGCGCTGCGGGCTCCGTCGCAGCCGACGACGTACTTGGTGCGCACCGTGCGCGTCTCGCCGAGGTGCGCGCCCGCGGTGCAGCGCAGCGTGACGGCGACCGGGTACTCTCCGGCATCCTCCACCTCAAGGCCGACAAACTCGTAGCCGTAGTCGGGGCGGATGCGGCCAGGCCCGTGCTCCGCGCACGCGGCGAAGTAGTCGAGCACCCGCGCCTGGTTGACGATGAGGTGCGGAAACTCACTGATGCCGTGGGGATCGTCGACTTCGCGGCCGGTGCGCACGATGTGCTCCGGGTTCTCGCGGTCGGGCGACCAGAAGTTCATCGACGTGATGCGGTAGGCCTCGGCGGTGATGGCCTCGGCGAAGCCGAACGCCTGGAAGGTCTCGACGCTGCGAGCCTGGATGCCGTCGGCCTGACCGATCTCGAGGCGGCCGGCACGTCGCTCGACGACCCGCGCCGTCACGTCGGGGTACTGCGAGAGCTGCGCGGCGAGGAGCATGCCCGCTGGCCCGGAGCCGACGATCAGAACGTCGGTTTCGTCGGGAAGCTCAGCGGGGCGATCGAGGCCGGTTCCGGCCGCCGGCTGCACTCGAGGGTCGCCCGAGACGTAGCCATGGTGATGAAACTGCATTGTTTGTGTTCCCTCTCCTCGGACTGCTCTGTCGAGGCTGTTGTTCTGAGCCAGCGTGTTCTATATTTGAACACGCTGTTCTACTATTAGACGAAATGCTAGGCGAAGCGCACCGCCTGCGCAAGCGCGCCCGCGAGCGTCCGCTCCGGGGGAGTGGAGTGAGACAGATGGCGAATCCGCGAGCGACGAGTCAGATGGATGCCGCGCGAAACGGCACCGCGGGCTCGCAGACGCTGAGCCGCGGCATCCGAATCCTCGAGATCCTCGCGGAAGTTCCCGGGCCTCTCACGATCGATGAGCTCGCCGAACAGCTCGGCGTCCACCGCTCGAACGCCTACCGGCTGCTCCGGACCCTCGAGGAGCACGGTCTCGTGCAGCGCGACTCGACCGGGCGGCTGACGCTCGGGGCGCGCATGGCAGCGCTCGCCGCGGGGGTGGCGAACGATCTGCAGTCCGAGGCGCTGCCGGAGCTCACCGCCGTGGCGAATGAGGTCGGCATGACGTGTTTTCTCGCGGTGCGCGACCACGACGAGTGCATCACGCTCGCAAGTGTCGAGCCGCGCCACACCATCGCCTCGGTCGCGCAGCGTCCCGGGGCCAGACACTCGGTCACCGCGGGTGCACCCGGCAAGGCGATCCTCTCGATCCTGCCGCGGCGCGACTGGCCGCAGGGGGTGTCAGCCGACCTGCGAGCCGAGGTTGAGCGCGCCGCGCAGATCGGCTACGCGGTGAGCGACAACGAGGTGATCCCGACGGTCAAGTCGGTTGCTGTGCCGCTCGCTCTGCGGGGGCGCGAGCCTGCCGCGCTCGCCGTCGTGCACGTTGGGCCCTCGATCGATGCCGAGGCGCTGGCCCAGCGTCTCGCCCGGTCCGCGGAGGCGATCAGCGCAGCTCTCGGCGGTTGAGCCTCAGGCCTCGGGCGAGTCGATCGGCTCGAAGGCCGACGGCGTGTTGATGATGGGAGTCTCGACCGTCTCCACATCTCCGGCTGCGCCCGTGAGGCGTGCGACCGCGTCGTCGAACTGCACCAGCAGCGCGGTGATCGCGCCCTCCGCGTCTCCTGCCCGCAGCGCATCGAGAAGCTGTCGGTACGTGGGGGAGACGCTGCGTCGCACGGAGTAGCCGTCCGGTGAGCTCAGGCTCGCGATGCGAGTCTCGATGGCGAGAGTCCGCATGTAATGGGAGAGGCGGTGGCTCCCTGCGGCATCCACGAGCGCCTGATGGAACGCGATGTCCGCATTGCCGATCGCGCGCGCGTCGGTTCCCTCGCTGATCGCGACGAGCGTCGCGTACGAACCCTCGAGGCCCGCGATCGCGGCCGCGTCACCGTTTCTTACGAGCATCCGGATCGCCTGCGACTCGATCGCGGCGCGCGCGGAGTACAGGTCTGGAACGTGCTCGGCGCCGATGACGCTCACTCGAAGCCCGCGCCCCGGAGTCGCTGTGAGCAGCCCCTCCTGCACCAGGCGCTGCGTGGCCTCACGGAGCGGGCTGCGGCTGACGCCCAGCTGCGACGAGATCTCAACCTCGCCGATCGGGCTTCCGACCGGAAGGGCACCCGAGAAGATCGCGTTGCGAAGTTCGATCGCAATGAGGTCGACCGTCGACGTGCGGGGAACACGGAACACCGAGACGGGGCCACTCGAACGTGAGGTGCTGCGAGGCATGAGAGTTCCTTATGTTTCAGCGGATCGGCGACGAATTGGCATGCGTCGACACTTCATGTTTTTACACCATCAGGGTGTGTGGATGATCCTCCGGCCACCAGCTCGGGCGCGGCCTGACGACCATAACAAGTTTGTATACAAACAGACAATAGGAGGGTCTGGATGTGCGACTGTCTGCAATTGGGCATAAGGTAGCGGGAGCCATCCCTAATTCGGGCCGGGTCCCCGCTCACAGGGTGAGGGGTTCGCCCCGTCACGACCGAAAGAGGAACACGATGACAAAGCGACGCATGCTTGCGCGTGCAGGTATTGCCGCGGTCGGAATTCTCACGCTCGGCCTCATGGCCGGCTGCAGCTCCGACTCAGGCTCGGAGGACGCGGGCAACACACTCGAGAAGGCCAAGGAGTCTGGCACCATCACGATCGCCGTCGCCGACGAGCGTCCCTACTCGTGGGTCGACGACAACGGTGAGCCGCAGGGTGCGACGATCGCGATGCACAAGAAGATCTTCAAGGCTCTCGGCATCGACGACATCAAGGTTGTGGAGTCTGACTGGAACTCCCTCATTCCTGGGCTCAACGCCGGTCGCTTCGACGTGATCAGCGCGGGCATGTCGATCCTGCCCGACCGTTGTGCGAAGGCCGCGTTCAGCGACCCCGAGATCATGTACACCACGACCCTCATGGTCCCCGAAGGCAACCCGAAGAAGCTCACCGACCTCGACTCGGTGAAGGCGACCGACGGTGACGTCAAGCTCGCCATCCTCGCCGGCGGCATCGAAGCCGGCTACGCCGAAGACCTCGGCATCACCAACACCGTCGAGGTCGACAACGCGCAGGACGGCATGGACCTCGTCTCCAACGGCCGCGCCGACGCGTTCGCCATGACCGCCATCTCGCTCAACTGGATGGCCGAGAACAACCCGGATGCCGGTGTCGAGACGACCGACGCATTCGTTCAGGTCATCGACGGCGTCGAGCAGATCGGTGCCGGTTCGACGGTGTTCCGCAAGTCGGACAAGGAACTCCTCGAGGCCTACAACAAGGAGCTCGAGAAGATCACGAGCGACCCGGACGAATACATGTCGCTCGTCGGTGAGTACGGCTTCACCGAGGAGAACCTCCCGCCGGAGGACCTCACGACCAAGCAGCTCTGTGAGGGAGACCTGAGCTAATCTTGGGCGACTACATCGCTGCGCTGGGCAACGCCTGGCCGATGGTGTGGGAAGGCATCTGGATCACCTTCCAACTCACCATCGGCGGGGCGTTGCTCGCGCTCCTTATAGCAATCGGACTCGGCCTGCTCGCAAGGTTCGAGAACATCGTCCTCCGTGGCTTCGCCCGCGTGATCATCGAGTTCTTCCGTGGCACGTCGCTCGTTGTGCAGCTGTTCTGGTTCTTCTTCGTGATGCCGCAGATGGGCCTCGAGCTGCCCGCGATGTTCGTCGGAATCCTCGCCCTCGGCCTGAACTACGGCGCGTACGGCGCCGAAGTCGTGCGCGGATCGATCAACGCCGTTCCCACGGGTCAGTGGGAGGCCACCACGGCTCTCAGCATGAGCCCCGCCCAGCGCATGTGGCGCGTCATCTTCCCGCAGGCGTGGGCCCTGATGATTCCCTCGCTCAACAACCTGCTGATCCAGCTGCTCAAGGGAACCGCCATCGTGAGCTTCATCACTCTGACGGATCTGACCTACGCGACCGACAAGCTGCGCAATTCGACGGATACGTTCTTCGCGTACGGCGTCGGTCTCGTCCTGTACTTCCTCATCGCCTACCTGCTGACGCTCGGAATGAATGCGCTCGAGGTCCACGCCAAGCACAAGCTCGGCCGTGGAGACTCGCTGCGTCAGGTCCTGACCTTCCGCACCCCCCGCTCGGTTGAGAAGGCAGGTGCATGATGGGAATTCAATGGGATTGGACAATGGTCTGGGAGTCTCTTCCCGACCTGGTCGCCGGCTTCCTGAAGGTCACGCTCCTCGTCACGATTCTGGGAAGCGCCATCGCCGCGGTGCTCGGTCTTGTGATCGCCATCGCACGACGCTCGGCACCGCGCCCCGTCGCAGCGGTTCTGACGTTCATCGTGAACTTCATCCGGATGACGCCCATCGTCGTTCAGCTGCTTTTCGCGTACTACCTGTTTCTCGAGCTCGACCCGGTGACGATCGGCGTCATCATCTTCGGCATCCACTATTCGACCTACATGGCTGAGGTGTACCGTGCCGGAATCGATGCGGTCCCTGCCGGACAGTGGGAAGCCACCACCGCGCTGTCGATGTCGAAGTACCGTACCTGGGTCGCCGTGGTGATCCCGCAGGCGCTGCGCTCGACGATTCCCGCTCTCGGAAACTACGTGATCTCGATGTTCAAGGACACCCCGTTCCTCATCGCGATCACCGTCACCGAGATGGTCCGTGCAGCTCTCGTGTTCGGTGGAAACCACTTCACGTACATCGAGGCGATCACCACAGCCGGCATCATCTTCCTGATCGCCAGCTACCCCACGTCATTGCTCATCGGCCGATTGGAAAAGCGACTTGCCTTCTCAAACTGACACAGAGCCCGCAATCCGGTTCGACAACGTCGAAAAGCGCTTCGGCGACAACGTCGTCCTCCAAGACCTGAACTTCAGCGTCGCGAAGGGAGACCGCGTCACGCTGATCGGCCCCAGCGGTTCGGGTAAGACGACGATCCTCCGACTCGTCATGACGCTCGAGGAGGCGAACGGCGGGTACATCTACATCGACGGGGAGCCGCTCACGCACGAGGAGCGCGGCGGCAAGCGGGTGGAACTGAAGGAGAAGCACAAGAACGAGGTGCGCAAGCGCATCGGAATGGTGTTTCAGCAGTTCAACCTCTTTCCGAACATGACCGTGATGGAGAACCTCATCGAGGCACCCGTTCACGTGCTCGGAATGTCGAAGCGCGACGCCATCGAGAAGGCCAAGGGCCTGCTTGAGAAGGTCGGGCTCTCCGACAAGGCGGATGCTCACCCCCTCGAGCTCTCCGGTGGTCAGCAGCAGCGTGTGGCCGTCGCACGAGCCCTCGCGATGGACCCGGAGATCCTCCTGCTCGACGAGGTCACCTCGGCGCTCGACCCCGAGATCGTCGGCGAAGTGCTGAACATTCTGCGGGACGTCGCGAAGGAGACCGACATCACGATGCTCATCGTGACGCACGAGATGCAGTTCGCACGTGACGTCTCGAACCGAGTGCTGATGTTCGACGGTGGACGAATCGTCGAAGAGGCCGACCCGGAGACGATGTTCACTGCGCCGAAGGAGCAGCGCACGCGCGACTTCCTCTCGGCTGTGCTCGGCGACTGACGGCATCCCAGACGATGATGGGCGAGGACTTCATCAGTCCTCGCCCATCTCTGTGTCTGTGCGTCGATTCCCCTCAGTGGTCCTGGTTGCGCTCCGCGGCATCCTTCGCGGCCTTCTTCAGCCGCGCATTCTCTTCGCGCACGGCCGCCTGAGTCGCGCGCTCGGCGACGAGCCACTCCGGCATGTCGCTCAGCAGCTGCTTGATCTCAGCGGTCGTGAGGGGGTCCGTGATGCCGGCGCGTGCCAGCCCGGATGCCGAGACGCCGAGCTTGCGCGCGACCTCCTGGCGCGGGTGAGGACCGTTGCGTCGCAGCTCAGCGAGCCACTCCGGTGGATTCGCCTGGAGCTCGTTCAGCTGATCGCGGGTCACCATTCCGTCGCGAAACTCCTGGGGAGCAGCCGACAGCAGAATGCCGAGCTTCTTCGCGGCGGTGGCGGGTTTCATCGACTGGGTCTTCGGAGCGCTCATAGTCTTCAAGGGTACGTGAGTGAGAGGCGTAATACCCTTGCAGAAGCGTGACGGGAGAAAGAGATGGTCGAGAACCAGATGGATGCGGCGCGGCCGCGCCTGCGCGTGGCGTTCGTGCCCGGCGTCACGCCTGACAGGTGGTTCCGGGTCTGGCGTGAGCGCTGCCCGAACGCGGAGCTCATTCCGCTGCCGCTCGAAGACGAGCGCGAGCAGGAGACGGCGCTGCGCGACGGCGACGCCGACATGGCGCTCGTTCGCCTTCCGGTCGACCGTGGGGGACGCCACCTGATTCCGCTGTATGAGGAGCAGCCTGTCGTCGTCGCGCCCAAGGGGCACGTGGTCGAAGCAGCGGATGCCGTCGAGATCGGCGAGCTCGCGGATGAGCACCTGCTTCAGCACCCGGACGACGTGCCCGAGTGGCGTGACGTCTCGAGTGAGGTCGCCGCTGGCACGCGGATCGAGGTGGAGGCGATGACGCCGCGCCAGGTCATCGAGGTCGTGGCTACGGGGGCGGGAATCGCGATTCTTCCGCTGTCGGTCGCCCGGCAGTTCGAGCGGAAGGACGTCATCAGACGACCGGTCGGGGGAGTCGCAGCGAGTCAGGTCGGCCTGTGCTGGCCAGAGGGCGACGACGACCCACTGATCGAGCAGTTCATCGGCGTTGTGCGCGGCCGCTCCGCGCGCAGCACCCGGGTGTCGGGCGCAGCCGAAGCCGAGCAGCGGGAGGCACAGAAGCGCGCCGCAGACAAGAAGGTCGCGGCGAGACGCGCTACCGAAGAGAACCGTGCGCGCAAGCGTGCGGACCGCGCGGCGAAGCGCCGCGGTGGCGCACGCAAACGGCGCGGCCGCTGAGAATCAGCGACCGCGCCGTCTCGTCGACTGTCGTGCGGTCAGATGGTCTGGCCTCCGTGGCGTCCCTCAGCGAACTCCTCAACCGTCTTCGCGTTGAAGGCGGGGAGGTCGTTCGGCGTGCGACTTGAGACGAGGCCCTGGTCGACGACGACTTCCTCGTCGACCCACGTAGCGCCCGCATTGCGCAGATCGGTCTTCAAGCTGGGGTAGCTCGTGAGTGTGCGGCCACCCACGACTCCGGCCTCGATCAGAATCCACGCGCCGTGGCAGATGACGGCCACGGGCTTGTGCTGCTCGAAGAATCCGCGAACGAACGCGACGGAGTCCTCATCCATGCGCAGATGATCGGCGTTCACGACGCCGCCCGGCAGGACGAGTGCGTCGTAGTCATCGGCGGAGGCGTCGCTCGACACCACATCGACCTGCTGCGAGTGACCGCTCTTGCCCGAGATCGAACCCGAACTCGGCGACGCCATGACGGCGGAGGCCTCTTCGTTCGTGACGGCCTCCCACGGGCTCGTCAGCTCGCTGTCTTCGAATCCATCGGTGGCGAGGAACGCCACGGTCTTGCCTGTGAGTGCTGCCATGTCAGACTCCTTTCCTTGCTGTGCCCGATCAGGCACTCCCGGTCAGGGACGCGCTGGACCGACAGGCCAGCGCAGGCTTGCGACGACGCTGATTCCGTCGTCGAGCTCGTCGGGCTCGATGAAGCGCACGCGGGCATCGGCGCAGAGCGCCGCGCGGACGATCGCGGTCGCGGCATCCGTCTTCTCGAGCACCGAGGCGTTGATGGCGTCCTCCGGCGCCGCCGCCACCCAGGGCGTGGCATCTAACGCGAGCAGCGTGTGCTCAGCCAGACGCGTCGGGTCGATGAGCACGTGATCGACCTGATGCTGCCCCAGGGCGCCAGCGACTTCGCCGACGCCGCGTGCGAGGTGTGCCCCATTGTCAGCGGAGGCGCGGTCGAGAATCCGCCGATTCGCGCGACGACGGTCAGCTTCGAGCTGTGTGTCGATGGCATGACGGACGCGCTTCTCGGACGCTCCCTCGGAGTTGGTCTCTCCGGGGATCACATGAAGCAACTGCTTGGCCTGATCGCTCAGTTGGTCGGTCAGCATCTGCACAGCCCGCACGTCTCCCCAGACGAACAGTGATCGGGGGTGATGCGCAGCGATGAACTCGGTGATGCAGTCAGCGACGTCGCGCTGGTTGTGCTTCCAGACCTCTTCGACGTGGCGCTGGTGGCCTGCCTCGGACATTCGGCCGACACTGACCTTGTTGAGATCTCCGGTGTCGCCCTCGACCTTGCGGGTGAGAACCGGATCGGCGACGCCCTCGATCATGAGCCGGAGCGAGCCGCCCCCGCGCCAGACCTGCACGAGCAGGAGCGGGGTGATGTCAGGAATCTGCCGCACGAGAGGTCTGACGTCTGCGACGGTCGCGTGGCGGATGATCTCCGGAGTGGTCATCTCGCCGGTCAGGACGCTGCTGACACGCAGCTCGCCGCCCTGGGCGATGATGTAGCGCGAAGTCGGATCGGGGTAGCCGGTCGGCTCGCGGAGCTCATCGTCGATGACCTCGATGTCGGCGGCCGGAGCGCCAGCGGCTTCGAGGGTCTCTCGAACGCGCTTGCGACGAATCTCGCGAGTCGATTCGGGATTCTCGTTTCCGGCCGAGGAATTGATGTGGACCACGGACTTCGGCTGAGGATCTCGCGAGATCTCGACCACGGTCTCTCTGTCGGCAGTGAGCGTCATGCTGATGAACCTCCCATTGCATTGCCTACGAGGCGGCGCCCGCAAGAACGGCGTCTTTTGCCTCCATGCTGTCAGAACGCGAGGGAATGAGCTAGCGTCTTCGCCCGATGAGAACGGGTCGTCTGAAACAGCCCATGACGTGGGAAATGGCCCCCGCATTCCCGTTGCGGGGGCCATTCAGAGCCGGACCGGTATGCCCCACATCGCCACGGTCACGGCGAACCGCCACACATTTCTGCTCAGGATGCTGAGCTGAGCACGCTCCGATGAGTCGACGCCTCGACTCCGTCTGCGCTGTGCGATTCATATATTGATGGTGCCCCGTGGTCGGGGGTGAGCTCCAGGGGTTGACTCCGCGCGAGCCCTCAGATATTCACGAGGCTTCGCTGCCCGAGCGACCCCCGTCGCTGACATCTCCGTCGTTGCTCGAGGCTCCGGTTTCGAACCATTCGCTCGTCACCGAATCGAACCATTCATCGTCGACGCCGAACTCCTCGGCTTCGCGTTGACGGGACTTCCCGAGGCAATCCGTGAAAGCATCCTCAAGGGCGCTGCCCATCTGCTCCTGCTCGCTGAGGCTCCGCGTCAGCGTCCTTTCGATGCCGTGGAAGCCCATGCTCACGCTCAGCGCGATCGCGGTCTTGTAAACATCGACCGCGAGGCGGCCCGCCGCGAGAGCCGCAGCAAGGGCGACGAGGTCGACCATGTCCTCGGAGCTGTCATCGAGCAGATCGTTCGTCTCGTCGTGAAGCGCCGCCCCAGCGCGAGTCGCACTGTCGGCCAACTCGAGTTTCATCGTCGAAGCGATGCACTCGAGTGCGGTGATGTGCTCTCGCGCCTCGTCTGTCTGTCTGTTGAATAGGTCCTTGATCTGGGCTGTGTTGGAAGCCTGCTCGAGTGCGATGTAGATGTTCAGGGAGTCGCGCTCAAGGGTAAGCATGGTGCCGAGCCGGTTGTCTAGGAGCGTCTGTCTGTTCTCTATCGGGTGCAACATGCTCTATCTCCAGTGGTACATGGCGCCCGCCACTCTGGTTGTGCGTCCGCACTCCCCCTCGTGAGGCAGGCACCCAGTTAGGCACATACTAGATGTTCGGTGGCTTCGGCGCTACGGGGTCGCGTTTTCTTCGCAATTGTGGTGTGGCAGGGCATCATTGCTTGCATGGGGTACCTTATTTACGGCAATGCGAGCGAATATGAGATCGATGATCGGGCGCTCGCACACTTGAAGGTCGTTGTCGGGACCAAACTTCGTCGGCAGGAATGCTTTTTTTCTGAACTGGACGAATGAGTCCGAGAAGGGTTCCGGTCGCATATCGGTGTGGGTGTCACCCACCATTCCGCTGCAGTTTCGCTTCTCTGGAAGCCGGCCGCCGACACTCAATCGCGTCTGGCTCGAAGTGATGGCTGATCTTTCCCACACATCGCGCGGTCTCGTGCTTCTCACAGAGGCCGAAGCAGAGGCGATCAGGAAGAACGAGCAATAGGGTCGTGGGCAGACGCACATCTGCGTCGCCCCTCGTACAGAAGGCAAGGAGGCACTGTGGCGAAGCTCATCTATGGGAGTGGAGACATCGAGATCGAGTTCGACGAGCGCACGCTCGCGCATGTGCACGTCGTCATTTCGACGAAGCTGCGGCAGGGCGAGAGCTTCATGTTCTCGTGGGCCGATGATGTGAGCGTCGGTGACGGCCGGAGCAGTCTGTGGCTGCATCCGTCGATCCCGATCTACTTCAAATTCGACCAGGCCAGTCCGCCCGAGCTGAATCGCGAGTGGATCAACGCACTGTTCATGACTGCGAACAGCGGTGCGGGTCTTCGGCTGCTGCCGGAGACCAAAGAAGGAGAGGTGCCGACCGGCAAGCCCTCGCACACGATCACGGAGTAGCGACATCACTCCATCTCGATCCTGCTCATGATGAAGCCGCTCTGGGGGAGAGCGGGGAAGCGGCTCAGGCTGACATCGAGCCGCTGCGCGGGAACGCGGTACATCATGCGTGAGGACAGCAGTCTGACGGCATCCACCATGACCTGAATGGTTGCGCGCTCACCCGGGCAGCGGTGGCCGGTGGCGACGTCGCCGGCCCCCTGCGGGATGAGCGTGTTGGGGTCGCCGTCCCAATCGACGAAGCGCTCAGGACTGAACAGGTCGGGCCGTTCCCACAGCCGCGCATCGTGGTTCGTTGCGTACAGATCGAGCATGACCCAGTCGTCGATGGAGAAGCCGTGGCTGTGCCAGCTGAATTCGCGCAGCGCACGGCCACCGATCACGGGGAAGAACGGGAAGAATCGGCGCACCTCGTGCACAAACGGCGTCGCGCGTTCGGGGTCCTCGTCGAGGTGACTCCGCCACTCGGGGTTTCGATGAAGCGCGAGCGCCGCGAACACGACGAACCGGCCGATGGCCACCGTCGGACGCAGCACGTTGATCAGCTCGACCGCGGCGACTTCGAGGGAGAGCAGGCTTCCGTCGGCATCCTTGGCCGAGGCGAGAACCTCGACGGCGGTGCGAGGTTCGACGCCGGCATCCCTGATGTGTGCGAGGATGCTCCGTGCCCAGCGCTCCACGTGCTGTCGACGCATCCGGGTGATCCAGTTCGACGGCCCGAACCGGCCCGCCGCCTCGATCATGGCTGCGAGCGAGTCGCCGATGGCCGGAACGTTGACTGTCTGCGGGTCGAGGCCTACCCAGCGCAATGCCGTTCTGGTGAGGATGTTGATGAGCGCGGTGTGCAGAACGACGCGCCCGTGGTTCTTGAACAGGTGCAGCCACTCGTCGATGAAGATCTGTGATAGCTCACTGAGCGCCTCCTCGTCGGAGATCAGTGAGATGAAGATCGCCTTGCGGTGATGATGCGCGGCACCATTGAGCGACTGCACGCTTCCCTCGTCCTGCAGGAGCGCCACGACGGAGGTCGGCATCGCGCGGTCTCGCCCGAAGCGGTCGCCGCCATAGAACATGTCGGCGGCGTCGGCGCCGCGGGTGATCGTCACGCGTCGCCCGAGGAGCCGTGTGGTGAAGGCATCCGTCCGCAGTCTGTCGAACCGGCGACGTCCGTAGTCGTAGCCCTCCCTGAGGAAGGCGAGCGTGCCGTCGGGCTCAGCGCTCGGGAAGCCGGCTTGACCTGACATTGACTCACCTCTCGACACTGTGTCTTCCCGACGTTACGACGGGAAGAGAGCGATGAGTAGACCTTGACAGCGTAAAGCGCGGTTCGTATGGGCCCCGATCAGCCGACCGAGGTGCCGAACAGCAGCCCAAGCAGGTACGTGATGAGCGCGGCGCCGTACCCGATGCCGAGCTGCCGGAGAGCGCGCTTCAGCGGCGAGGCTCCCGAGAGGACGCCGACGACCGCGCCGGTCATGAGGAGCGCGAGCCCGACGAGGACCGCGGCGACGATGATGGCGCTCACGCCGCCGAGCCCGAAGAAGAGCGGAATGACGGGAATGATCGCTCCGGAGGAGAAGAAGCAGAAGCTGGATGCCGCGGCACCCCACGCCGAACCGATGGCGGCGTGCGGATTGTCGTCGCCGGCGCGCGCCGGACGCGCGGTCTCGTCGGTCTCCCCGTGAACACACTCGAGGCCGTAGAGCCGTTCGCGCGCGTGAAGCTCGGCATCCTTCTCCGACATTCCCCGTGCGCGATAGACCAGGGCGAGCTCGTTCGCCTCTGCGTCGAGGTTGGGGAGGATCTTCGTCGTGTTCGGGTTCGGAAGCGTCGAGCTCAGCAGCTCGCGCTGCGAGCGCACCGAGACGAACTCACCCGCGCCCATCGAGAGGGCTCCGGCGAGAAGGCCAGCGATTCCAGAGGCGAGCACGATCGTGCTGGAGACGCCGGTGGCGGCCATGCCGATGACGAGTGCGAGGTTCGAGACGAGTCCGTCGTTCGCGCCGAAGACCGCCGCGCGGAAGGTGCCCGAGAGGCTCGTGCGTCCCCGCGCGGCGAGTCCGCGCACGACCTCCTCGTGGATCTGCTCGTCCGCGGCCATCGCGTCGGTCGCGTCGTCGTCGGTTCCGTAGGGGGAGCGGGACTCGGCCTGCTGCATGAGCGCGAGCACGAAGATCGATCCGAAGCGGCGGGCGAGCCAGGCGAGCATGCGGGTGCGCAGCTTGGTGCGCACAGGAAGCCCGACGTGCTCTCCGAGCAGTGCCACCCAGTGCGCCTCGTGGCGGCGCTCAGCCTCGACGAGGCCGAGCAGGATCGCGCGCTCTTCACCGGTGCGCTTGCTGGCGAGCTCGGCGTAGACGGCCGCCTCTGCGCGTTCGTCGGCGAGATACTGGCGCCATCTGCGGATCTGAGCGGGGGTCGGGGTGTTCGGTGCGGCTGACGATGCGTCGGTCACAGTCTTCTCCTGGTCTGCGGCCGGAGAACTGGTCGACGAGCTCCGGCCGGGATCGGCCGAAGGTCTCGTTCGCCCGCGTGCGGGTGGAATGCCGGGCACCTTCTGCGGCACCAGTGTGTCGACAGTCCTCTTCGCCCGGAGATCGGACGGTGGGAACTACTCCCCTTCGAACACACGAGCTTATCGGGTCGGGGCTGGTAAAACCAGGGCTGTGGAAATCGCGCGCTGTGATCGGCACCCGCGTGTCGCCCGAACGTGGGCTAGGAATCGCGCGGTGTGGGGATAACATTAAGACATGCTGCGGTACGGCAGAGAAGCCTTCTTCGGTGTGGTGGCCGGAGCGCTCCTCGGTGCCGCGATTTTTCTCGGCTCGTCGTTCCCCGCGCTGCTCTCCGGTGATTCCGTTGCGCTCCAGCTTCTGCCGATAGGACTCGTCGCCGCGATCGCCGCGGGTGCCTTCGTGGGTGTCGCGGTCGTCTTCGGCGTGATCGTCGCGCTCGTCATCCGTGATCGCGAGTTCGTCGCATCGACGCGCGCACGGCAGAAAGCTGCCGCGTGGGGTGCCGCGGCCGGCGTGATCTGTCCCTCGCTCGGGCTCTGGCTCACGGAGGGTGCCCCGATGCTCGTACCCGTCCCAGCCATCGCGCTCATTGCGGCATGCGCAGGGCTGGCTTCCTGGGGTGCGCGCTACAGCATCCGTCACGCAGACGCGCGAGTCGAGCGTCTCTCGGAGGTCGGGCAGCAGGTGCGGGGCGAGCCCGTTCAGAGCGCACCCCGCAACTGGTGAGCTCTAGAGGTCGCTCGACTTCGACCAGATGTTCACGCCCGCGTCGCCGGCAAACTCATTGATGCGGCGCAATTCGTCGTCGCTGAACTCAAGGTTGTCGAGAGCGGCCAGATTCTCGTCGAGCTGCTCGGTGCGTGAGGCGCCGATGAGCGCCGACGTGACCGTGCGCAGCACCCAGGCGATCGCCATCTGCGCGAGCGATTGGCCGCGCTCCTGTGCGATCTGGTTGAGCCCTTCGAGGCGCCGCAGGTTGTCTTCGGAGAGCATGCTCTCGTCGAATGAGCGGCGCTTCGTGGCGTGAGGCTCGTGCTTGCCTCCCAGGAACTTGTCCGTGAGCAGGCCCTGCGCGAGCGGGGTGAACCCGATCGAGCCCATGCCGGACTCAGCGAGAACGTCAGTGAGACCCTCTTCGATCCAGCGGTTGATCATCGAGTACGACGGCTGGTGGATGACCAGGGGAGTGCCGAGCGAGCGCGCCACCTCGACGGCCTCGCGAGTGCGCTCGGGGGAGTATGACGAGATTCCGACGTACAGCGCCTTGCCCTGACGGACCGCGGTGTCGAGTGCGCCGATCGTCTCGGCGACAGGCGTGTTCGGGTCGAACCGGTGGGAGTAGAAGATGTCCACGTAATCGACCGACATGCGCGAGAGTGACTCGTCAAGGCTCGACAGCAGGTACTTGCGCGAGCCGAGGAAGCCGTGCGGCCCCGGCCACATGTCCCATCCCGCCTTCGTCGACAGGATCATCTCATTGCGGTACGGCTTGAAGTCGTTCCGCATCATGCGGCCGAAGTTCTCTTCCGCACTGCCGTAGGGCGGCCCGTAGTTGTTCGCGAGATCGAAGTGCGTGATGCCCTTGTCGAAGGCGTGCCGCAGAATCTCCCGCTGTCCGTCGAACGGCCGGTTGTCGCCGAAGTTGTACCAGAGGCCGAGCGAGATGGGCGGCAGCAGCAGGCCGCTCTCGCCCACGCGCCGGTAACCGTGATGCGTGTACCGGTCGGGAGCCGCGACATAGGGCTGGTGGGTTTCGGGAACGGGGTTGTCGAATCGCTCGAAGGTCACCGTCATCTCCTTTGGTGTGGGCGGATGCTGCGCCGCAGCGCACTTCCGAGCGTACCGATGTGCGCTGGCTCTCTGCGCGCCAGGTGCGGTCTGCGGAATCTCGATTGGCGCATGTGCCGCTTCGTGATGTATTCTCTACTACGGCCCACGTAAGGGCCATGCGCCACTAGCTCAACGGATAGAGCATCTGACTACGGATCAGAAGGTTGGGGGTTCGAATCCCTCGTGGCGCACTTTCTGAAAAGCCCCGAAAATCGGGGCTTTTGCTGTTTCAGCGTCCGTCCTTCCGCAGCTTGATCTCCCTGATGACCAAGAGTACGCCACCACCGAAGAAGAACACGACGGCCACCGCTCCCATGATCGCCGGGAAGGCCGCGCCCCGCCAGCCCCAGGCGCCCGGCACCGCCAGCGAGATCGCGATCATGAGCGCGCCGACGCTGCCAAACATGAACGACATCACGATGTAGAGCAGTCGAACTGTTCGTCGCCGGAAATGACCGAGAACTATCACTCCGTGGAACATCGACATGGTTCCGAATACGATTCCGAGGGCGCCTATCCAGGGGCGTCCGGCGGCGAGCCAGAGCAGCAGGCCTACTGCAGCGAACATCGCTCCGATAAGGAGCATGAGCACGGCCTCGCGGCGCTCCTTGCGCTTCACGCTCCGAGCGTCCCACGTGCTTCTCATGCCACTCAGCTTATTAAAGACAGATCGTCGTACGCGGATCGGCGCGCAGCCTGAGCATCGACCGGCCTGAGGCCGAGCGTTCCATGAACGGCCGTGTCGGGGCGAGCGGGCGAGTGCTCCGCGTCATAGCGTGGCCGTGGCCCAGCGGCATCCTTTGCTCGTCGCTGCGGTCGAGACCTGAGGAGGAACAGAATGCGACGACTCGTCCCGGCCGGGGCCACCTCTCTGCTCGCGATTGCGCTGCTCGTCGGCTGCGCTCCCGCCGCCGGGCAGTCGGGTCCGACGCGCGAACCCTCGGTGGCTCCGACACTCGCCCCCTCTGCGACTCAGATGGCACGCGGTGAGCAGAACGCGGCCGAGCTGTGCGGCGCGGAGAGCTCTGCGGCATCCGATGACACCTGCACCCTGAAGGACGTCGAGATCGATGGGGACATCGTGTTCGGTGACACGGAGAAGGTCGCTCTGGAGAACGTGACAGTTCGAGGAACCGTGCGTGTCAGTCGTGCCGCCGAGGTTCGCGTGACCTCGAGTGAGATCGACGGTGACCTCGAGGCGACGAGCAACGCTGAGACGCGTGTGAGCGACACGACCGTCGGCGGCACGCTCACGGTTGACGGCGGCAAGAGCGGCGTCATCAAGAAGAACACCGTCTCCGGCGATCTCAACTGCGCGGGCAACGCGGGCGTGGACGGCGCGGGCAACTCCGTGAAGGGGCGTGCTGAGGGGCAGTGCGCGGGACTGGACTGATTCCCTAGATGTGAAACCTTTCAGAAAACGGTAAGCCCACTTTGAGCGCTTCAAGTTACTGTCGTAAGGACGCTAAATCAGCGTCCGCATCAACGGGGCTGCGATCAACAGAATCCCCAGGAGGAACATCATGCGCCGTGTATCGTGCGCGCTTGCCATCGTCGCCCTTGCCGGGCTTGGACTCGCCGGCTGCGCTCCGGCCGTTGACGATGAGGCCCCCGACAATCAGGTCACGCAGTCCGCTCCCGAGACGACAGCCCCGAACGACGAGAGTGACGCTGACACTGATGACGACAGCGACGGCGAAGATTCGAAGGATGCCGAGAAGGCTTCGTCCCCTGAGGAAGCTGCCGACGAGCTCTGCGAGAGCAGCAGCGAGTCCGGAGATGACGGTGTCTGCGTTCTGAAGAACCAGGACGTCTCCGGCGACTACGACTTCTCGTCGTACAAGGTCGTCAAGCTCATCGACTCATCGTTCGACGGTTCGGTGAGTGTGAGCGACGCCAAAGAGGTCATCGTGACGAACTCGACGATCACGGGAGACCTGACCCTCACCGACAACAACGGCAACGTCGTGAAGGTCTCGACCATCGACGGCACGCTGTCGATCACCGGCAGCCAGCACAGCACCGTCGTGAAGAACACGATCGGCGGAGACCTCAGCTGCTCCGGCAACCGCGGCGTGAACGGCAACGGCAACTCGGTTGACGGCACGTCCTCGGGTCACTGCGAGCGACTGCACTGATGATCTGCTGAACTGCTGAGACGACGAGGCGGCGTGTCCACACGGGCACGCCGCCTCTCGCATGCGCGGGCAGCTACCGGGTCGTGTGTGCGGAGAGCCGGTCGAACGCGGCATCCATATCGTGATTGATCACCTGGTGATCAGGGTTAGCGTCGTACCAGGCGATGATCTCGCGGGCGCCCTCCCAGAACGGAATGCGCGTCGTGAACTCCGGCACGAGTGCGCGGAGCTTGCTCGTGTCGAACAGCATGGAGTGCGACTTGTCGCCGAGCAGGCCCGGCCCGACGTCCGGCAGCTCAACGGCGATTCGGTCGCTCGTGGCATGAACAAGCCGGGGCGTCACGCCCGCGGCATCCGCGAGCCAGCCGTAGATCTGATTCCACGTCGGGGCGTGATCGCCCGTGATCGTGAAGGCCTCGCCGATCGCGTGAGGGTTCGCGAGGAGCCCGGTGAGTCCGACCGCCACGTCCGTCGTGTGGGTGAGCGTCCAGAGGCTCGTGCCGTCGCCGTGGACGATGACCGGCTTGCCGGCTCGCATGCGCGCAATGTCGGTCCAGCCGCCGATCGTTGGCAACATCGTTCGGTCGTACGTGTGCGAGGGGCGCACGATCGTCATCGGAAAGCCCGAGCTGCGGTACGTGTCGACGAGCACGTCTTCCGCCGCGATCTTGTCGCGGGAGTACTGCCAGAACGGATTGCGCAGAGGCGTCGACTCTGTGACCGGCAGTCGAGCCGGTGGCTTCTGGTACGCGGAGGCCGAGCTCACGAACAGATACTGCCCGGCGCGGCCGTCGAAGAGCCGCACGTCTGACGTGACCTGCTGCGGCGTGAAGGCCGTGAACTGCGCGACCGCATCGAACTCGCGGTCGCCGAGGGCATGAGCGAGGGACGTCGGCGATGTGGCGTCCGCCGTGAGGACCTCGACTCCGGACGGCGCAGGTCGAGTGCTCGTGTGGCCGCGATTGACGACCGTCACCGTGTGGCCGCGGTGGAGCGAGGCGGTCACGCACGCAGAGCTGATCACGCCGGATCCGCCGATATAGAGTACGCGTGTCATTTCCTCATTGTGAGGGATGCCGCCAGAGTGCGCCAGGCCTCGCGGATAAGCTGAGAGCATGCGAGCGACAATGCGTGATGTTGCGACGCGGGCGGGGGTCTCTCCGAAGACCGTGTCGAACGTCATCAACGGCGTTGTGTTCGTTCGGCCCGAGACGCGCGAGCGTGTCGAGCTCGCCATGGCCGAGCTCGACTACGTGCCGAATCTCTCGGCCCGGGGGCTTCGCAACGGTCGGTCCGGCGTGCTCGCGCTCGCACTGCCGCACCTCGCGACGCAGTACTCTGCCGAGACCGTCGGCGCCTTCGTCGAGGTCGCCCACGAACGTGGCTGGGCAATTCAGGTGGAACAGACCGGTGCCGAGCCGGGGCGTGAGCTCGACCTGCTCTCGCGTGCGCGGGCGCACCTCGTCGACGGGCTCATTCTCAACCCGGTAACCCTTGAAGACAGTGTCATCGCACGCGTCGACAGGCTGCCTCCGCTCGTGCTCATCGGCGAGGTGGAGCAGAGCCTCGTCGACCAGGTGAGCGTCGACAGTGTCGCCTCGTCGCGAGACATGACCCGACACCTCATCGAGAGGGGATGCCGCCGCATCGCGGTCCTCGGCTCGCCGGTCGGTGACTTTCAGACGGCGACCGCGCGCTCCCGTGTGACGGGGTACCGGCAGGCGCTCAGGGCCGCGGAGCTTCCGACGAACCCCGCGCTTGAGATCGGCTGCGGCGAGTGGACCGCTGCGGGAGCGGCATCCGCATTCATCGACTACCTGAACGCTGGTGGTGACTTGCCCGACGCCATCTACTGCTTCACAGACACGATGGCGTTCGGCGTGCTGGGGGTGCTGTGGGAGCGAGGCATCCGCGTGCCCGATGATGTGCGCGTGGCCGGCTTCGATGACACGGTCGACAGCCCGTACTCTGTGCCGCCGCTCACCACCGTCACATTCGAGAGGCACGACCTCGCGCGGCTGGCGATCGCGCGGCTGGAGCAGCGGATTGCCGATCAGAGGCTCGAGCCGCAGCATCAGTCGCTTCCGTATCGCATCGTGGCGCGCGAGAGTACGCGCTGACGGCTTCTCGGCAGAACAGCGGCACGTGCGCTGAGCGCTGAGTGCTGAGTGCTGGCGTTGAGTGCTGAGTGCTGGGCGTTGAGCGCTCGTCGCGTCAGTCAGAAGCCTCCAGGTGTACCGGATACCGCTTTCCGGTGGTGGGAAAGCGGTATCCGGTACACCTGGGCGCGAGGGGGCGGCTTCGTGGGTTCTCGTGTGGGCATCCGTGGCATCGCGGGGCCTTTGTGCGGTGTCGCGGGGAGCCTTCGGGCGGTGTCGCGGGAGCCTCGTGGGATCTCGCGGGAGCCTCGTGGAGGGCTTCGCCGCTTTTTGAACTACACCATGCGCCGCGCGCCGGCAAAGAATCGGAAAAATGGGCGACACGCGGAGGCAGCCGCGCCGACACGCCGCGGCAAGCAAAAATATCCGACTGGGTGAATGCGTGGCTCTGGGTGATCGCACGGGCTCTGGTGATCACACCAGCTCTTGTGCTCGCCATTACAACGATGTAATGATGGAGCAACCACAAAGGAGTGATGCAGATGATTCAACCTTCACAGCCGGGGCGCTCGGGCCCACTGCTGTCGCGCAGACGGATGCTCACGGGCACCGCCGCGCTCCTGGGCGGCGCATTCGCGGCGCCTGCGCTCGCCGGCTGCTCGTCGGCAGCGGCATCCGATGTCTCTCACCTCAGCTTCTGGCACCTGCTGAGCGGGGGAGACGGAATCACGATGTCCACCATCGTCTCCGACGTCGAGAAGCAGCTCGGCTCGATTACCGTCGATCAGACCGTTCTCGCCTGGGGAGCCCCGTACTACACGAAGCTCGCCATGGCCGCCGCCGGCGGTCGGGCCCCCGACCTCGCGATCATGCACGCGAGCCGTGTCACCGGCTGGGCGCCCGGCGGCCTGCTCGACCCGTGGGATCTTGACCTGCTCGCCGAGTTCGGCGTGGGCGAGGACACGTTCAAGCCGCGCATCTGGGAGAAGGGGTTCACCGACGACAAGCTCTACTCGGTGGCGCTCGACTCCCACCCGTTCATCATGTTCTTCAACACTGACGTCGCCGACGAAGCGGGAGTGCTGACCTCGGACGGCACCCTGATCGAGACGTCGACTCCCGACGAGTTCATCGACATGGCGCTCGAGATGCAGGCGGTCACCGGTCAGCACGGGCTGTCGTGGGGCTACCTGAACGATGGCGCTCAGCTCTGGCGGCTCTTCTACACGCTCTATCGTCAGCACGGCGCCGAGATGGTGCTCGAGACCGGCAAGACTGCGCAATACGACGAGGATGCCGCGATCGAGTCGCTCGAATTCATGACGAAGCTCGTGGATGGCAACATCGCCGCAAAGAACAGCGACATCGCGAACGGCATCGCTGAGTTCGCGGGCGGCAAGAGCGGGATGCTCTTCTCGGGCGTGTGGGAGCTGAGGACGATGCAGGATGCCGGTATCCCGTTCGATGCCTCGATCATTCCGACTCTCTACGGAACTCCCGCGGTCTATGCCGACTCGCACACGTTCGTGCTGCCGCACCAGTCGAGCCCAGACGAGGCGAAGCGACGCGCCGCCTACGAGTTCATGTCCACCGTGCTCAAGGGCTCGATCGACTGGGCCGGTGCCGGCCACATTCCCGCGTATCTGCCGGTCATCGAAGACCCGGCGTACGACGATCTCATTCCGCAGGCGCACTACGCAAACGCCGCGGACCTCATCAACTACGACCCGCCCGCGTGGTTCACGGGCTCGGGATCTGACTTCCAGACCTACTTCCTCGATGCGATTCAGGGCGTGATGCTCGGCGGCACGACGCCGAAGGCCGGCTTCTCGTCGTTCATCTCACGCATCAACTCGCTGCTCGCCAAGCCGAATCCGGTGACGGTATGAGTGCCCCACGCTGGCAGCGCACGGCGCTGCGCGATGACGAAGGAGTCTCGCTGTGACAACGGCAACCGCAAGAAACGTGCTCTCCGACACGGGAGCGACGGTGCGCGCGACGCGTGCGAGCCGTCCGCGTGAAGGACTCACCGGGTGGGCGTTCATCGCGCCCTTCGGCATCCTCTTCATTCTGTTCATGCTCGTGCCGATCGTGTGGGGCCTCTACCTGAGCTTCACGAATCAGAGCCTCACGGGTGCCGGCGGCGACCTCATCGGCTTCGACAACTACGCCGAGGCGCTCGCCGACCCCGACATGTGGCGCTCGATGCTCAACATCGTCTGGTTCACGGTGCTCAGCACGATTCCGCTCGTCGTGATCGCGCTCGCTCTCGCGCTGCTCGTCAACACGGGACTGCCGGGCCAGTGGCTGTGGCGGCTGTCGTTCTTCATGCCGTATCTGCTCGCATCGACCGTGGTGTCGCTCATCTGGGTGTGGCTGTACAACCCGCAGCTCGGGCTGTTCAACGCCATCCTCGGCTGGTTTGGCGTCGACCCGGTCACGTGGCTGCAGGACCCGAACTTCGCGATGCTCTCGGTCGTGATCACGACCGTGTGGTGGACGATCGGCTTCAACTTCCTGCTGTATCTCGCTGCGCTGCAGAATATCCCCGAGCACCAGTACGAGGCGGCCTCGCTCGACGGCGCCGGGCGCTGGCGCACACTGTTCTCCATCACGATTCCGCAGCTCGGGCCGACCACCGTCATGGTCGTGATTCTGCAGATTCTCGCCTCGCTCAAGGTCTTCGACCAGATCTACCAGATGACCTCGGGCGGCCCGGCCGGCACCACGCGTTCGGCAGTGCAGTACATCTTCGAGACGGGGTTCACCGGGTTCCGCTTCGGCTATTCGTCGGCGATCTCGTACATCTTCTTCGTTCTCATCATCATCGTCTCGGTGATCCAGTTCCGCATCACGGCGCGAAGGAGCGCATGACATGTCGACAGTGACCGAACATATGACAGTTCCCGCGGCCGCTCGCCGCGCGGCATCCGCCCCCTCGCATCGTCGGCGTAGGCTCGGCCCGGCGGGAATCGCGGCGCTCGCCGTTCTGATCGTGCTGGCGATCGCGTGGCTGCTGCCCTTCGTCTGGGCGATCGTCACATCGCTCAAGACAGAGACGGATGCCGCATCAGCGGAGCTGTGGCCGGCCCACGGCTTCACCTTCGCCGCCTACGCGAAGGTGCTCGCAGAAGGCAATGTGCCGATCTGGGCGTGGAACAGCCTCTTCACGTCCGCGGCCATCACGGCCATCACGGTGCTGACCTCTGCGCTCGCCGCCTACGCGTTCTCGCGCATGAGGTTCCGCGGCAACAAGACGGTCTTCGTGCTCGTGATCGCGGCGATCGCCGTGCCGCCGCAGGTGCTGATCGTGCCGCTGTTCTACGAGATGCTCGCGATGGATCTCGTCGACACGTACTGGGGGCTCATGCTCCCGCAGGTCGTGCAGCCGATCATCGTGCTCATTCTGAAGCAGTTCTTCGACCAGATTCCGGTCGAGCTCGAGGAAGCCGCGCGCGTTGACGGCGCCAGTCGACTGCGCGTCTTCGTGTCGATCGTGATGCCGCTGTCGCGCCCGATTCTCGCCGCTGTGTCGATCTTCGTGTTCGTCTGGGCGTGGAACAACTTCCTCTGGCCGTTCATCATCATCAACGACCCGCAGCTCATGACCCTGCCGGTCGGCCTCCAGACGGTCAAGAGCGCCTACGGCATCCAGTATGCGCAGAATATGGCCATGGCGATTCTGGCAGCGCTGCCACTCATCATCGTGTTCCTCTTCTTCCAACGTCAGATCATCAAGGGCATCGCGACCACCGGCTTCGGCGGTCAGTGAGGCCAGCTACCACCATCGAACAAGGAGATTCATGACAACCGCCCACATCACCGTCGACCGCGACTTCCGCATCGGCGAGGTGCCGCGTCGCCTCTTCGGCTCGTTCGTCGAGCACATGGGGCGCTGCGTGTACACCGGCATCTACGAGCCGGGGCATCCGCAGGCCGACGAGCGGGGCTTCCGCCGTGACGTGCTCGAGCTCGTGAAGGAGATGGGACCGACGGTCGTACGGTACCCGGGAGGCAACTTCGTCTCGGGCTTCAACTGGGAGGACAGCGTCGGACCGGTCGATCAGCGGCCCACGCGCATCGACGGCGCCTGGCACACCATCGAGACCAACGCGTTCGGTCTGCACGAGTTCGTCGACTGGGCTCGCGAGGCCGAGGTCGAGGTGATGGAGGCGATCAACCTCGGCACACGGGGGGTGGATGCCGCTCGCGCGCTCGTCGAGTACGCCAACCACCCGGGAGGCACCGCCTGGAGTGACATGCGTCGCAAGAACGGTGCGGAGGAGCCCTTCGACATCAAGCTGTGGTGCCTCGGCAACGAGCTCGATGGGCCGTGGCAGATCGGTCACAAGACCGCCGACGAGTACGGCCGTCTCGCGCAGGAGACCGCGAAGGCCATGAAGCTCGTCGACCCGTCGATCGAGCTCGTCGCAGTGGGCAGCTCCAACACGGGCATGCCGACATTCGGCGCGTGGGAGCACGCGGTGCTGAACCACGCGTACGACGAGGTGGACTACATCTCGCTGCACGCCTACTACCAGGAGCACGACGGCGACGCGAAGAGCTTCCTCGCGACGGCCGTCGACATGGACTACTTCATCGAGTCCGTCATCGCGACGGCGGATGCCGTCGGCGCTCAACGCAAGACCCGAAAGAAGATCAACCTGTCGTTCGACGAGTGGAACGTCTGGTATCAGTCCGGTCTCGATACAGACGACCAGCCGCACAACGTCGAGAAGTCATGGCGTACGCATCCGCGTCTGATCGAAGACGAGTACAACGTGACGGATGCCGTCGTGGTCGGCACGTTCCTCAACTCACTGCTGCGGCACGGTGACCGCGTGACGATTGCGAACCAGGCGCAGCTCGTCAACGTCATCGCGCCGATCCGCAGTGAGGAGGGCGGCCCGGCATGGCGGCAGAGCATCTTCTGGCCGTTCGCGCGCATGGCGAAGCTGGCGCGCGGAACCATCCTGCGCACCGCGGTCACGAGCGACAAGATCGACACGGCGAAGTACGGCGATGCGGATGCTGTGGATGTTAGCGTCACGTGGGATGAGGAGTCCGGCAAGCTCGCGTTCTTCCTCGCGAACCGGGGGCTCGACGAGGCTGCGGACGTCTCCGTGAAGCTCGGCGGCTTCACGGCATCCGGTGTCTCACGCGCCGAGGTGCTCACCGTACCCGAGGGCGGCGACCGCTTCAGCTCGAACACGCAGAATGCGCAGCCGGTCGGCCTCACGCCGCTGGAGGGTGTGACCGCGGAGGGGTCCGCGCTGCGTCTCTCGCTCCCGGCTCTGTCGTGGGCGGTCGTGGAGGTCGATGTGACCCGCGTCTGAGCTGATCCACGGTGAAAGAACAGCGCCGGGGCGTCTGCGAATCCGCAGGCGTCCCGGCGCTCGTTGTCCTCCGGTCAGCGTGCCCGAGTCAGCGTCCTGTGGCGTCGGGTTTGCGGGATACGTCTCCACGCCATGCACCTGACTCGAAGCCGTTTGACTCGATCAGCTTCTTGAACTGGGCGAGATCCTTCTTCACTGCGACGTCGTCGGCCTGCAGAGCCGCGCCGATCTTCTCGGTCGCGCCCTCGGGTGCCCACGTCATCTCGAGGTGGATGCGGGTTTCGTCGTCGGAGATGCGATGGAAGGTCACGACGCCGCTGTGCTGCGGCTCGCCCATCGACCGCCACGCGATGCGTTCATCGGGTGTCTGCTCGGTGATGGTGGTGTCGAACTCGCGCGTGACGCCGCCGACCGTGACCGTCCAGTGATTGTGCGTGTCGTCGACCTGCGTGACAGAGTCCACGTTCGACATGAATTGCGGGAACGACTCGAACTGCGTCCACTGGTTGTATGCCGTCGTGATCGGAACGTCGACCTGCACGGACTCCTGCACAGTGCTCATGGAAACCTCCTGGCGTCTGGTTGCCGGACGTGCTGGCTGCACGCTCACGGCGATCCTAGAGGCTGCGTCGAGGCACATGGCAGGGGCTTGCGTCGGCCTCGACGAGTGTCTATGTGAGGACGAGCAGAAGCCAGATCAGAGCGCGCGGATGCTCCACCCCGCAGTCACGGGCTCACCGGGGTTCAGCGTGATGAGATCGGTGCCCGAATTGAAGGCGTCCGGCGGGCAGGTCATCGGCTCGACCGCGAGCCCGATGCGGTCCATTGCTGGGTCGTCCTGGTCGGCGGTGTGTACCTGCACCCACGGGCACGCGTCGTCCCACGTCATGGCCACGCCGGTTCCGTTTGCCGACGTGACGCGGACCTCGGCGATTCCGTCGGCGTCGCGGCTGAGATCCGTGAACGCGTGGTCGATGAACGTGTCTGCGATCGCGCGCTGCTCCCGGAAGTCGAACTCTGTTCCGTCGACCGACTCGAGCCCAGTCGGAATCAGCCGATCGGGTGTCACCGTGAGAACGGATGCCGCGGGAATCACCGCGCTCCAATCGTCGACGCGGCCCTCGCCCGCAACGAGATACGGGTGCGGCCCGGTCCCGAAAGGCGCCGGCTCCCCGGCACGGTTCACCGCGGTCACCGTGCTCGTGAGGCCATCGTCGCCGAGCGCGAACCGCACGGCGACGTCGACCGTGAACGGATAGCCCTCCTGTGCTGGAATCGTCGCGGAGAGTGTCACATCGGAGTCGCTCTGGTCCGTGATCGCGTAGTCCAGCCAGGCCCCGAGCCCGTGCAGCGCGTGTCCCCGGGCGGGTTCGGTCAGCGCCAGCTGATGTTCGGCACCGTCCCAGGAGTAGCGTCCGTCGACCACGCGATTCGGCCACGGCACGAGCGTCGCACCCCTGTAGGCCGGACGCACCTCGTCCGCCTCGAACGGAACGACGAGATCGCGGCCGGTGTGCGTGAGACTGCGCAGGCTAGCGCCGACGGAGGCGATGGATGCCTCGTAGCTGCCGTGCCGCAGGGTGATGTTCTGTCCGGAGAGGTGCTGTGCCATGGCCCCCATCTTGCCGTACTCCTCCGACAGGAGTGAGTGCCCTCGCCGACACGCGCGGCCGGCGCCGACATAGCCGATTCACAGGAGGATCCAGCCCGGTGTCAGTGCCGAGTGATTGACTGGCCGTCCACCCCAACTCTGAGGAGCGCAATGTCTGGTTCTGAACCGCAGACCCGTCTGTATCTCGACGTCGACGGCGCCATCAACGCCGACGAACCCCCGTTCTCCGAGGTGAAATCCACGCGCGTGCAGATCGAGTACGGCGGGGGAATGATGAGTCGCATGCCCCTCACGTGGGCTCCCGAGGTCGTCGCTCAGCTCGATGAGATGCGTGAGGAGTTCGACCTCGAGCTGGTGTGGCTGTCGACCTGGAACGAGATGCACGCCTCCATGACGAAGCTGGCTCCTGCGCTCGGCGGGCTCTTCGGTGGGCGCGCGATCATGGACGTCGACGCGATCTCCACCGATCGCGGCCGGGGGTGGTGGAAGGCACAGAGCATCATCGCCGATCAGGAGGTCTCGCCGGCTCCGTTCGTCTGGATCGACGACGAGGCGGTCATGGCGCACGGCGGTCTCGTCGCCGATGCGACCGCGGGCACACCCTCGCTGACGTTGACGACCGTGTTCGAGCACGGAATCGAGCGTCTGCACCTCGCGCAGATGCGCTCGTTCCTTGGCAGCCTGCGCACCGAGGGAGAGTTTGCGCTGGCGCACGGCTGAGCGCAAGGTGGTTGCCACCGCGCCCGGTTCGCCATAGCGTGACGGTATGGCAGAGCATTCTGGACAGCCGATGGCGTTACCGACCGAGCGCGACGAGCGCATGAACCCGGTCGGCCCATGGGTGCGTCAGCTCAACATCGACGAGCTCCGCGAGGAGCTCAGCGACACTGTGCGCGCGATCCGCGGCAAGATCGCTCCGGTGGCCATCAGCCTCGGCATCGCCGCCGCAGCGGGTGTCGTGTGCGTGATCGCCATGAAGATGAGCGGGGATGCCCATGACTGACGCTCCGGAATACGCGACCAGACCGCAGACCGTCCCCACGGGCTCCAACCGTCTCAAGTGGCGCAGCGTCAAGGTCAGCTACATCCGCGCTGTGAAGAGCTTCGTCGCGAACAAGGTCACCGATATCGCGGCAACGCTGACGTACTTCTTCGTACTGGCGATGTTCCCCGGCCTCGTGGCGCTCGTCTCGATCCTGTCTCTCGTGAACGCCGACGGTTCTGTGAGCGACGGTCTGATCCAGATGCTGAAGGACTTCGCCCCGAAGGAGACCGCTGACACTCTGGCGGGCCCCATCACCAAGGTCATGTCGGCGCCGGGGGCAGGCCTCGGACTGCTCCTCGGTCTGCTCGGTGCGATCTGGTCTGCGTCGAAGTACGTCGACGCTTTCTCTCGCGCAGTGAACCGCATCTACGGCGTCGCCGAGGGCCGCTCGGCCATCGCTCTGCGCGGCACGGTGCTGCTGCTCACCGCGGTGTGTCTCATCGGCCTCGCGATCATGGCTGTGCTGCTCATCATCAGCGCTCCGGTCGCGCGTCTCATCGGTTCGTTCATCGGACTGGGCGACGCGGCTGTGCTCACCTGGAACATCGCGAAGTGGCCCGTGCTGGTCTTCGCGGGGGTGCTGCTCATCGCGCTTCTCTACTACTTCGCCCCGAACGTGAAGCCCTCGAAGTTCCGCTGGGCGAGCATCGGCGCGATCACCGCGCTTGTGGTTTGGGCGATCACGACGGCCGGTTTCGTCACCTACGTGTCCAACTCCAGCAGCTACAACGCCACGTACGGGTCTCTCGGTGGAATCATCGTGTTCCTGATCTGGCTGTACCTCAGCAACATGGCGCTGCTGTTCGGGGCAGAGGTGGATGCTGAGCTGGAGCGCGCGCGTCAGCTGCAGGCGGGCATCGAGGCCGAGTACATCGTGCAGCTTCCGCTGAGAGGCACGTCGATGATCGACAAGCGCATCGAAGCCGAGGCCAAGTCGGTCATCGAGGCGAAGAAGCTGCGTCGCTCGTTCGAGCGCTGAGTCAGCTGGTCGCGTTGCGCAGCTTCGTCGTCAGCTGCGTCAGACGCTCGAGCTCGGCGGCGGAGAGCGCCGCGGTCATGGTGTCCGTGATGGCCTCCATGTGCTTCACGGCGATGCGACGGTACTCGTCGTAGCCGGCATCCGTCATTGTCACGATGGTGCTGCGGCCGTCTTTCTCGTCGGCACCCTTCTTCACGTAGCCCTTCGCGACGAGTCGGTCGATCATGCGTGAGACGCTCGGCTGACTGAGCAGCACGATCTTGTTCAGGTCGCGCAGCCGCGCCGAGCGCTCGGGCTCGCGACTCAGGTTGAAGAGGATGTCGTATTCGTTCAGCGAGATGTCTCCTGGCGGGAACTCCTCGTGCAGAATGCGCATCACCTGCACCTGCGCGCGAAAGAGCGACTCCCACGCGTGCACGGCCGTGGCTCTCTGAGACATGACGTTTCCTCCTGCATTCAAGAATACGGATGCCGGAAGAAGGCGTGGAGTCGCCGCGCTAGTGTGACCCGACCATGGATCTGGGTCAGCGAGTTAAACAGATCGAGGGTCGGTCGTAGAGGCTTACGACCGACCCTCTCCCTTGCACCAAGAGTGTCCTGCAATCACATTCCACGTCAGCTGCCACAGCAAAACAACTGACGCTCTTTGAATATATAACGGAACGGTAACGCCGTCTAGTTACCAAAGCGTTATTTTTCTGCCAATCCTCTGTGCGAGAGCTATCCGTCAGCTTGGTCGCGCGCAATCAAGCCAGTCGGGTCGCTGCCCGCGCCCGGAAGAACCGGCGAGACTGGGCGTCCCGGAGCGAGTGCGCCGTCGACGACGAAGCCCTCGGGTCGACCCTCGAGCTCGTCGACGAGCGCGGTCCGGCACCGCTCGAGCACGGCGGCCGCGGAAGGATCCGCGAGGCGATTGACCGACTCCGTCGGGTCTTCCGACAGGTTGAAGAGCTGCTCGGTTCCATCAGCCGAGAGCCAGATGTACTTCCATTCCCCCGTGCGAATCCACTGCAGCGACAGAACGTCGCCGAGGGTGTGCTCACCGTGCAGATACTCGCGATCCAGGGGCGCATCGACCGGCAGCAGATCGAGCCCGTCGAGCCCATCGGGCAGAGGGATGCCGGCGAGCGACAGCAGCGTCGGCATGAGGTCCCGCAGTTCGACGACATCGTCGACGACCTGTCCCGCGGGCAGCTCGGGTCCCGCGAGCAGCAGCGGGACGCGGGCCGAGCCCTCGTAGGGGTAGCCCTTGCGCCACATCGTGTGATCGCCGAGCATCTCGCCGTGATCCGACGTGAAGCAGATGTAGGTGTTCTCGTCGAGGTCGAACTCGGCGAGCACCTCGAGGAAGCGCTGGATCTGGTGATCGATGTGCGTCATATTGCCGTAGTACCCGGCGCGAGCGCGGTTCATCGTGCCTTGGTCGTACCGCGCGACATGGGCGTCCGGCACCCCGTCGGTGCGCATCGGCTCGAGCACGTCGACCCAGTCTCCGACCGGCGGATCATAGTCGGGCGCGCTCATGTACTGATCGAACGCCCACTGCGGAGGGTTGTACGGCGGGTGCGGTCGGTGGAACGACAGGTAGAGGAAGAACGGCGAGGTCGGGTCGCGCCGATACAGCCAGTCGATCGCCTCAGTGACCACCCAGTTCGTCGGGTGGAGGCGCTCATCGCGACCCCACGGACGCGCGACGACGGAGTTGCAGTTCACCCCGTCGTCGAAGTAGTCCGAGACCGCGGACTCTCCGGCCTGCCGCTTCAGCCATGTGATGTAGTCGTCGTAGAACTCCGACGGTCGTTCGCGCTTGCGCGAGTGGTGCAGGTAGCCGTCGTGCAGAATGACGTTGTCGAATCCGACGCGGGCGCGCTCCGGCCACACGTGAAGTTTGCCGATCGCCTGCGTCTGATACCCGGCCTTCGAGAACTCGCCGGGCAGGGTCGTCTCGACGTCGAACGGCACGCCGTCCGCGTACCCGACGCGCCCGTGCGAGGCGGCGCTCAGCCCGGTGAGCATGGTCATTCGTGCGGGAACGCACGTCGGCGACGCTGAGTAGGCGTTGGAGAAGCGGATGCCGCGATGAGCGAGCCCATCGAGATACGGCGTCTTCACCACCTCGTGCCCCGCGCTCGACAGACAGTCGCCGCGCCACTGGTCTGTGCAGATGAAGACGATGTTCGGGTGGGACATACAACCTCCGGCTTCGCAGTGCTCCACAGTATAGGGACTGCCGCCTCGCCGGCATCCTCTCGCGTTCATCACTGCGGAGAGCTGTCGCCGGTTCCGATGCTCAGCGTGCGGAACGCCGGGTTGGACAGCGGAACCAGCATGAGCGCCGCCATCGCGGCGCCGTAGAGGGCGAACGGAACCCACAGAGCGGTCACCGAGGCGAGAGCGCCGAAGCCCGCCATCGCGAGTGGCATGAAGCAGTCGTCACCCAACCGGGTCAGCGAGCTCATGCGCCCCAGGTATGAGGTGTCGACCGTCGCCGCGAACGTCGCGCTCAGCAGCACGGAGGCGTAGCCGGCTGTGAGTCCGATCACGACGCTTCCCGCGCCGACGAGCCACGCGGGACCGATGCCGAGCAGAACGATTCCGGCTCCTTGGACGATGAGCGCGACGAACCCCGCACGGGCTTCGCGCCGGGGTCGCCAGCGGGCGACGGATGCCGCGCCGATCGCCGCTCCCAGACCGAGAAGCGCCTCGAAGACGCCGACCGCTCCGGCTCCCCAGCCCTGATCGTCGGCGCGAAGTGCGAACCCGATTCCGGTGGCCGGCCCGACGGCGAGGTTCAGCCCGGAGAGCGCGATGACGAGCGTGCGTGTCAGCGGAGCATCCTTGAGGCGCTGGAAGCCGTGCCCGATGCTGCGAAGGGGTGACTCGCGATCAGCGCGGGGCAGCGCGAACCGAGGGCGAAGCCAGATCGCGATGAACCCGACGACGAGGGCGAATGTCAGAGCGTTGGCGGAGGCGCTGCCGACGAAGCCCACGTGAGCGACGAGAACGCCGCCGATCGCCGCGCCGCCCATGGTGCCGAGCCGAGACGCTGTCTGTGACGCCGCGCTGTATGACGGCAGATCGTCAGAGCGCACGAGCTGCCGCGCGATCGTGCCGGCGGAGGGCTCGTAGAACGCGTCACAGACGCCGAACGCGATCGCCGCGAGCATGAGCACGAGGGTGGTCGGTGGGGTCGAGAGAACCCACACGGATGCCGCAGCCAGCACCGCCACTCGGATCACGTTGAACCAGATCATGACGTGCCGCGCACTCGCACGGTCGGCGAGCACGCCGCCGAACAGCAGGATCACCGCCCGCGGGATCGTCCCCGCCGCGACGATCACTCCGGCGACCGCCGGGGAGGAGACCTGGACGGCCGTCCACGCGAGAGCAATCGTCCACACGGCGTCGCCGGCGTCGGAGAACGCCTTCACGAGGATCCACGTGTGGGCGAGCCGGTCGCGAGCGAAGAGCGGCGGCTCTCGCAGCATCCTCGATTCTGTCGTCGTCATCATGGCTCCGTCGGGAAGCCGCGGCCGAAGATGAACACCGGGCGCCGCTCGGCACCGTCGTCGCGGTCGATCGAGCCGATCCAGTCCACGATCGTCTTCTGCAGCGCCTCCGAGAGAGTGCGCAGCTCATCGGGCGTCGCCCAGGCGAACGTGTCCGTGCTGAAGGCGGCGGTTGCCCACTCTGGGTGGCTCCGGTCGTTTCGAAGCTACTCGGAGAGGCGGCGCATCTGCATCATCGTGTTGAGCCGCTCAGCCTCGCGGGCGAGCACGGCGTCCGCCGGAGAATCCTCGAAGTCCGATACGGACCAGGAGAACCCGGTGCGCGCCGACCTCCACCAGCTCGTGCGGCGGTCGCCGGTCGGATTCTCAGCGCGCTCGATGATGCCCGCGCGCTCGAGGATCCTCAGGTGATGGCTCACACTGCCCACCTGCAGCGACAGGGCGCGGGCGAGCGTCGTCACCTGGCACGTCCCGTGCAGGCCGAGGTAGTCGATGAGGCGCCTGCGCGTCGGGTGCGTCGCGGCGGTGATGACGTCGATCTCTTCCATGCGCTTTACGCTAAGCGCACTCGCCCAACTCCACAAGACTTCTTGTATACCCCGAGATCATGCGGAACTCACCGCTCGTGCGGTGGACTGCGTTGCAGCGGGAGAGGATGCCGCTAGGCTCGGCGCATGACTCTCATCGAGACCTCGCCGCCCCTGCGCGTCGTGCTCGACGCCGCTGAGGCGTGGACGTCGTGGAACGTTCGGGACTGGTCGCCGACCCTGCGCGAGAACCTTGAGTCCTGGCTGCAGCCGAACCTTGAGCGGGTGGGAGATGTCGACTGGGGCGCGACCGGTCGCAGAATGACCGGGCTGGAGATCGGCACACCCCGGGACTGGGCGAACAGGTGCATCGCGCTCGCCGACGGGCACTGGGCGATCACGGGCATCCGGTTTCGCGGCCTCGACCTCGCCAAACCCTTCGTCGACGTCATCGCCACCTCGGTCGCCCCGAGCGCTGACGGAATGCGTCGCCTCACGGAGCTCCTCCCGCACTACGAAGACTTCTCGCCGCTCTGTCTGCGTGTGCCCGCGCCCGACCCGCAGGGCATGAGCGCTGCCGTCTCGTCGGCGGCGCTCGGCGCGGTGACCGTGGATCAGCTCATCGTCGCTGGGCGGGTCGCCGACATGGCCGCGCGCCCACCGTCCGCTGACGACACTGTGGCGCTTCGAGAGATCGATGCGGATGCCGCTGCCCGCCGCACTGCGGAGATCTACGCCGAACTTGCGCAATCACGACCCGGAATCTCTGAGTGGGCGACGCCGGAAGACGAGGAGTCTCTCGCGGAGTGCGCGGAGGAGGGACTGCTCTTCGAGGTGCTTGCCAGCGGTGGCTCGGCGGGAATTCTCGCTCTAGCTCGTGATGACTCGTTCGGACTGCGCGGGCACTGCGTCCAGGAGGTCTGCATCGACGCGGAGCATCGCGGTCGACGAATAGGGCCTGCCGCCCTGCGCGAAGCGGCGCTGCTGCTGCCCGAGGATGGGGATGTGCTGTGGGGCCACATCCACCCTCGAAACGAGGCGTCGCTGCGCAACGCGCGGGCCGCGGGGCGGAAGGTCGTCGGTGCGACCCTGTGGTTCGCACCGAACGGTTACCCCGGAATGCCCGGCTGATGCGCAGCGGGACCGATCAGAACAGGTCGGGCGAGGGCGTCGACGCGTGGCGGATGGAGACGTCGGCGTGGCGGTCGAAGCGGTAGCCCGCGCCGCGGACGGTGCGCACGATGTCTTCGTAGTGGCCGAGCTTCGAACGCAGACGGCGAACGTGCACGTCAATCGTGCGCTCGTTGGGAATCTCGCCTTCGTGCGAGGCCCACAGCGCATTGATGAGCTCGATGCGCTCGATAGTGCGACCCTCGCGGAGAACGAGGTACTGCAGCAGCTCGAACTCCTTGTACGTGAGCGCGGCGACCGAGTTGTCGAGAACGACGCGCTTACGAGAGATGTCGATCACGACGCCGGCGTGAGCGCGGTCCTGCTCCTCATCGACCTCGGGCTCAGAGTTCGTGTTGCGTGCGACGGCCGAGGGCTCCTGCAGGGCGAGGCGCACGACGTCGACGTCGCGACCTCCGACACCGGCGGGCGCGAGTGCGACCGCGGCGTACGACTGCGCAGCGGGGGCGAGGTCGGCGATGGTCTGTTTGACGGCCTCGACGATCGCGCCGAGCGAGGTGCCGGCATCGCGTGCGGCCTGCTCATCGAGGCCGACGTAGAGGGCGAAGCCGCGCGGCTCGGGAGAGGCGGGCACGGCGCGAAGCGTGCGAGCGGGAGCCTGAGTGCGAGCCTCGGCCGGAGCGGTCTGGGGGAAAACGGTAGCAAGTGACATGGGTTGATCCTTCGATGATGGGTACGCGTCTCCTCTGGCCATCACCGACGCGCGTCGGGGCAGGAGAGCGGAAAGTGTGTGTCGGGGTAGAGGATGCCTGCGGCATCCGAATGAATATGCGTGGTTGGACGAGAGTTAGCTGCACATTCGACAACACATGACAGCAGTGATGCCGGCCATCATCGACCCGGCATTCCCACGGAACTCGACGGAGCTCAGGGTGCGCGTGCTGTCTGTCATGACATCAATCTAAGTGGCCCGAAAACAGGTGTGTCAAATCATTGCAATAAATGACGCCTTGTTGCGCCGGAGCGCGGTTTCTGCGTCTTTAGTTGGCCATTAGTGAAGAATCTTTTACGGTCTCTCAGCATGCCCGCGTCTGCTCACAGATCCTTTCGAGCGCTCACGACGCCGGACGCAGTGCAGAAAACACGAAGCGCCGGCCGCGAGGGCGGCCGGCGCTGAGATGTGCTAGTGGTCAGACGAGTCCGTAGAGGCGGTCGCCCGCGTCGCCGAGGCCGGGAACGATGTAGCCGCGCTCGTTGAGTCTCTCGTCGAGTGCGCCGAGAACGATCGAGACGTCGAGCCCCTCGGTGTCTCGCTTGACGCGCTCAAGGCCCTCGGGCGCGCCGAGGATGCAGACGGCCGTCACGTCGACGGCTCCGCGCTTCAGCAGGAACTGGATGGCCGCGCTCAGAGAGCCGCCGGTCGCGAGCATCGGGTCGAGAACGAAACACTGCCGGTTCGACAGATCATCGGGCAGCCGCTCGGCGTACGTCATCGGCTGAAGCGTCTCTTCGTCGCGGATCATTCCGAGGAAGCCGACTTCGGCGGTGGGCAGCAGCTTCACCATGCCGTCGAGCATGCCGAGGCCAGCGCGCAGGATCGGCACCACGAGGGGCCGCGGTGTGCTGATCTCGAGACCGGTCGTCGTGGTGACCGGGGTCTCGATCTCAACCGGGTTCGTCCGGACGCCGCGGGTCGCCTCGTAGGCGAGAAGCGTGACGAGCTCTTCGGTGAGAGCCCGGAACGTCGGGGAGGATGTCTTCTTGTTGCGCAGCACCGAGAGCTTGTGGGTGATGAGCGGATGATCGGCAACGTGCACTCGCATACTGTTAAACCTACAGCCCGACGTGCGTCGCCAACGAGAAAAAGGGGGAGAGGATGCCGCTTCGCATCGACCCCCGCTGGGATGCTCTTATGAGCACGGCTCTCCTCGAGGCCCGCGCGGCCCTGCGGACGGGGGACGTGCCGGTCGGAGCGGTGATCGCGGATGCCCGCGGTACAGTGATCGGCGCCGGCAGGAACCGGCGCGAGGAGCGCGCAGACCCGACCGCTCACGCGGAGCTCGAGGCGATCCGTCAGGCAACGGCCGCGCGGGGTGAGTGGCGGCTCGGCGACGCCGTGCTCGTCGTCACGCTCGAGCCGTGCGTGATGTGCGCCGGCGCGATTCTCGCCGCGCGCGTGCCGACCGTTGTGTTCGGCGCGTGGGATGACAAGGCGGGTGCCGCCGGAAGCATCCATGACCTTCTTCGTGACAGGCGCCTGACTCATCGGGCTGAAGTCATCGGCGGCGTCCGGGCCGAGGAATGCGGCCTGCTTCTCACCGAGTTCTTCCGAGATTGAGTCTCAGTCGAGTTGCCCTCTGACGGGTGTTGGAGACTCCTCGATTTCCATTGTGAAAAAACTTTACAAATGATTTTTCTTAAGTGAGGATAATTTCCAATCACGTTCACCGGGGTGCAAACGCCCCTGCACGATGTGTCAATGAGGAGACAGATGAAGAAGCGCTATATGCCGCTGGCGATGCTCGCCGTCGCGGCTCTCGGGCTGACAGGATGCTCGGGCGGCTCTGATTCCGGATCGGGCGAGGGTGAGACCCTCACGGTTTGGATCATGCAGGGCACGAACCCCGATTCAGAGGCTTTCTTCGACGAGGTCGGCAAGGCCTTCAAGAAGAAGACCGGTGCGGAGATCGACGTCGAGTACGTGCAGTGGGCGGACGCCCACGACCGTTTCGTGACGTCGATCGCTGGCGGCACGACTCCCGATGTCGCAGAGACCGGAACCACATGGACGGCGGAGTTCGCCGACGCGGGCGCGCTTCTGCCCATCGGTGACAAGGTCGCGGATGCCGGTCTCGGCGAAGACCTCGTCGACGGGCTCGTCGAGTCGGGAACCTATGACGGCGAGCTTTACGGCATGCCCTGGTACGCCGGCGTGCGGTCACTGATCTACCGCAGCGACGTCTTCGAGGAGCTCGGGCTCGATGCGCCGACCACGTGGGACGAGATCGTCGCAGCGGGTGAGGCGATCAAGGAGGCCAAGCCCGACATGATTCCGTTCGCCGTCCCCGGCGACGCCGAGTTCGGCGTGTACCCGTGGGTGTGGGGCGCGGGCGGCGAGATCTCCGTCGAGAAGGACGGCACGTGGGAGTCGCAGCTCGCGTCGCCCGAATCGCAGGAGGGCATCGCCTTCTACACGGGCCTCGCCACCGAGCACGGATTCTCGTCCGCCGGTGCGACGACCTGGAACGAGACCGACGTGCTCGACAACTTCACGCAGGGCAACGTCGCGATGGCACTCCAGGGCTCCTGGACACCCGCCACGATCGTGCAGGACAACCCCGACCTCGAGGGCAAGTTCGCTGCGGCGCCGATCCCCGGCAAGGACGGCGACATCGCTCCCTCTGTGCTTGGCGGCTCGCACCTGAGCATCTTCAACACGACCAAGAACGAGGACCTCGCCTTCCAGTTCGTCGAGATGATGACAACGGGCGAGTTCGCAGAGAAGTGGGGTTCGGAGACCGGATATTTCCCCGGCCAGACCTCGCTGCTCGAGAAGTCCATGGAATCGGATGACCCGCTTGTGAAGCCCTTCGCGACGCAGATGGTCGACGGAGGAGCATCCGTGCCCGTGACGCCGACGTTCGGCGCCGTGCAGGCCAAGAAGACCGTCAACGCGATGATCCAGGCCATTCTGTCGGGCCAGAAGACGGTCGAGCAGGCGACGAAGGATGCTGCGTCCGAGATGGACAGCATCATGAACGAGAAGTAGCGCTCAGTGACGGTCGCAACACCACCGACCTCCACCGCGGGTGGGCCTTCGGGCCCGCCCGCGGCGCGCAAGTCGTCACACCCGGGCGCGCGCCTGATCACCAGGACGCGCCCCTGGCTGCTGCTCACTCCCGCACTCATCGTGCTGGCGGGGCTGCTGCTCTGGCCGCTCATCAGAGTCTTCCTTTTCTCACTGCAGGACTACGGACTGCGTGAGATCGTCAGCGGCGAGCCCAACTGGATCGGCTTCGACAACTACGTCGAGATCTTCACCGACAGTCAGCTGTGGACCGTCGTGCTTCCGAACACCGTCGGCTTCGCCGTCGTCGCGGTACTCGGCACGGTCATCTTCGGCACGCTCGTCGCCCTGCTGCTCGCGTCGCTCGGCAAAGCCTGGCGGCTCATCGTGGGCAGCGCCATCATGATCGCGTGGGCGATGCCCGCGGTCACTGGAACCTACGTGTGGATCTGGATCTTCGACGCGGACCACGGTCTCGTGAACGCGGTCCTCCAGGGTGCGGGTCTCATGGAGCATCCATTCAACTGGTTCACCAACCCCGTGACCTTCTACGCCATCGTCGTGATCAACATCATCCATCACGGCTTCCCATTCGTCGCGGTCACTGTGCTGGCCGGCCTCCTCGGGGTCTCGAAGGAGATGCTCGAGGCCGCCGAGATGGACGGTGCGGGTGCATTCCGTCGATTCTTCCAGGTCATCTTCCCGAGCCTCAGGCAGGTCTTCGCGGTCGTGTTCATCCTCTCGACGATCTGGGACTTCAAGGTCTTCGCGCAGATCTACCTCATGCCGGGCGGCTCCGGCTCCAACCGCGAGGTGCTCAACCTCGGCGTGTGGTCGTACGTGGAGTCGTTCGGGCAGAACCGCTACGGCTTCGGCTCGGCCATCGCCGTGCTGCTGACGCTTCTGCTGCTGGTCATCACCGCCATCTACGTGCGGTTCCTTCTGAAGGAGGACGAACTGTGAGACGCCGCAGCCTTGGCCGCACCATCACGAAGGCCGTGCTCACCACGCTCCTGCTGATCTTCACGATCTTCCCCGCGTACTGGATGGTCTCGAGCGCGTTCGATGCACGGGCATCGAGCGGCGGGCAGTCGCTTCTGCCTCAGGAATTCTCGTTCGTGAACTTCGAGTTCGTCTTCACCGAGGGAAACTTCGGGCGCTTCCTCGCGAACTCCGCCATCGTTGCGCTGTTCACGGTACTCATCTCGGCGGCGCTCGCCCTCCTCGCGTCCGTTGCGGTCGCCCGGTTCCGCTTCCGGTTCCGCACGGGAGTGCTCATGATGATCCTCGCCGTGCAGATGGTGCCGCTCGAGGCCCTCGTGATTCCGCTGTTCGTGCAGGTGCGCGATCTGCAACTGCTCGGCACCCTGACCGGGCTGGTGATCGTCTACCTCGCGTTCTCGCTGCCATTCGGCATCTGGATGCTGCGCGGCTTCGTCGCCGCCGTGCCCGTCGAACTGGAGGAAGCCGCGTATCTCGACGGCGCAAGCTGGGGCCGGATGTTCCGCTCGGTGCTGCTGCCTCTCGTGGCTCCGGGGCTCGTCGCGACGAGCATCTTCTCGTTCATCACGGCCTGGAATGAGTTCATCTTCGCGATGACGCTGCTCGGTGGTGAAGAGCAGAACTTCACGGTCGCGATCGGTCTGAAGCAGTTCTTCGGGCTGCACTCGAACGACTGGGGCGCCGTGATGGCGGCATCCACCATCATCACGATTCCGGTCATGATCTTCTTCGTCCTCGTTCAGGGCAAGCTCTCGAGCGGGCTCGTCGCGGGCGCGGTCAAGGGCTGAGTCATGCGCATCGCCGTCGTCCACTCGGGAACCTCCGCCGACGCCATCGATGTGGCGCTCGTCGACGTCGATGCCGAAGGAGACGATCTCGTCCTCACACCGAGGGTGATGACGGATGCCGCCTGGCCGACGCGTCTGCGGGAGCGTGTGCTCTCCGCGGCGCTCGGCCGCCCGGTGTCCATCGGCGAGGTCGCACGGCTCGACATCGAGATCGCGGAGGCGTTCGCGGACGCCCTCGAGCAGTCCGAGTGCGCTGACGCAGACCTCGTCGTATCGCCGGGGCAGACGGTGTTCCACTGGGTGGAGGAAGGACGGGCGCGCGGCACGCTTCAGCTCGGGAGGGCCGCGGTGCTCGCCGAGCGCACGGGGCGTCCGGTCGTCTCGGATCTTCGCGCGGCCGACATCGCGGCGGGCGGCCAGGGAGCGCCGCTCATGCCCGTGTTCGATCGGGCGTGGCTCGGTGCCGAGGCCGCCGAGTGCGGGGAGTCGATCGCGACGCTCAACCTCGGCGGCATCGCGAACGTGAGCGTCGTCGAGCCCGACGGGAGCGTGAGCGGGTGGGACACCGGACCGGCGAACGGTCTTCTCGATGCGGCGATCGCGCGGGCGACCGGCGGCGCCGAGCGCTGTGATCGCGACGGTGCGCGTGCGGCGTCCGGGCGGCCGGTCCCCGAAATGCTCGACGTGCTTCTGCGGCATCCCTATTTCGATCTCGAGCCGCCCAAATCGACCGGCCGCGAGACATTCGACCTCGACATGCTCGACCGCAGCCTCGCCACGAGCGGTGCGCGTCCCGAGCTCGACGACCTGCTGGCAACCCTCGTGCGGCTGACGGCGCGCACCGTCGCCGACGCGCTGCGCGACCGCGGCGTGCGCACCGTGATCGTCTCGGGAGGAGGAGTCCGCAATCCGACGCTGATGCGGGCGCTCGCCGAGGAGCTCAAGGGATGCCGCGTCACGACGAGCGCGGAGCGAGGCGTGGACCCGAATGGTAAGGAATCGCTGCTCTTCGCGCTCGTGGGCTACTGTGGCGCTCACGGAATACCGCTCACCCTCGACGAGCGCATCGGAGGCCGTGTTCCGGGGACGATCACCCCGGCAGGATCGACCACCGGCACCCGCGGGACGGGTCTGGGGTCCGTGCGCGTACGAGGAAGGAGCGATGCATGACCACGACCGACGGCGACGCCGTGCGCGATGAGATCAAGGGACTCGCGACGGAGCGGGTCAATGAGCGGTACAGCACACTCGATGAATGGTCGACGCTGCGGCTGGTGCAGGCGATGAACGACGAGGATGCCGGTGTGGCCCACGCCGTCGCAGAAGCTGCGGAGCCCATCGCGGAGGCCGTCGACGCGATCGCGGCGCGCATGGCCGAGGGCGGACGACTGCTGTACCTCGGCGCGGGGACGCCCGGTCGGCTCGGAGTGCTTGACGCGAGCGAGATTCCGCCGACCTTCGGGCTCAGTCCCGACAGGGTCGTGGGCGTCATCGCCGGAGGAGACACGGCGATCCGCACGGCCGTCGAAGGTGCGGAGGACGACGCGGACCTCGGCGCCCACGATGTGTCGTCGCGTGAGGTCGGTTCCCACGACGCGGTCGTCGGCATCTCAGCATCCGGTCGCACTCCGTACGTTCTCGGCGCCCTGCGCGAGGCCGCGGACCGCGGAGCGGTCACGGTGGGCCTCTCGTGCAACAGCGACTCACCCCTCGGTGCCGCGGCCGACATCGCGATCGAGGTCGTCGTCGGGCCGGAGCTCGTGTCAGGGTCGACCCGGCTCAAGGCAGGTACCGCGCAGAAGATGGTGCTCAACATGCTCAGCACGCTCACGATGATCCGGCGCGGCAAGACCTACGGAAACCTCATGGTGGACGTACAGATCACCAACGCGAAGCTCCGTGCGCGAGCCGAGCGCACCGTCGCCCTTGCGACGGGCTGCGAGCTCGACGAGGCCGCTCGAGCGCTGAGCGAGGCGGATGGCTCCGTGAAGCTCGCGATCCTGATGGTCCTCACGGATCTGCCCGTCGATGAGGCCCGAGCGCACCTCGACGGTGCCGACGGATTCCTGCGCAGGGCACTGGATTCTGCGCGGGAGAGCTGACGGTGGCTGAGAACGTCCTTCAGGCCCTCGCACGCGTGCTGCCGACCCTCAGCGCCGCTGAAGCTCGGGTCGCCGAGGCGGTGCTCGCCGACCCCGAGGGGACCGCACCGCTGACGATCACGCAGCTCGCGCAGCGGTGCGGCACGTCGCAGGCCACCGTCGCCCGCTTCACGCAGTCGCTCGGCTACTCGGGGTACCGCGACTTCCGCATCGACCTGGCGACCGCGAGCAGCCGTGAGCACGTGCGCCGCGAGCGCTTCTCTGTGGCGGGCGGCCCGCTCGCCGACGATGCCACTCTCGACGACGTGATCGCGAGCATCGGGTACCGCGAGGCGATGACGATCGAGGAGACCCTTCGGCAGATCGACCGGGAGGCCGTCGAGACCGCGGCCACCGCGCTCGCGGCATCCTCGCGCATCGACATCGTCGGCAGCGGGTCGAGCGGCATCGTCGCGACGGACATGCACCAGAAGCTGCACCGCATCGGGCTGCCTGTGAACCATTTCTCCGATCAGCACCTGGCGCTCTCGTCCGTCGCTCTGCAGTCGCCGGGAGGCGTGGCGGTGTGCATCTCTCACTCCGGTCAGACGCGTGACGTGCTCGACGCGCTCGAGGTCGCGGGTCGCGCCGGCGGAATGACCGTCGGCATCACGGGCGACCCGGAGTCGGAGCTCGCGCGCTCCTGCGACATTGCGCTCGTGACGCACGCGCGGGAGGACGAGTACCGCTCCGCGGCGATGTCGAGCCGCATGGCCCAGCTCGCCGTGATCGACATTCTCTTCGTGCGGGTCGTGCAGCGAAACTACGCGCGCGTCGCCGAGCCGCTGCGCCTCACCTATGATGCCGTGCAGTCACGCCGTGCACCTCATGCCCGGCGGCGCAGAGGTCACGACGCGAGCACGTGATCGGAGGTCATCGACGCGACTTTGTCGGCGAGCTCCAGGCCGCGGGTGAGGGTGGTCGCCATGGGGGAGTCATCGAGGATGCCGGAGAGGACCCCGCCCGCGAACGCGTCGGAGGCCCCGATCGCATCGACGATGGTGGAGGGATGCCGCTCGAGCGTCGTGACCGCGGACCCGTCGAACGCGGTGACGGCGTCGTCGCTCGAGACGATCAGCCGCCGCGGTTCGGGGAACAGCTGACGAAGAGCCTCGGGCTCGCCAGTGCCGAACGCGGCAGAGGCATCCTCGACGGTCATGAAGACGATGTCACTCGTGCTCACGAGTGCGCCGAGTACCTCGGTCGCCTCGTCTTCGCGCGAACCCCACAGCACTGCACGCCAGCTCACGTCGAAGCTGAGCAGCGCGTGCCTGCGTTCGTCGGCGACGAGCGTGAGGGCGTCACGCGCCTGTGGCGAGAGCGCGACGGTGATGCCGGTCGTGTGGATGATGCGCGTCTGTTCGAGCAGTGCGCGCACGGCGGGGCGACGCGTGTGCGCGGGCGAGAGACGGCTGCCCGCGGATGCCGCGCGGAAGTAATGCATGCGGCTCGAGGACTCAGCCGTGGCGAGCTCTTTCACGTAGAGGCCGGTGGCGTGATGCGGGTCGACCATGATGCCGCTCGTGTCGATTCCGAGGGAGCGGACGGTGTCCGTCGCGTAGCGGCCGAACCCGTCGTCGCCGACGACGGAGACGAGCGCCGTGGAGGCGCCGTGCGAGGCGAGCGCGGCCGCGGTGTTGAACTCGGTTCCGCCGAGCGAGCGCGCGAACGATTCCGTGTGTTCGAGCGGTTCGGGCGCCCCCTGCGTCAGAACGATGAGAAGCTCCCCCAGGCACGTCACATCCACATTGACACCTCCTCCGGAGGAGACTACGGTGTTTGAGCGTACCGTGCAATCTAGTGTGCATTTAATGCACAAGTAGGGTGGAAGGTGTCCTCCGAGTTCTCCCTCATTCCCGCACCCCGCTCAGTGACGACGAGTTCGGGTGAGTTCACGCTCACGTCTGACACGACAATCGTCGTCGACGATGCCCTGGCGGATGCCGCTGCGGAGCTGCAGCGTCTCGTGCGACCCGCGACCGGCTTCGCACTCGACCGCGCGCCATCCGCCGACGGCGACGCTGCGGCCCAGAACGTCATCGTCATCGATGAGGATGCCGCCCTCGACGACGAGGCCTACGCCGTGAGCGTTGCGCCGGAGCGCATCGTGATCCGCGGTGGATCGCGCGCCGGCATCCGCTGGGGGATTCACACGCTTCGTCAGCTGCTGCCGCCCGCCATCAACCGTTCCGCCCGCGTGACAGGCGTGGCCTGGAGCATCCCGTGCTGCGAGATCTCGGACGCTCCGCGCTTTCCGTGGCGCGGGCTCATGCTCGATGTCGCCCGGCACTTCCTCCCCGTGCACAACGTGCTGCGCATCATCGACCTGATCGCGGCACACAAGCTCAACACCCTGCACCTGCACCTCACCGACGACCAGGGCTGGCGTCTGCAGATCGACGCGTTTCCCAAGCTCACCACGCGCGGCGGATGGCGCAGTGAGAGCCAGGTCGGTGCGGGTCCTGCGGCGACGACGAACGGCCGGCCGCACGGCGGGTACTACTCGAAGGACGACGCGCGCGAGATCGTCGCGTACGCCGCCGAGCGGGGCGTGACCGTCGTGCCCGAAATCGAGATGCCCGGGCACGTGCAGGCGGCGCTCGCCGCCTACCCGGAGTGGGGCATCGGCGAGGCCCCGGACGAGCCCTGGTCAGGGTGGGGCGTCAACACCCGCCTGCTCAACCTCGAGGAGTCGACCGTGGATGCCTTCCGGAGCATCCTCGACGAGGTGATCGAGCTGTTCCCGTCGCCGTACATCGGCATCGGCGGAGACGAGGCGCGCAAGGACGAATGGGCGGTCGACGACCGTACGCAGCAGCTCATGCGCGAGCGCGGGCTCGCAGACGAAGAGGCTGCGCAGAGCTGGTTCATCGCTCAGATCGACGCGCACCTGGCCGCACGCGGGCGCCGCGCCTTCGGATGGGACGAGATTCTCGAGGGAGGTCTCGCGCCCGGTGCGACCGTGGCCTCATGGCGCGGACGCACCGGCGCCATCATCGCGGCGCGCTCTGGGCACGACGTCGTGCTGTGCCCCGACGACGAGGTGTACCTCGACTACCGCCAGTCCGATTCGCCCGACGAACCGGTTCAGGTGGGCTTCCCGCTCGGCGTCGACGATGTGTACGCGTTCGACCCGCTCCCGCCCGAGCTCACCGACGACGAGGCGCGGCACGTGCTCGGCGGCCAGGCGAACCTGTGGAGCGAGCACCTCGACTCGCCGCGGACCGTCGACTACATGCTCTTCCCGCGGCTCTGCGCGCTCGCCGAGGCTGTCTGGTCAGAGACGAAGGACCTCGAGGGCTTCCGCTCGCGGCTGGGTGGGCACCTGGATCGTCTGGATGCCGCGGGCGTCGAGTACCGGCATCCTGACGGCCCACGGCCGTGGCACTCGCGACCGGATGCTGCGCACAAGCCGATCACTCGCGAGGAGCGCCTCGCGATTCAGCGCGCGCTCGTCGAGAACATCCGCGGCGCACTCGACGTCACTCTTGAGGGCGAGCCGTCGAACCCCGCACAATGAGCTCGTAAGGCAGCGACAGGTCGTCGGGCGGTGACGTCTTCTCGCCGAGCTCAGCGAGCAGCAGCTCGACCGCGGCGCGGCCCTGTCGGCGGGGGAACTGCGCGATCGTCGTCAGGTCGAAGAACGGCGCCTGCTGGTTGTCGTCGACCCCGATGATGGAGACATCGCGCGGGACCGACAGGCCGAGGTCTCGTGCCGCGAGGATCGCGCCGATCGCCATCTCGTCGGAGGCCGCGAAGATTCCGGTCGGGCGTCCGGTCGGAGAGCCGAGCAGCTGCTTGGCGGAGTCGTAGCCTCCGCGCATCGTGAAGTCCGCCGGGCGCACGAGCCTCGCATCGAGAGGCAGCCCTGCTTCCGTGAGGGCGGCCTCGTAGCCGCGACGGCGGTTCGATGGCAGGTGAAAGTCCACGTCGAACTCGCTGCCGCCTCCGATGTGCGCGATGCGCTCGTGTCCGAGGCCGATCAGGTGTGAGGTCGCGAGCTTTGCCAGCTCGACGTCGTCGAGCGCCAGGGTCGGCACGCCCGGAATCGGTCCACCGATGCCGACGAGCGGTTTGCCGAGGTCATGGAGGGAGCGCACCTCATCGGGGGTGAGCTCGAGGTTGATCGCGATCACGGCATCCACTCGCTTGCGCAGCAGAAAGTGCGTGAACACGCTGCGCCGGTCGTCGGCGTCCCCGGTGAGATTGTAGAGCGTCGTGTCGTAGCCGAGCTGCAAGAGCGCCCGCTCGGCGCCCTCGACGACGGAGGAGAAGTACCAGTGGCTCAGCAGCGGCACGACCACGCCGACGTTGCGGGTGCGGCCCGAGGCCAGACCGGATGCCGTCGACGACACGACGTAGCCGAGCTCGGCCGCGGCATCCTGAACCTTCGCTCGGGTGGCATCGGAGACGTACCCTCGCCCGCTCAGCGCCCGCGACACGGTTGCGGTCGACACGCCCGCCCGGGCGGCGACGTCGTCGATCCCTGCCATCGCGCTCCTCGTCGTGTAGAACCACCAGCATACTGACCCCGTGTACATTGACCGATATGCAGACTGTGCCCCTCGCCGTGATCGGAGACGCCCTCATCGACGAGTTGCGCGATGCCTCGGGCACGCGCGAGTTCGTCGGGGGAGCGGCCCTCAACGTCGCCGTCGGTCTGGCGCGACTGAAGGTGCCGACCGCCCTCATCGCGATGGTGGGTGAGGATGTCGATGGCGAACGCATCCGCGTACTCCTCGACGAACACGGTGTCGAGCTGATCCCCACGCGCGGACCCTACGGAACCGCTCGGGCGATCAGCGACCGGCTCGACGGCGAGCCGACGTACATCTTCAGTGAGGCCGCGCAGCGACGTCGCATCGAGTTCGATGAGCGGGCGCGCGAAGTGATCGCGGCAGCGCCGTTCACGGTGGTGAGTTGCTTTCCGTTCGATGACCCGGCGCAGGTCGACGCGCTCGCGGCATCCGTTCCCGCAGACTCGCGACGCCTCATCGTCGACCCGAACCCGCGCGAGGGGATGCTTCACTCTCGTGAGCGGTTCGTCGCCGGTTTCGAGCGCATCGCGAGACTCAGCCGTGTCGTGAAGGTCGGCGATGACGACGCCCGGCTGCTCTACGGCACCGACCTCGAGGAGCTCGTCGAGCGACTGACCCACTTCGTTCCCCACGTCGTCGCGACGGCCGGTCGAGATGGCGCCGTCGTGCACTCCGCCGGCGAGCGGGTGCAGCGTCCGATCGCTGAGCTTCCCGGGGCGATCATCGACACGATGGGAGCGGGGGATGCCGTGCTCGCCGCGATCACGGCACACATCGCCTCCGCTGGCGAACCCACCGACGCGACCGCGTGGGGCAGGGCGCTCGAGAGAGCGATGACGATCGCCGCCGCCACCTGCCGATCAGAGGGTGCGCTGCTCCGCGAGCCCTGAACCGCCCGACTCGGGTCTCGATTTCGTCCCTGGGGTGTGAAAGGCTAATATTTCTCTGGCGCCTTCGGTTGGCTGCGCAAGTTTGGCCGAGCGTGCCCCTGGCGAGTTACCCAAGCGGCCAAAGGGATCTGACTGTAAATCAGCTGGCATAGCCTTCGGGGGTTCGAATCCCTCACTCGCCACAAAAGCCCCGTCTGACCGGGGCTTTTGTTCTGTCGGCGCTACTCGACCTTCGGAATCTCCGCGGAGAGCGGCGTCGCGATGTCCTCGAGGGACTGCCGCTCGGCCTTGACGCCGAGGAACAGTTCGACGAGCCCGGCGAGGATCATCAAGCCCGCGCCGATGTGATAGCCGACCGCCACGGCCCGGATGCCGTCGCCGATGAACGTTCCCGCGATCATGGGTTTGCGGCCCACCGAGTCGAAGACGTGGCCCAGGAGGATCGGGCCGAGGACGTTGCCGATCGCGATGGCTTTGCTCTCCGGCACTGGTTCGAGCTCGCGCTCTGAGTCGTCTTCCACCGTGGCTTCGATATCTGCAACGAGCTCTTCGGCTTCACGATCGCGGCAGTGTATGAACAGCCACCGCGGAGACTCGGGAACGTTGCGGCGGACGAGCAGAATCACGAGGTCGACGACGCCGGTGAGATAGCTGAAGAGAAGCGCGCCCGAACAAGCCCCGGCCACGTAGATTCCGGCCGCCGCTCCGATCTCGCCCGCGTCCACGGAGCGGAACGGAAGATTGCCATTGACAGAGCGCTTCTGCAGGGCAAATATTCTGACCATGGGAGTCCTCGTCTACGGCAGCTCGAGTGAATACGAGTTCGACGACCGAACGCTCGCTCACCTCAAGATCGCCATCGCCGCGAAGCTGCGCCATCAGGAGAGCTTTCTCGTGAGTTGGTCGATCGATCCGCACATGGGCTCGGGCCGCGTCTCGCTCTGGGTCTCGCCGGCGATTCCGCTGCAGTTCCGCTTCGCGGGAAGCAGGTCGCCGACACTCAACAAGACATGGATCGACGTCATGTCTCAGCTCTCGCACTCCGCTCGCGGTCTGATCGTCGTGACGGAGAACGAGGCGGAAGCCGTTGCGAAGGGCGAAGCCCACATTCCTGGAGTCGAAGCCGCGCACCAGGACTGACGTGCAGTCGAATCAGGACTGCGGAGGTGGTGGGAACGGGCCGTCGCGAAGAAGTCCGGACAGATGTCCCGTGTTCGAGGTCGCTGTGCACAGCGCGGTCATCGTGGCTTCGGGAGACTCGTCAATCCCCTTGCGAACGGCGGCACAGTGCCTAGCGTGGCTGGCAGGGGAGGAGGAGACTCATGATTCACGACAGGTCGAGAGATCGCACGAACAAGGATGCCCGCAACGCAGCGACCCCGCGTGAAGACGACCCGACCCTTGTGCGTAACCAACCCGCCCTGACGACGAGCACCGGGCTGCTGTGGCTGGTCTGCGGCGCAGCTCTTCTGCTCGTCTCCCTTGCGCTCATGATCCCACTCGCGCTCACGGGGGATCGCATCACGATCATCGGCTCTGCCGCCATTGTGCTTCTGTATGCTGCGATGGTCGTCGTCAGGTTCGTCATCGGGAACAGACGGGCTCGGCTGACCTCCCTCGCGATCCTCATGATCGCGATCGGGGTAACCGCCGTGATCGTGCTCTACCTGGTTCCCTATGCTTCGGCGTAGCTCGTCGGGCGTAGAGAAGCTCTCCTTCAAGCCTCACTTGAAACTTGGTGAGGAGACAGGAATCTCTGAGGTTTCGTGACGATCCCCGTCATGGCGGGCGACGCGAGAAGCGCTCTGATGGTTCCCCACCTGGGGGACAAAGATTTCCTCCACAGCTCTGGCGGTACTCAGGTTCGGTTTGTTATTGTTTATCAATCCGTTACCTGACGAGCGTCCCCCATGCTCGCGGTAGCTCATGCTGTGCCCCCTAGCGAAGAAAGTCCAACTGCCTGTGTCGAGCCGTGCCCGTGACGAGAGCAAATCCGTTCTCGACCCCTCCGGCACCTCTCCGACCCTTCGCGACGAGACCCCCGCTTTCGAGTCCCGCCGGGCACGCCGACTGCGTGAGGAGCGCGAAGCGCTCGCCCGTGCCCAGGCCGATGGTGTCGCCGATCTCGAGGCCGCCACAGACTCTGCGGCTCCGGCGAACACGACACTCCCGTCGCGTCGCGCACGTCGCCTTGCCGCGCAGAGTTCGGCTGAGAGCGCATCGCCAGTAGAGGTCCCAGCCGAAAGCCAGCCAGCGACGTCGCGCTCGTCTGCGTCAGAGGCTCTGCCCAGCCGTCGCGCGCGTCGTCGCAACGCGGCTCCGAGTCAGAGTGAGCTCTTCGCCGGAATGGCTGAGCAGGCCTTGTCCACATCGCGTGTGTCGCGGGAGTCCTCGGTCGCCGTCCCACAGGCTGCACCTGCACAGCCCGAGGTCGTCGCACCCGAGCCCATCGAGCCGGAGGTCATCGAGCCGGAGGTCACCGCGCACGAGACCGAGCAGCTGTCGTTCGACGAACTCATCGGGCCGACAGCTGCTGCCGAAGCCGATTCGGTCGAGACAGAGCCGGTCGTCGAGACAGAGCCGGTCGTCGAGACAGAGCCGGTCGCAGACACTGAGCGTCTCTTCGCGAGCGCAGACGATGCTCCGTCGCCAGAGTCGGTTCCGACTGCGACGGACTCCTTTGAGGCCATCATCGCCGGCGCGTTCCCGACCGACGCCTCCTCAGAGGCGCCCGAGGAAGAGCCCGCCAGCTCCGACACGACAGACGATGAGCCTGAGTCGACAGCGTCCGAGACGAAGCGCGAGCGTCGTGCTCGCCACCGTGCATCCTCTGACGCGCCCGTCGACCGTCCGCGCGCACCGCGCTCCATCCGCCGCATCGCGGCGCGCACAATGAGTGTCAGCGCGCTTCTCGCTGTCGGCCTGATGACCGTCGCCACATCTATTCCGGCGAACGCGCTTCTCAGCGCCGATGACGTGCAGCAGCAGAAGCGTCAAGCGTATGCTCAAGCCCAGTTCGGCACTGACTCGACGCAGTCCATGGTCAACACGGCATCCGCCGACACATCGATTCACCGTGACACTTACGGCGCGCTCTCCGCGACCGAGGCTGCTGTCCAGCTCGGCATCAAGCCCGAGTCGACATTCACGAACGATCCGAACGGCACCGTTCAGTGGCCCTTCTCGGTCGGTGTGCACATCGGCAGCGGCTACGGCCCGCGTGCCGGCTGCTCGCTCGGCTGCTCGACGAACCACCTCGGCCAGGACTTCAACCCCGGCTACGGTGCTCCCATCCAGTCGATCGCCGACGGCGTCGTCGTCGAGTCGACCGACTCCGGCGGCGGCTTCGGCGTCAAGATCGTCATCGAGCACGTCATCGACGGCCAGATGATCCACAGTCTCTACGGGCACATGATTCCCGGTTCCCGTACGGTGCAGGTCGGAGACCACGTCTCGGTCGGTCAGATCATCGGGAAGACGGGCAACACCGGTATCTCCACCGGGCCGCACATGCACTTCGAGATCCTCATCAACGGCACAAAGAACGTCGACCCCCTCGCCTGGCTCTACGAGAACACCAACTGAACTCACTGACCTGGTCCGCCCGGGTTTCTCTCTGCTGGCAGAGAACTGAATCACACGATCGCTGAGTCCGGTGATCGAGAGGCCGCCGCAGAGACAGAATCGCGGTCCGGGCCGAGAGGGCCCGAACCGCGTCGGTCGTTCAGCGCTTGCTCAGAGAGCGGGAGTGCGCAGCCAGATCGTCGTGTCTGAGGCGACGCTGTTCACGGGGCAGGAACCGCTGGCGAGAAGCTGCTCTGCGCCGACGAGGTCGGCCGGCAGCGCGGCATCCTTCTCGCTCGTGTTCGCCACCACGGTCACGTCGCCGTTGGAGAAACGCAGCAGCTCATCGTCGCCGGTGTCTGCCCACGTCAGCTCCCCGAGGCCGAGCTCGTGCTCGGCGCGAAGCGACAGCGCCCGACGATACAGCTCGAGAGTCGAGGCGGAGTCGCCTCGCTGAGCATCCCGCGCGTACTCGGCCCAGAGCTCGGGCTGCGGCAGCCACGCCTCACCCGAGGCGCTGAAACCGTACGCGGGGCGGTCGGCCTCCCACGGGATCGGCACGCGGCAGCCGTCGCGACCGTAGCGTTCGCCGTTGGTCCGGAACCATGTCGGGTCCTGCCGCGCCTCATCGGGAAGCTCGATGACCTCGGGCAGGCCGAGCTCTTCGCCCTGGAACAGGTAGGCGCCGCCCGGGAGGGCAAGCATGAGGGTGGATGCTGCGCGAGCGCGGCGCAGCCCCAGCGCGGCATCCGGCTTGCCCTCGCTCTTCGGGCCGATGCCGTGCCCCTGCGGGTTCTCGACGGTCAGCGCGAGCCGCGAAGCGTGCCGCACGACGTCGTGGTTCGAGAGCACCCACGTGCTCGGGGCGCCCACAGCGCCGAATGCATTGATCGAATCGTCGATGACGCGGCGCAGAGCGGGGCCGCTCCACTCCGTCTCGAGGTACGGAAAGTTGAAGGCCTGCTGCATCTCGTCGGAGCGCACCCAGAGCGCCATCTTCGACAGCGGATCCACCCACGCCTCGGCGCAGAGCACGCGGTCGCCCTCGTACTCATCGAGCACGGTGCGCCAGTCGCGGTAGATCTCGTGCACGCCCTCCTGACCCCAGTACGGAGCCGAGACAGGGTCATCGTCGGCGGCCTGACCGCCCATGCTGCCTGCGCCGATCTGCGGGGTGAAGTCGGGCAGTCCATCGGCCTTGATGAGGCCGTGCGCGACGTCGACGCGGAAGCCGTCGACCCCGCGGTCGAGCCAGAAGCGCAGCACATCGCGGAACATCTCACGCACGTCATCGTTCGTCCAGTCGAAGTCGGGCTGGCTCGAGTCGAAGAGGTGTAGATACCACTGCCCGGGGCTGCCGTCGGCATCGGTCGTGCGCGTCCACGCGGGGCCGCCGAAGACCGAGTCCCAGTTGTTCGGCGCCTCGTCGCCGTGCGGGCCGCGTCCGTCGCGGAAGATGTAGCGGGCGCGCTCCGGGCTGCCGGGCGCGGCGGCGAGCGCCTGCTGGAACCACTCGTGCTGATCGGAGGAGTGGTTGGGAACTAGATCGATGATCACGCGGATGCCGAGCTCGTGAGCGGCATCCGTCATGCGGTCGAAGTCTTCGAGCGTGCCGAACAGCGGGTCGACCCCGCAGTAGTCCGCGACGTCATAGCCTGCGTCGCGCTGCGGCGATGTGAAGAACGGCGACAGCCAGATGGCGTCGACGCCGAGTTCGGCCAGCTCGGGCAGGCGAAGTGTGATTCCGGCGAGGTCGCCCACGCCGTCGCCGTTCGCATCGGCAAAGGAGCGCGGGTAGATCTGGTAGATCACAGCGGAGCGCCACCACTCGCGTCCAGGCGTGCTGGCAGGGACGGTCTCGGTGATCCCCGGCGCTGGGGTGCTGGCGTTGGTCATGCCGAACACTGTACGACAGTTTCGGTCACAATATGAAAACGCTTGCTGTTCGGTGTCCCTTTTCTAGAACCACATTCGCGGGACGCGGGGAAAACCGCGGTTGTGATTTGAACTTGAGTCGTGTAAAAGTGGAAGCGCTTGCATTTCGAGGTCGACTTTTCGGGCCGCGAAGACGCAACACATGAAGCCGTCCCGGCACCACAGCACACGAAAGGCACACCAATGAGGGTGACAAAGAATCCGATTCTCGCCATCGGAGCGATGACGGCGGCCGCCGCTCTCGCTCTCACCGGCTGCTCCGGCAGCTCGAGCGGCGACGACGGCGGTGACACGAAGGGCTCCACGACGCTGACCGTGTGGGTGGATGCCGACCGTGCGCCCGTCCTGAAGGACGTCGCGGCCGACTTCGAGAAGGAGTCGGGCATCTCGGTCAAGCTCGTCCAGAAAGACTTCGGCAAGATCCAGGAGGAGTTCGTCCAGCAGGTGCCCACCGGCAAGGGTCCCGACATCACGATCGGCGCCCACGACTGGCTAGGCGACTTCGTCACCAACGGCGTCGTGCAGCCCATCGAGCTCGGCGACACCGCGGGTGACTTCCAGGACGTCGCGATCACAGCGATGAGCTACGACGGCAAGACCTACGGGCTGCCGTACTCCATCGAGAACATCGCCCTACTGCGCAACACCGAGCTCGCACCCGAGGCCCCCGCGAGCTATGACGAGATGGTGCAGATGGGCACGGATGCCGGAACAGAGTTCCCGTTCCTCGTCCAGGTGGGTGAAGAGAGCGACCCGTACCACCTCTACCCGTTCCAGACGTCATTCGGCGCTCCGGTCTTCGGAACCAATGACGACGGCAGCTACAACCCCGACGACCTGCAGATCGGCAACGAGGGTGGCATCGAGTTCGCGAACTGGCTCGCTGAGCAGGGCGCGGCAGGTCTTCTCCCGACCACGGTCGACGGCGACATCGCCAAGGAGAAGTTCGTGAACGGTGACTCGCCGTTCCTCATCACCGGGCCGTGGAACGTCGGCGCGGCCGAGGAAGCCGGCATCGACCTCGCGGTCGACCCGATCCCCGCACCCGGCAGTGAAGCCGCTCAGCCGTTCGTCGGCGTTCAGGGCTTCTACGTCTCGGCCAAGAGCAAGAACGTGCTCGCCGCGACCGAGTTCCTCACGAACTACATCGGCACCAAGGATGTCCAGGTCGACCTGTACAACGTCGGCAACCGCGCGCCGGCGCTGACCGCAGCCTTCGACGAGGTCAGCTCCGACCCGATCACCGCCGCGTTCGGCGAGGTGGGCGCGAACGGCGTTCCGATGCCGAACATCCCCGAGATGGGTGCCGTGTGGCAGTACTGGGGCGTGACTGAGGCCGACATCATCAACGGCAAGGGCGACCCCGCCGAGCTGTGGAAGAAGATGGCCGGCGACATCCAGAGCGCCATCGACGGCAAGTAGTCACCCCGTCGTGTCGGTCGGGCCATCGCCCGGCCGACACGACACCGACGAGCAGGAAACCATGAGCACTCAGACACCCCAGGCGCCGACGCGAAGCGAGCTGCGACAGCGGCGCCGAGCGCGGCGAATCGCAGAGCACGCGTCGGGCGGCATCCTTCCGCTCGTCATCAAGATCGCGCTCATCGCCGTCGTCGACGCCATCGCGCTCTTCGCACTGTTCATCGCGATGTCGCAGAGCCAGTGGATCGTCTTCACGGTCGTGCTCGTGATCGCCGCCGCGGTGAACGTCGTGTACTTCACGCGCGGCTGGCTGCCCGCGAAGTACCTCGCTCCCGGGCTCATCTTCCTGCTCATCTTCCAGGTGTTCGTGATCGGCTACACCGCCTACATCGCGTTCACCAACTACGGCACAGGGCACAACAGCACGAAAGAGGATGCCGTCATGGCCCTCGTGCAGTCCGCGCAGGAGCGCGTGCCCGACTCACCGGCCTACGACCTCACCGTCCTCGAGCAGCTCGGAGCCTACAGCTTCCTCGTGACCGCGCCGGACGGAACTGTCAGCGTCGGCGACGACGACACGCCCCTCGGGGCAGTCGACGACGCGGAGATGGAGAACGGCGTCGCCGTGGGGCTCCCCGGATACACGACGCTCGACTTCGAGGGCATCCTTCAGCACCAGAAGGAGATCGCCGCGATGACGGTGCAGATCTCCGACGACCCCAACGACGGCGCGCTTCGCACCCCGGACGGTTCGAAGGCGTACCTCTACGTCTCGACGCTCGAGTACGACGAGGCCGCGGGCACGATGACCGACACCACGACGGGAACGGTCTACAGCGACACCGGAGTTGGCGCGTTCACCGCCGAGAACGGCGAGCAGCTGATGCCCGGCTGGAGCATCAACGTCGGCTTCGACAACTTCACGAAGGCGTTCACCGAGCAGAGCATCCGCGGGCCGCTTATCAGCGTCACGATCTGGACGTTCGTCTTCGCCCTGCTGAGTGTGCTCACGACGTTCGCCCTCGGGCTCTTCCTCGCCATCGTGTTCAACGACATGCGCATGAAGGGCCGCAAGCTCTACCGCGTCGTCATGATTCTGCCGTACGCCTTCCCCGGCTTTCTCGGCGCGCTCGTGTGGGCGGGGCTGCTGAACCGCGACTTCGGGTTCGTCAACCTCGTGCTGTTCGGCGGGGCGGACATCCCGTGGCTCACGAACGAGTGGCTGGCCAAATTCAGCATCCTCTGGGTGAACCTCTGGCTCGGCTTCCCCTACATGTTCCTCGTGTGCACGGGAGCGCTGCAGTCGATTCCGGACGAACTCACCGAGGCGGCGACGGTCGACGGCGCGAAGCCGTTCGCGGTGTTCCGCCTCATCAAACTGCCGCTCCTCCTCGTGTCGGTCGCGCCGCTTCTGATCTCGTCGTTCGCCTTCAACTTCAACAACTTCAACCTGATCTACATGCTCACCGAAGGTGGGCCGAGGGATGCCTCTGCCGGAATCAACGTCGGCGGAACAGACATCCTCATCTCAATGGTCTACAAGGTCGCATTCGACGGTGCGACAAGCGACTACGGTCTCGCGAGCGCCTTCTCCATCATCATCTTCATCGTCGTCGCCGCGGTCGCGATCGTGAGCTTCCGACAGACCAAGGCCCTGGAGGATCTGAACTGACATGAGCCAGACACAGCAGGCGTCTCCCGCGACGCGCCAGGCCATTCCCACGGATGCCTCCGCCATTCCGGCGAAGCGCCCCTTCAGCTTCGGGCGCTGGTTCCGGGCCACCGGCTGGCGGCACCTCGTCGGCGTCATCGTCATCGTGTACGCCGTGTTTCCGCTGCTGTACGTGCTGTCGGCATCCCTCAACCCCAACGGCACCCTGCTGAGCTCGAACGGGCTCTTCGCAAAGATCGGACTCGACAGCTACGTCACGCTGTTCACCTCGCCGCAGCAGCCGTACGCCGCGTGGTTCGGTAACACGCTGTTCATCGGGCTGACGGCATCCATCTGCACCGTCTTCCTCGGCGCGCTCGCCGCCTACGCCTTCAGCCGCATGCGCTTCACGGGCCGCCGCTTCGGCCTCGTCTCGCTGCTGGTCGTGCAGATCTTCCCGCAGCTGCTCGCGGTCGTCGCGATCTTCCTGCTGCTGAACACGATCGGCGACATCTTCCCGATTCTCGGCATCGACAACCAGATCGCCCTCATCGTCGTGTACCTGGGCGGCGCTCTCGGCGTGAACACGTACCTCATGTACGGGTTCTTCAACACCGTGCCGACAGCGCTCGACGAGGCGGCGAAGATCGACGGGGCGAGCCACGCGCGCGTGTTCTTCACGATCATCCTGCCGCTGGTCTCGCCGATTCTCGCGGTCGTGGGCCTGCTGTCGTTCATCGCCACCACGAACGACTTCGTCATCGCGAGCGTCGTGCTCGTGTCTCCCGAGAAGCAGACTCTCGCCGTCGGCCTCTACCAGTTCGTCTCGCAGGAGTTCACGAGCAACTGGAGCGTCTTCGCCGCGGGCGCCGTGCTCGCTGCGCTCCCCGTGATGGCGCTGTTCCTCTACCTGCAGAAATACATCGTCGGCGGCCTCGTCGCCGGTTCCGTGAAGTAGGAGAAGCATGACCACCCAGCTCACCGACCTGTCGATGCTGCCGCACCACGACGGCTCGCCGCTGTACGTCTCGACGCAGACGCCCAGCGTGGGAGACACCGTCACGGTGCGACTGCGCGTCCCCACCGCGCTCGGTCCGCTGCAGGGAGTGCGGGTGCGGTCGAACCCCGATCGAGAGCCCGTCTTCGGGCTCGCCGAACGGACGGCATCCGTTTCCGGCTGGGACTGGTGGACCGCCGACATCACGGTCGCCTCGCGCGAGCACGGCTACCGCTGGCTGCTGCGCACCGAGGACGGCACCGATCTGTGGGTGAACGCTCGCGGCGTCTTCGACACCGAGACCCTCGACAGTGAGGACTTCCTGCTCGTCGCCCACGACGCGCCACCCGCCTGGGTCTCGTCGACCGTGCTCTACCAGATCTTCCCCGACCGATTCGCGAGGTCGGATGCCGCGGACGCGCGACCCATTCCCGAGTGGGCCGTCCCGGCCGCCTGGGGTGACGAGGTGCGGCTCGACTCCGCGGCGCGTTCCACGCAGCTGTACGGCGGCGATCTCGACGGCATCATCGAGCACCTCGATCACCTGGAGCGGCTCGGCGTCACGATGATCTACCTCACGCCGGTGTTTCCGGCGCGTTCGAACCACCGCTACGACTCGGCGAACTTCGACGTCGTCGACGAGCTGCTCGGCGGAGACGAGGCGCTCATCCGGCTGGTCGAGGCCGCTCACGCTCGCGGGCTGAAGGTGATCGGCGACCTCACCGCCAACCACTCCGGCGATGCGCACGAGTGGTTCCTCGCGGCGCACGGCAATCCGGATGCCGCAGAGAGCGCGTTCTACTACTGGCGCGACGAGGCCCACACGGAGTACGAATCGTGGCTCGGAGTGCCGAGCCTGCCGAAGTTCAACTGGAACTCTCCAGAGCTTCGCCGCCGCTTCATCGAGGGTGAGCACTCCGTTGTCGCAAAGTGGCTGAAGCCGCCATACGCGCTCGACGGTTGGCGCATCGACGTCGCCAACATGACGGGTCGACTCGGCGACGATGATCTCAACGCCGAGGTGCGGCAGACAATCCGCCGTACGATGACGGAGGTCAACCCCGATACGATCCTCCTCGCGGAGTCGACCAACGACGCCTCGAGCGATTTCCACGGGGATGCCTGGCACGGGGCCATGACCTACGCGAACTTCACCCGGCCGCTGTGGGGCTGGCTCTCCGAACCGCTCGCGGATGCCGGGGGAGGGCTCGGCATGGCGATGCAGACGATTCCGCGGTACACCGGCCGGCAGTTCTACGCCGCCCACCGCCAGTTCACCGCTGGGTTTCCGTGGCGGGTGCGGCTCGGCAACATGAACGCGCTCGACACCCATGACACCCCGCGCTTTCTCACTCGCGCGCTTCCGGGGACGCTCCCGGTCGCGGTCGGCATGTCGATGACGCTTCCGGGCATTCCTGTCGTGTGGGCGGGCGACGAGTTCGCGCTCACGGGCATCGACGGAGAGGCATCCCGCACGCCCATTCCGTGGAGCGACGCCGACGCGGCATCCGACACCATCGACCTCTACGCTCGGCTCATCGGCCTGCGCCGGGAGCATCAGGCGCTGAACGACGGCGGACTCCGCTGGGTGCACGTCGGAGACGACGCACTCGCCTACGTTCGAGAGAGCGCTGACGAGACGCTGCTCATGGTCGCGGCCCGCGGCGATGTCGACGTCACGCTGCCCGCGCACACGATTCCGGAGGGCGACATTGTGCCGCTGTTCGGCGAGCTCGCGCTCGAACGCGAGGGCGACGGCATCCGCCTCACCGGCTCAGGGCCGACGTTCTCGATGTGGCAGACTCGTGGGGTGGAATCTGCCTGACCGTCGATTCACGATCTGCGAAAAGTTTTGATATTCTTTAGCGGTTGCCAATTGCGATAAGCAAGAGGCTTCGCCCCGATAGCTCAGTGGTAGAGCACTTCCATGGTAAGGAAGGGGTCGTCAGTTCAATCCTGACTCGGGGCTCGTACGTTCTTCGGAGCGTCGTGCGGCAGGGTAGCTCAGTCGGTGAGAGCGCACGACTCATAATCGTGAGGTCGCGGGTTCGAGTCCCGCTCCTGCTACGCACATGGCCTCGGCTTCGGTCCGAGGCCTTTTTCTTTTTCTCTTGCACGCACGAGCGCAGGAGAAGAGCACCTCAGAAGGACGAAATCGGCGAAAACGTCCTTCTGAGGTGCTTTCTTCCTGTGGAGATGCGGCTCGGGTCAGAGGCTGACGATCAGCAGCCCAGCGGCCATCACGATTCCTGAGCCGAGCAAGGTCACGAACGTGTAGCCCAGAATGTCGCGCATCTTGAGTCCAGCGATCGCGAGCACGGGCAGCGCCCAGAACGGCTGGATCATGTTCGTCCACTGGTCGCCGTATGCGACCGCCATGATCGCGACCGACGGGTCGACGCCGAGCTGGTGCGCGGCGTCGATCATGATCGGTCCCTGCACCGCGAACTGGCCGCCGCCCGACGGCACGAAGAAGTTCACGATTCCGGCTGAGAGCAGCGCGAGCACGCCGAACGTCGTCGGGGTTGAGATCGAGACGAACGCGTCGGAGAACAGAGTGATGAGCCCGGACGACGACATGATTCCGAGGATGCCGGCATACAGCGGGAACTGCAGGAGGATCTCACCGACGTTCGACGCGGCCTTCTTCGTCAGATGGATCAGCTCGAACGGGCTGCGCACAAGCAGCAGGATGAGCGCGAGGAACGACCAGTTCACGATGTCGAGGGTGAGCGTGCCGCCCTGGATGAAGTGCACCGCGAGGTAGGCGACGAGCGCGAGTCCGAGGATCAGCGTGAGGACGCGTGACGCGTCGATGCGGTCTGCGGGAGTGACGACCTCATCATCGGCCTCGTCGACCTTCGCAGAGCCGACGGCCTCGGGCAGCTCGTAGACGGGGTCGCCCGCCTTCGGCCGGATGAGGAAGAACAGGAGCCCCACCACGACGATCACCGCGAGGGCGGTCAGCATGTTCCACGACGAGAAGATCGTCTCGGAGACGGGCACGAGTTTGCCGCCGAGGCTCTCGGCGAGGAAGGAGTCCGGGGTCGCGGCGGTGAGCGGGCCCGATCCGGAGTACCCCATGTGCCACACGACGAATCCGGAGTAGCCGGCGGCCACGAGCAGCGGGAAGTGCGCCTTGTAGCCGCGCTTCCGTGACTGGACGGCGATCTCGCGAGCCAGGAGTGTTCCCACGATGAGTCCGAGGCCCCACGTGATGAGGCTCGCGATCGCTCCGACCACGAACACGAACACGTAGGCGGTGCCGGGGCCCGTCGGCACGCTGGCGAGCCAGCCGAGCAGCTTCCGCACCGGACGAGTGTTGGCGAGCATGTAGCCGAGCAACAGAATGAGGCACATCTGCGTCATGAAGGCGAGCAGCCCCGCGAGGCCGTCGCCCCAGCCCTTCACGACGTCGATTGGGCTGGTCTGGGTGAGCGTCATCGCGAGCACGGCCACGATGAGCGTCAGCACGATCGCGAACGTCAGGGCGGAGGGAATCCAGCGCTCGAGGAAGCGGTTGATCGGACGCATGACGCTGCGGCGCTGAGAGGTCTTCTCAGTGGACGGCGCATTGGACATGAACGAACTCCTTTGTTCTTTCGGTGAGGTTGCCGATGCGTTCGACATTAGCGGCAGTCAGCGAGGATGCCGGGCGGCCCCGGCCACCCCTAGGAGCGGTTCTCGTGCCGCTGGGCGATCCGCACGAGCATCTCTGCGGTCTCGTGGACCGCACCCGGCATCCACACGGCATGGATGCGTCGTATGAACTCGCTCTGCGTCGGCACGATCACCAGCTCGCCCGACCGCGCGGCCGTCGATACCGCGAGCTCACTCAGCACGGCGGGCCCGACGCCTGCCGCGACGCTGACGCGAACGGCCGCGTTGCTGTTGAGCTCGAGCGTCGGCGGAACCGGGTCGTAGGCGCTCAGCGCCCGAGCGAGCGTCGTGCGCGTGCCCGACCCCTTCTCGCGCACGACGAGCGGTGCGCGGGCGAGCTCAGCGTCGGTCACGTACCGGCGGCGCTTCGCCCAGGGATGCTGCGGAGCGACGACCACCACGAGGCGGTCGAACGCGACCTCGGCGCTCTTCAGCTCGCGGCGGAGGTCCGGCGATTCGATGAAGCCCAGGTCGGCATGCCCCGCCTGGACGGCATCCATGACCTGCTCGGAGTTCTGGGCCGACATGCGGATGCCGACGTCGGGACGCTCTGCCCGAAGCGCCGCGAGCCAGCGCGGCAGGAAGGCCTCCGCAACCGTGAGGCTCGCTGCGACGGAGAGCTGCGTGCGGGTGTTCGTGCGCAGAGCGGCCGCCGACGAGGCGAGTCGCTCCGCGGCATCCACCACGTCTGCCGCCCACTCGGCCACGATCGCGCCATCGTGCGTGAGGGTCGAGCCCCGCGGACCCCGGTCGATCAGTCGAAACCCCAGGTCGGTCTCGAGGCGGCGCATGGTCCGCGACGCGTTCGGTTGCGCCATGCCGACCTCGGCCGCAGCCGCACTGAGACTGCCGTGAACCGCGACTGCTCGCAGAAGGGAGAGCGCTGCGAGGTCAGGCAATCGAGACATATCGCAATGATATAGCGTCATGCGATCTTCGCGGTTCTGACGCGACGAGCCCGGCGAGAAAGTTGACGTATGGCAGAACAGACGTCCACCACCGATATCGAAAAGCCCGCCAAAACCCCACCCGCGCAGCTTGTGCGCGGGCTCCTTCCCGGACTCGGGCTCTGCGCCGTCGCTGTGGCCGTCGCGCTCGGCATCAACCACCTGCTTCCAGCCGTCAGCCCGCTGCTGATCGCGATCGTGATCGGGATGCTGCTGCGCAACCTGACCCCGCTGAGCACCGCCTTCGAGCCGGGCCTCGCGTTCTCAGCGAAGAAGCTCCTTCGCCTCGGCGTCGTCATGCTCGGCCTGCAGCTCGTGATCGGCGACATCCTCGGGCTCGGTGCGGGGATGATCCTCGTGGTGATCGCGATCGTCGCGGGCGGTATCGGTGCCACGATGCTCATCGGCCGCTGGATGGGCATTGGGTTCACGCAGCGCCTGCTGATCGCGTGTGGCTTCTCGATCTGCGGCGCCGCCGCCGTCGCCGCTGTGGACGGCGTCGTCGAGCCTGAAGATGAGGAAGAGACCGTCACCGCGGTGGCCCTCGTGGTTCTCTTCGGCACGCTCATGATTCCGATCATCCCGCTCGCGGCGGGCGCCCTCGGGCTCGACGCCATGCACGGCGGACTGTGGGCCGGAGCATCCATCCATGAGGTCGCCCAGGTGGTCGCAGCCGGGGGAATCATCGGGGGAGGCGCGCTCGCTGTCGCCGTGATCGTCAAGCTCGCCCGCGTGCTGATGCTCGCCCCGGTCATGGCGGTCGTCAGCGCGGTGCGCCGTCGCCAGACCGCCAGCACGGGAGGCAAGCGTCCGCCGATCATCCCGCTGTTCGTCGCCGCGTTCATCGCCATGGTCGTGCTGCGCTCGACCGGCATCGTTCCGGATGTCGTCGTGAACGCGGCATCCGTCGTTCAGAACGCGCTGCTCTCGGCCGCGATGTTCGCCCTCGGAGCGGGTGTGCGCGTGCGCAGCCTCATCAAGGTGGGGCCGAAGCCGTTCGCGCTCGCTGCGCTCAGCACCATCGTCGTGATGGGCATCGGCCTCGGCGGGGTCGTTCTGCTCGGCTGAGCCCAAGCCGCGGGTTTCTCCTTCTGCCGCGTAGCATCGGAGCGGCAGAAGGAGAAACGTGTCTATTCCATCAGCACCCGTTGCCGTCCCGCCGCGTGTCGCGGCGCTCGCCCGTGGTACCCGGCTCGAGCCAGTGTGGCGGAACGCGTTGGGCGGGCTGACATTCCGTGCTGTTGACGGTGCCACCGGCGCCGAGCACTACATCAAGTGGGGGCCGCGCCACGAGGAGACCTCGATGGCCGCGGAGGCCGAGCGGCTGCGCTGGGCCGGGAGGTTCGTCGCGGTTCCGCGGGTCGTCGCCCAGGGGGAGGACGACGCGCACGAGTGGCTTGTGACCGAGGGGATGCCGGGGCAGAGCGCCGTCGCCCCGCAGTGGATCGCACGCCCCGAGGTGGCGGTCGCCGCGGTCGGCCGCGGACTTCGGGCGCTGCACGACGCGCTGCCCGTGGCGGACTGCCCGTTCGACTGGGGCGTTGCCGCGCGGCTGAAGAACGCGGCCGACCGCGGCATCCGTGTGTCTGATCAGCTGTCGTCGCCGCCCGAGGTTGATGCCCTCGTGGTGTGCCACGGGGATGCCTGCTGCCCGAACACGCTGCTGGCCGGCGACGGTACGGTCGTGGGCCACGTCGACCTCGGCGCGCTCGGGGCTGCCGACCGGTGGGCTGACATCGCGGTCGCGTCGATGAGTACCGAGTGGAACTACGGGCCCGGATGGGAGGAGGCCCTCATCGAGGCGTACGGTGTGGAGCCCGACCGCGATCGCCTCGCGTACTACCGCGCCCTCTGGAACGCCACCTGACGTTCTGCTGTGACCTCTCGCACCTCACCTAGCGCCCGCCACCTATCTCCCAGGCCGCGCGCCGCCCTCTTCTGCGTTCAGGTGTACCGGATACCGCTTTCCCGGAGCTGGAAGGCGGTATCCGGTACACCTGAACGCAAGCCCAAGAAGAATTCTCCAAAAAAAGTTGTCGCGACAAGGAATAACCCGAAAGTGCATGCGGTTGAATAGATACATGACTGAAAGCACTCTCGTTCACCCCCAGTACATCGCCGGCACCTGGACGCTCGACCCTATGCACTCCGAAGTGGAGTTCTCGGTCAAGCACCTCATGATCAGCAAGGTGCGCGGCAGCTTCAATGTCGTCGACGCGACGGTCGTGACGGCGGAGAACCCCGCTGACAGCAGCGTCGAGGCGACGATCGATGTGTCCTCGGTCGACACTGGTCAGGCAGACCGCGACAACCACCTCCGCACGAGCGACTTCTTCAAGGTCGACGAGTTCCCGACCATGACCTACCGCTCGACGAGCGTCGACATCGACGGCGACGACGTCACCATCGAGGGCGACCTGACCCTCCGCGGCGTCACCAAGCCCGTCACCCTCACGGGTGAGTTCGGCGGCATCATCACCGACGGATACGGCCAGACCAAGGCCGGCATCACCGCGAGCGGTGTCATCAACCGTCTCGACTTCGGCGTCAACTGGAACGCAGCCCTCGAGGCCGGCGGCGTCACCCTCGGTGACAAGGTCTCGATCACGCTCGACCTGCAGTTCACGCTCCAGAAGTAATTCTCTGATCGTCTCTCGGGGCCGCGGTTCATGCCGCGGCCCCGTCGCTGTTAACACGCGCGCATGTGCCACGGTAAAGTTCTACGACACGTAGAAGTCAGGCGGTAGGCTGGATGCGTGCAGAACCCCGCGCGCCCCGCCAGCGACGTGCATGCCGCCTCCCGCTCGAGCGGCGTGCGCGCGGCCCGTCTTGCCTTCGTGGTGCCCGCAGGGGTTGCGCTGATCATGGGAATGACGGCGGGTCTCGTCCGAATGGGCGTAATCGACATGGATGCCGCGAAGCTCAGCGACGCCCATGCGCCAGCGATGCTCTTCGGCTTCGTCGGCTCCCTCGTCGTGCTGGAGCGCGCCGTCGCCATCCGACGGCGCTGGGCCTTCGCCGCTCCGCTCCTCATGAGCCTCGGGGCGCTGAGCCTCATCACGCCGATGCCCGTGCTCGTCGGGCGCCTCGCGATCGTCGCGGGACTTCTCGTCATGCTTCTCATCTACCGGGTGATCTGGAAGCGACAGGAGGCCGTCGCCACGAGCATCCAGGCGCTCGCCGCGGCGGCGGGGCTCGTCGCCGCGCTGCTCTGGGCGGTGGCGGTGCCGTTCGAGAACGTCACGCCGGTCGCCGCGGTGTTCCTGGTGCTCACGATCGTGGGGGAGCGCATCGAACTGGGTCGCGTCGGCGGCCTCACGGCCCGGGGCGAGAACGTCGGGCTGACGCTGTCGCTCGCGGTCGCGGCATCCTCCCTCAGCTCCGTGGTCTGGCCCGGTGTCGGCCATGCGATCCTCGGCGTCGCGCTCATCGCGATCGTGGGGTGGCTGCTCCTCGTCGACGTCGCGCGGGTGACCATCGTCTCGACGGGCGCCGCGCGGTACATGGCGGTGTGCCTCATCAGCGGCTACGTCTGGCTCGGCGTGGCCGGAGCGGTCTGGGTCGTCACCGGTGAGGAGGGTGCCGGGATCCACGACATCGTGACGCACGCGGTGCTGCTCGGCTTCGTCATGTCGATGATCATGGCGCACGCCTCGGTCATCCTCCCCGCGGTCCTTCGCACGCCGTTGCCGTACCGCACCTGGTTCTACATTCCGGTCGCACTTCTGCAGCTCTCGCTCGCCGCGCGGGTCATCGGCGACGTGCGCGGGCTCGACCCCCTCATCCGCGCGGGCGGCATCGGCAACGTGGCCGCGATCGCGCTGTTCCTGGTCTTCGCCGTGACGTCCGCCGTGCTTGCGCTGCGCGCCGCGGCATCCCCTGAGCGACCCGCAGACCCGAAGAAAGAAGACGATGCGCACGCTTGAGCGCCGTACCTGGTACATCATCACGAACTCCGTGCTCGGAGCGTGGATGCTGGCCGCCATCGCCGCGGTCATCGCCCACCGCTTCATTCCGCACAGCACCTGGCTCATGGTGCACATCACGATGCTGGGCGCGGTCAGCACGGCCATCATCATCTGGAGTCAGCACTTCGCCGACACGCTGACCCGCAGGCAGGCTCCGGCGGGGCGTCTCGGTCTCGGCATCCGTCTCGGCCTGCACACGGTCGGCGCGATCATCGTGGTTGCGGGGATGCTCGCGGACGCCATGCCGCTTCTGCTCGTCGGTGCCTCGCTCGTGGCGGTCGCGGCTGTCGCGCACTCCGTCACGATGGTGCTGCAGCTGCGCGGCGCCCTCACCTCGCGGTTCGGCCCGCTCGTGCGCTTCTACGCGGTCTCGGCGCTGTGGCTCGTGGTCGGGGTGAGCCTCGGCTTCTGGATGTCGCAGCTGCCCGCCGACGATCCGGTGCGCAGTCGTCTATTCGTCGCGCACGTCGCCGTGAACCTCCTCGGCTGGGTCGGAACGACGGTCCTCGGCACGGTCATCCTCTTCTGGCCGACCGTGCTGCACGCACGCATGCGCGCCACGGACGGCGGCCGACAGGGCGGCGTGCTCGCGGCATCCGTCATCGGCATCGCCATCGTGCTGGCCGCCGCCATGGCCGACGCTCTGCCGCTGGTCGCGGTGGGGGCCGCGGTCTGGCTGGTCGGGCTCGGCATCGTGCTGTTCGAAGGAATCAGACAGGTGAAGGATGCCTCGGGCCTGAGCTACGCCGGCCTCAGCATCGGTGCCGCGCTGTGCTGGCTCGCGGTCTCCGTGGGCTTTCTCGCCGCGGGGGTCGGCACCGCACCGACCTGGGCCGTCGCTGTCGAGCGTCTCGCCTGGATCGTGCAGCCGTTCATCGCGGGCTTCGCGGTGCAGATCGTGCTCGGCGCGCTCAGCTACCTGCTGCCGGTCATCATGGGGCGGCCGAACGCCCGCAAGGCGGCCGAGGCCGAGCTCGACCGCGGTTCGGTGTTCCGCGCGGTCACCATCAACGCCGGCATCGCGGTCTATCTGCTCGATGTGCCGAGTGTCGTGAAGGTGCTGCTGAGCCTCGTCGTGTTCGGCGTGTTCATCGCGTTCCTCGTGCTCGCGGTGCGTGCCGTCATGCGGGGGCTCCGCGAGCGCAAGGCTGAGCCGGCGCCCGCGACGCACACACCGGGACTGCGCATCGGGGCGAAGCCGGCGCCTCAGCCGAAGCGCCGCTTCAGCGGGCAGGTCGTGACCGCGGCATCCATCGTGCTTCTCGCCGTCGCGGGCGGCATCGCCGTCGACCCTGCCGCGGCCGGCATCAACACCCTCGCGGCCTCCGAAGTCGAGGCCACGGGCGAGACGACGACCATCGAGGTCACGGTCGACGGCATGCGCTTCGTGCCCGATCGCCTCGAGGTTCCGGCGGGCAACAGCCTCGTGGTCGAGTTCCGCAACACCGGAACCGACGTGCACGACATGACCTTCGCGAACGGCGTCACCTCCGGGCGGCTCAGTCCGGGGGAGAGCACCACGATCGACGTCGGAGTGATCTCGTCCGACATGGAGTCCTGGTGCTCCGTGACCGGTCACCGCGCGATGGGCATGGTCGCCGATGTCGTCGCGATCGGAGGAGAAACGGCGGAGGGCGGTCACGGCTCGCACCACGGCGACGGGGGTGAGGATGCCGCGGACAGCGCCGCCTCCGACCTGGACTTCTCCGCCACTCCGGAACCGGGCTTCGAGCCGTACGACGCGGCGCTCGAGCCCGCAGATGGCACCACGGTGCACACGGTGACGCTCCCCGTGACCGACGAGACCGTCGACGTGGCTCCGGGCGTCTCGCAGGAGCTCTGGACGTTCGACGGCACGGCGCCGGGACCGACCCTGCGCGGCAAGGTCGGCGATGTCTTCGAGGTGACGCTCGTCAACAACGGCACGATGGGACACTCGATCGACTTCCACGCGGGCGTCGTGTCGCCTGATGAGCCGATGCGCACGATCATGCCGGGGGAGAGCCTCGAATACCGCTTCACGGCGACCCGCGCGGGCATCTGGATGTATCACTGCTCGACGATGCCGATGTCGAGCCACATCGCGAACGGTATGTTCGGTGCGGTCATCATCGACCCGCCGGAGCTCGCGCCCGTCGACCACGAGTTCGTCATGGTGCAGTCCGAGTTCTATCTCGGGCCCCAGGGCGACGCGGTGGATGCCGAGAAGGTCGCGACTCAGATGCCCGACATCGTCGCATTCAACGGCTACGCCAACCAGTACCGCGATGTGCCGCTCGAGGTGAAGGCCGGCGAGTCGGTGCGTTTCTGGGTGCTCGACGCCGGGCCCAACGTGGCGTCGTCGTTCCACGTCGTCGGCGGCCAGTTCCACACGGTGTGGAAGGAGGGCGACTACACCCTGAAGGATGGCGGATCGACCGGAGTCGGCGGTTCACAGGCACTCGATCTCGCTCCGGCGCAGGGCGGATTCGTTGAGCTGACTTTCCCGGAGGCGGGCAACTACACATTCGTCTCGCACATCATGTCGGATGCCGAGAAGGGCGCGACGGGCATCGTCCACGTCACGGACTGATCCCCACCGCACGCTCCCACCGCTCACGCTCGCCCTGCTTCCATCTTCACCGTGCTCACGCTCACCCTGCCAGCATCCCCACCGCCCACGAAGTCGGAAATTTTTGCGAAACGCCGGTGAAGGATGCCGCGAGAGCGGCGCGCCGCCAAGATTTTCCGACTTTGTGACGCCGCGTCCGCTTAGGGGCTCGGCGCACTCAGGGGCTCGGCGCGCTCACGAGCTCCGCGCGCTCAGGGGCCCAGCATGCTCACGGACTCGGCACGCTCACGGGCTGCAGCGTCGGCCGCTTCGCCGTGCGGCCGTCGCCCGACGAGCGCCCCGTGAGCCGACGGCCGACCCAGGGCAGAACGTACTCGCGGTAATACGCGAACGTGCGCTGGGCTGTCGGCGCGGCATCCGCCACCTCGTCGACGCCCCACACACTCGGCACGGGCACGCCGAGGGCCTCGAGCACGTTCGCAGCCACGCGCGAGTGGCCGAGCGCATTGAGATGCAGACGATCCGCCGACCAGTAGCGCAGATCCTCGAGGGTCTCGTCGTTCCAGTTGTCGACGAACGTCACCCCCGTTCCGCCGAGCGCATCGGCGACCGCCTCCGCGAGCAGATCGCCCCGTTTGCGGATGAGCCGACCCATCGGCAGGTTCCGCGAGGGATTCGCACCGGCGAGGATCACCGGGCGCGTCTCGGTCTCGCACACGCGATCGAGAACGTCCATCGTGCGCTCGACGACCCAGTCGATGCTGACGCGCGGCCGCATGATGTCGTTGCCGCCACCGTTGAACGTCAGCATCTCCGCTCCGAGCGCAAGCGCCGGCTCCAGCTGCTCGTCGATGATGGGCCCCAGCTTGCGCCCACGGATCGCGAGGTTCGCATAGAGCACAGGGTGACAGGATGCCGCCTGAAGGCCGATCGCGACGAAGTCCGCCCAGCCTCGCACGCCGCCGTCCGGCAGGTCATCGCCGACGCCCTCGGTGAAGCTGTCTCCTACGGCGACGTAGCTCTGGATCATGCGTCCTCCTGAAGGAACTCGATGGCCGCGCGGCGGAAGGCTCCGGAGGTCGGCGCGTTGAAGTGGGTGCGGCCGGGGAGCTCGACGAAGCGGGCATCCGGCGCCTCGTCTGCGAGCGTGCGGGCCTCACCGGCGATGGCGTCGTCGCTTCCCGCGGCGATGAGCAGCGGCTGCGTCGGGGCGTCGTCGGTCGAGGCGTGCGGGTCGCCGCGCAGCCCCTCGACGAGCGCGACGAGCGCGAAGAGGTCGTTGCCGCGCTGCTCGCTTGCCATCTCGATGTACGTGCGCGTCACGGCATCCCTGATCGGCAGACCCATGCTCGTGTAGTCACGTGCCTGCCTCACATCGAGCTTCGCGAACGGGTCGCCCTTGGGGATGCCGCCGAGCACGGCGCGCGTCACACGCTCCGGTTCGGTCAGCGCCGAGTACCAGGTGGCGCGGGCGCCCATCGAGTATCCGATCCACGGCGCCGACGCGATCGAGTACGCGTCCATCGCTCGGAAGACATCGTCGCGCAGCAGCGGCATGCTGTACGCGGAGGAGTCGTGCGGCTTGCCGCTCTGGCCGTGCGCCCGGTGATCGATCGCGATGGCGCGGTATCCGGCGCGCATCAGCTCCCTGGTCCAGCCCGTCAGCACCCAGTTGTTCTCCGCGCTCGAGGCGAATCCGTGCACGAGCACGACGGGCGTCGCATCGGGGTCGCCGATGTCATACGTGGCGATCTGCACGTCTCCGGATCTGATCATGCGTGGCTCTGGCGCAGACGGAAGCATGCTCCTATTCGACCACGAACCTGCGCTTCATCAGCAACCGGGCGGCTGTCGCAGACCGAGAGGATGCCGCTGCCGCGATAGTCTGTCACGGGCGCGACGGAGGGGGAGCATCATGCGGCGACGGATCGATTGGGCGTGGTTCGCGCTCATCGGCGCCATCGCTGGGTTCCTCTCGGGACTGTTCGGCGTCGGCGGCGGAATCATCATCGTTCCGCTGCTCATCACCCTTGCGAAGTTTGATCCGAAGCGTGCGGCGGGCACGTCGCTCGCGGCGATCGTGCCGACCGCGATCACCGGCGTCGTGAGCTACGCGGTGCACGGCGATGTGGCGTGGATCGTCGCGGTTGTGCTCTGCCTCGGCTCCATCACGGGTGCTCAGCTCGGCAGCCTTCTGCTGCACCGGCTGCCCAAGCGCGTCGTGCAGTGGGTGTTCATCGTCTTCCTCCTCGCGGTCATCGTGTCGATGTTCTTCGTCATCCCGTCGCGCGATGCGGTTATCGAGCTCACGGTGCCGTCGGTCATCGGGCTCATCGTGCTGGGTCTTGTGGTCGGTGTCCTCTCCGGCATCCTCGGAATCGGCGGCGGTGCCGTGATCGTGCCGATGCTGATCCTCATCTTCGGCGCGAGCGACCTGACGGCGAAGGGAACCTCTCTCGCCGTGATGATCCCCACGGCGATCTCCGGCACGATCGGCAACGTGCGCCGCCGCAACGTCGACCTCGGCGCAGCGCTCACCGTCGGCGTTTGCGCGAGCGTCACGACGTCGCTCGGGGCGCTGCTTGCGGGCGCGATCGACCCGATGGTCGGCAACGTGCTCTTCGCGGCGTTCCTCGTCGCGATCGCGATCCAGCTGTCGATCCGCGCGCTCCGCGGACGCTGATCTCACGTTCGGCACCGGACGCGCGTCTGCAGAGTGTCGGTGGAACCCGGCAGACTGGAGAGACCATGACCACCGTGCACAGTGTCATCGATTCGCCGATCGGCCCGCTCACCCTCGTCGGAGAACGCCGCGATGCCGATGAGCGCCCGCGGGCCGAGCCCTCTGGTGCGCCCGTCACGCTGACTGCCGTGTGGATGGACGTCGACCGCCACAGGCATCCCGCCGACGAGCTCGGCGCACGCGACGATGCCGCGTTCGTCGTCGCGGGGCAGCAGCTCCGCGAATACTTCGCCGGTGAGCGGCGCGAGTTCGACCTCGAGCTCGACCCGCGCGGCACCGATTTCGAGAAGCGGGTGTGGATGCTGCTGCGCGACATTCCGTACGGGCAGACGCGCAGCTACGGCGATCTCGCCGCGGAGCTCGGCGATCTGAAGCTCACACGCGCCGTCGGCACCGCGAACGGACGCAACCCGCTCTCGGTCATCGTGCCGTGCCACCGGGTCATCGGGGCGGACGGTTCTCTGACGGGCTACGCGGGTGGGCTCGAGCGCAAGAGGTTCCTGCTCGCTCTCGAGCGCGACGATTCCCCGACCGATGATCAGCTGTTCTGACGCATGACCGCGCTCGCCCACTCTCTCGATCTGCCCTTTTCGGGGCCATACGACGTCGCGGCTCTGCTCGCGGCGCAGCGAACACACTCCGTCGCGGGCATCGATGCGCCGGAGCCCTCTGCGACGGCTGCCTCTGCCGAACGAGAGAGCGAGGATGCCGCGATCACGCGCGGCATCAGTCATGACGGACGGCGGGGCATCCTCCGCGCGGTCTTCCATGACGATCACGTGCGGGCGACCAGCACCCTGCCGATCGACGATGCCCTCGCGCAGCGCATCCGCCGCTGGCTGGACCTCGATGCTGACCCGCGCCGCGTCGCCGAGTCTTTCGCCGACGACCCGGTCATCGCACCCCTCGTCGCACGGCGGCCGGGACTGCGGATCTTCGGGCACATCGACGACCTCGAGGCCGCGTGTTTCGCTGTTCTCGGCCAGCAGGTCTCCCTCGCCTCAGCGCGCACCTTCCAGCGCCGCTTCGTCGCAGAGTTCGGCGAGCTCGACCCCGAGACCGGCTACCGCCATCTGCCCGACGCCGCGACGCTCGCCGGCCAGACTCCGCAGCAGATCCGCGACGCCATCGGCCTCACCCGCTCCCGCGCGGCCACGCTGCACTCCGTCGCCGCGGCGCTCGCGGACGGCCTCGAGCTGAACGGCGACCCTGCCGGCATCCGCTCTCGCCTTCTCTCGCTGAAGGGCATCGGGCCGTGGACGGCCGACTACCTGGCGGTCCGCGCCGTCGGCGACCGCGACGCGTTCCCCTCGGGCGACCTCGTGCTGCGGCGTGCGATGGGGGCAGAGGATGCCGCGAGCGCGACGGCCGCGGGTGAGGCCTGGCGCCCGCTCCGCGCCTACGCCACCTTCCACCTCTGGACCGAGCACGCCTACTGCGCGCCGGCATCCGCGCGCCTCTGATTCACGGCGCGCATCAAGCACGTGAACGGTAGGCTTGCACCCGTGTCTGTGAATCCCGAGATCCAGGGGCGCACGCTGCCCCCGACAGAGCCGTACCTCGTCGGACGTGAGAAGGTGCGCGAGTTCTCTCGCGCCGTGTTCGCGACCAATCCCATCAATCTCGAGGTCGCCGCCGCACGTGCGGCGGGCCACGCAGATGTGGTCGCGCCCCCGACCTTCGCGGTCGTCGTGCAGGAGAGAACGCTCCAGCAGCTTCTCGCCGAGCCCGACGCGGGCATCGACTTCAGCCGTGTCGTCCACGGCAATCAGCGCTTCACCTACACGCGCCCGATCGTGGCCGGCGACGAGCTCACCGCGCAGCTCACCGTGTCGAGCGTGAAGACGCTCGGCGCGCACGCCATGGTCACTGCAGACACGGTAGTGACGGATGCCGAGGGACGGCACGTCGTCACCGCCATCTCCACTCTCGTTGTGCGAGGAGACGAATGAGCACCACAGACCTTACTCAGCTGGCCGTGGGCGACGTCGTCGCCGAGCGCACCCTCACCTTCACGCGCGACTCTCTCGTGCGGTATGCGGGGGCCTCGGGCGACTTCAACCCCATCCACTACCGTGACGACGTCGCGGCATCGGTCGATCTGCCCGGCGTTATCGCGCACGGCATGCTCACGATGGGCGCCGCGGTGCAGCCCGTCGTCGACTGGATCGGCGACCCGGCGCGCGTCACCGACTACCAGGTGAAGTTCACGCGGCCCGTCGTCGTCGATCCGGTCGACGGGGCCGAGGTCTCCGTCACCGCGAAGGTCGGTGCCGTCGATGTCGACGCCGGAACCGCCCGCATCGACCTGACCGTGACCTTCGACGCGGCAACCGTGCTCGGCAAGGCGCAGGCGGTTGTGACGCCAGCGTGAGCGAGATCGTGGAGCCGACGCCTCTGTCCCAGCTGACGACGCTCGGCGTGGGAGGGGCCCCAGAGCGGATGCTGGTCGCCCACAGCGCGGACGAACTCGTCGAGCAGCTGACCGACCTGTGGCAGACGGACGAGCCGTGGCTGGTGCTCGGCGGCGGGTCGAACACGCTCGCCACCGATGACGAGATCAGCGGAACCATCGTGCTCGTCCGCAGCACGGGCATCGAGCGCGTCGACACCGAGCAGGGCGTCGTGCTGCGGGTGCAGGCGGGCGAGACCTGGGATGCCCTGGTGGACTACGCCGTGCAGAACGGGCTCGCCGGAATCGAGGCGCTCTCCGGCATCCCCGGTTCCGTCGGGGCGGCGCCCATCCAGAACATCGGTGCCTATGGGCAGGAGCTCTCGAGCGTTCTCGTCGGCGTCGAGCTGCTCGACTTCGAGACCGGAGAGCGCGAGCACGTCCGCGCCTCAGAGCTCGGCCTCGGCTACCGCACCTCGGTGCTCAAGCGTCACGGCGGTCAGCCTGCCGCGCGCGAGGCGGTCGTGCTCTCGGTCGACATCATTCTGAGCGAGGCCGAGGGTGGCCTCGGCCAGCCCGTCGCCTACGCCCAGTTGGCTCGCGCTCTTGACGTGGAACTCGGCGACCGCGTTCCGCTCGAGCGCGTGCGCAGCGCCGTTCTCGATCTTCGTCGCTCGAAGGGCATGGTTCTCGACGCCGACGATCGCGACACCGCATCCGCCGGATCGTTCTTCACCAACCCGATCGTGAGCGAGCACATCGCGCGCGGTCTGCCGGCCGACGCTCCTCGGTGGGAGGTTGCGGCGGAGGAGCGCCCCGAGACCGTGATTCCCCTCGACGGCTCCGAGGGCTTCGTCGAGCCGCCGCCCATCACCTCGAGCGAGCCGTCCCTCGTGAAGCTGAGCGCGGCGTGGCTCATCGAGCACGCGAGCATCCCGCGCGGCTTCCAGCTGCCCGGCTCGCAGGCCTCGATCTCCTCGAAGCACACGCTCGCGCTGACCAACCGCGGCCGTGCCAGCGCGGAGGACGTCGCCGCGCTCGCACGCTTCGTGCAGGCGCGCGTCCACGCTGAGTTCGGCATCCTGCTCCAACCCGAGCCCGTTCTGGTGGGCGTCGAACTTTAAGCCATGTCGTTCACGCCGCCACCGCTCCCGCGCGACCGCGACCAGGGCACCGAGCCCGAGTACGTGTTGCCGTCGAAGCGTCGGCGCGTGACCGGTTGGGTGTTCGCCGGAATCGGCATCACGGCCTTCGCCGCGATCGCGGTCGTCGCGGTCGTGACCCTAGTCACGAGTCTCATGTCGAGCTCGACGCCGGAGGCGGCGCCCGTGCCGACACCCTCGTCGTCGGCGCTGCCCTGGGGCGCGACGCCCATGCCCCACCCGACCGAGACGGGGTCGGGCAAGGCTCCGAGCTACGATCCGCCAGCGTATTCGACGCCGGAGAACGGGGTCTACCCGCTGTCGAGCTACGCCTACTTCGAGCAAGACGTCACCTTCGAGAAGGACCTCGCCGACAACTGGTACAGCCAGGACGACAAGTTCGGCGAGTACTGGCTGAGCGACGACCCCATCTGCAATCTCACGGCGGATCCGAAGTGGATCTACCTGTGGGGCGACCCGGAGCCCGACAAGGACGACGGGTACTACACGTCCCGAGATCTCGACCTCAGTGAGGCGAACCTGCGAGCGCAGTTCCCCGACCTCACCGACCATGGCGACGACTTCGTCGTGACGATGCCGGTCTCCGATGGCAACGAGATCGAGTTCGCGGGGCGCCGCCTCGACTACGCGGGCGGCTTCTTCATGCAGCTCACGCGCGGCATGATGTGGCAGGACTCCTCGTACGGCATCACGGTCTCGTGTCTCGGCTCGTCGACGTTCGATCACGAGGGCTTCGCTCAGGAGCTCCTCGATCAGTTCACGATGAAACTCGGGTGAACGAGTCGAGCGCTCGTCGGCACTCTGAGTTAGGGTGAAAGCGGAGTCGCGCAGGAGGTCCCCATGGCCGAACAGCCCCCCACAGAGCCCACAACGGATGCCGCGGCGCAGCGCTCACCCCAGCAGCGTGCGACGCGCACGGAGCCCTGGACAGGACAGGGTCCGATCATCCGCAATCTCCCTGATCCGTCGCAGCCGTACGGCGCGTCGCCGGTTCGCACGTCACACAGACCCGCAACGTCGCACAGACCCGCACGCAAGACCATCGTGCCGTGGTTCACCGTCGCGATCATCGTCGCGCTGGTGGTCATCGCTGCCATCGTGCTGCTCGCGTTCGTCCTCTGAGCGCGAGCAGCACCTCAGGTCCGCTCAGCCGAAGAGCTTCTGCAGACGTTGAGCACCCTCGAGCAGGGCGTCGTCGCCGAGCGCATAGCTGAAGCGCAGGTAGCCGGAGGGGCCGAACGCCTCGCCGGGAACCGCGGCGACCTGCGCCTTGTCGAGCATAAGATCGGCGACCTCGAGCGAGCTCGTGGGCATTACACCCTCGATCTCGCGCCCGATCACACCGGAGACGTCCGCGTAGACGTAGAACGCGCCGCTCGGGGTCGGCACAGTGAATCCGCTGACCTTGTTGAGCTCCTCGACGATCGTGTGTCGGCGGCGATCGAACGCCTGCCGCATCTGCTCCACGGGCTCCTGCGATCCGGTGAGAGCGGCGATCGCCGCGCGCTGCGCCACGTTGTTGACGTTGCCCGACAGGTGCGACTGCAGGTTGGTCATGGCCGTGACGGCGTCCTTCGGGCCCACCGTCCAGCCCACGCGCCACCCGGTCATGGCGTAGCTCTTCGCGACCCCGTTCACGAGCAGCGTCTGTTCAGCCAGCTCGGGCACGGCCGCGACGATCGACGTGGCCTCGACCCCGTCGTAGGTGAGGTTCTGGTAGATCTCGTCCGTGATGATCCAGATGCCGTGCTCGAGCGCCCACTCGCCGATGGCGCGTGTCTCCTCTGGTGAGTAGACGGCGCCCGTCGGGTTCGACGGCGACACGAACAGCAGCACCTTCGTACGCTCGGTGCGCGCGGCCTCGAGCTGCTCGACGGTGACCTTGTAGCCGTGATCGGCGTCCGCGAACACGTCGACGGCTACGCCGTCTGCGAGGCCGATGACCTCGGGGTAGGTCGTCCAGTACGGCGTCGGAACGATGACCTCATCGCCCGGGTTCAGCAGAACTTGGAAGGACTCGTAGACCGACTGCTTGCCGCCGTTCGTCACGAGCACCTGGTCTGGGCTCGCCTCGACCTTGGAGTCGCGCAGCGTCTTCTGCGCGATCGCCTCCCTCAGGTCGGGCAGTCCCTTGGCGGGCGTGTAGCGATGGTTCGCGGGGTCCTTGGCCGCGGCGACCGCGGCCTCGACGATGTGCTCCGGCGTCGAGAAGTCGGGTTCGCCCGCGGCATAGCTGATGACGGGAGCGCCCTGCGCCTTCAGCGCCTTGGCCTTCGAGTCGACCTTCAGTGTCGCCGACTCGGCGATTGCGGTGATCTTCTGTGAGAGTCTCGGTGTCGTAGCCACACAACGAGGGTAGCGTGTGAGGGTGCGCGCCCACGAGTGTGCGTCAGACAGAGAAGAAGGATGCCGCGACCCGAAGCGCGGGTCGCGGCATCCTTCTTCTTTAGCGTTCGTTCTACGCGTTACGGCCGTGGCTTGTGTGCCATGCGGCTGCGCGAACCAGCCGTGAGGCTCAGTCCATCGGAACGGTGAGGTGGCTGAACGGGTCTTCGCTCCATGCCGCCGCAAGTTCCACAGCCGCGGGGTTCTGGTCGTTGTCGCGCACGATGTGTGTGCTGTTCATGATCTTCTCCTTCGCGGTTGCGTTGCGGTGTACATCTACTGTGCGCCTCCCACAACCCTGTTCGGCGAGATTGCTCGCACAAACTTCGCCCCGCTTTTCCGGTTTCAGAAAAAGCGCGGGGTTTCTGGGGGTATTGAGTAGATATAGGCCCATCGGCCTCTCATTGCGCGAAAAGGGGCTGCGTCGACGTGAATTACTGCTGTTCTTCACAATTCTCACGGATGGTGGGGGTGATGGGGCCCTTCTGCGCGTGGGCTGATCCTCGTGTGCGATGAGAGCGAGTCTCGTGAATGACGGAAAATCGTGGCTGCTGCTCGCACGAAATGGCCCGATTTCGCCCCGGAAACGTAAGAATTGCAGAAATTCACGGCTTTTTTCGGTTGTGTGACGTCTTTCTGCGTGTCACCATCGACTCATGACGACGATCGAGAGCATCAGACCCGAGGAGCACGATGACGAGGTCATCGACGCGCTCACCCTCGGGCACCGGGTGCGTCAGCTGCGCGTCTCGCGCGGCATGACGCTTGAGCAGCTCGGGCGCGCCATCGATCGGGCACCATCGCAGGTCTCGATGATCGAGAACGGCAAGCGGGAGCCTCGACTCACGCTGCTGCGTCAGATCGCCCTCGCGCTCGGCACGACGATCGACGATCTGCTGAACGACGAGGCACCGACCGAGCGTGCGGCGCTCGAGATCGCCGTCGAGCGCGCTCAGCGCGGGCCGGTCTTCGCGGCGCTCGGCATCGAACCGTTCCGCATCTCGAAGTCGTACAGCGACGAGATGCTGCGCACCCTGCTGTCGCTTCACCAGGAGGTCGAGCGGCTGCATCGCGAGCGCGCGGCCACACCCGAGGAGGCACGCCGCGCCAACGCGCAGCTCCGCGCGACCATGCGCGAACGCGACAACTACTTTCCCGAGCTCGAGGCCGAGGCCAGAAAGCTGCTGGACGCCGTCGGGCACAGCGGCGGTCCGGTCAGTCAGCAGCTCGTTGGTGACATGGCCGGTCACCTCGGCTTCACGCTCCACTATGTTCCCGATCTGCCGCACTCCACGCGCTCTGTGACGGACAAGAAGAACGGCCGCATCTACCTCCCGACGCAGCAGTCGGCGTCCCGCGACTCGCGCAGCCCGGTCGTCCAGGCTTTCGCGAGCCACCTTCTCGGGCACGAGGAGCCTGAGAACTACGCAGACTTCCTTCGGCAGCGCATCGAGACGAACTACCTCACCGCGGCTCTCCTGCTTCCCGAGGCGGACGCGGTCCGCACCCTGCGCGAGGCGAAGAACGCGCGCCGCATCTCGATGGAGGACCTCCGCGACGCCTTCGCCGTGTCGTACGAGACCGCCGCGCACCGCTTCACGAACCTCGCCACGGCGCACTTCGACATTCCGGTCCACTTCACGAAGGCGCACGAATCCGGCACGATCGTGAAGGCGTACTCGAACGACGGCGTGAGGCATCCCACCGACGCCCTCGGCGCGGTCGAAGGCACCACGGTCTGCCGCAAGTGGACGGCCTTCACTGTGTTCGCCGCTGAGGACCGCTTCAGCCCCTGGTACCAGTACACCGACAACCCCAACGGCACGTACTGGTGCACCTCACGCGTCGAGAAGGCGAAGGAGGGGTACTACTCGATCACGGTCGGCGTTCCGTTCGCGCACGTGAAGTGGTTCCGCGGTCGTGACACGCAGAACCGGTCGCACTCGACCTGCCCCGATGAGTCGTGCTGCCGCCGTCCGCCGGTCGAGCTGTCGGAAGCGTGGGCGGGGCAGTCCTGGCCGGCCGCGCGAACGCCGACGAGTCTTCTCGCGGCGCTTCCGACCGGCAAGTTCCCGGGTGTCGACGACAACGAGGTGTACCGCTTCCTCGAGAGACACGCGCCGAGCGTCAGCTGATCGCGTCGTGCTCGCGATTCGACTCGACCGCAGAGAGCTCGGGGGAGTAGGCGGGCGTCTCGGTCGATCGTAGGATGCCGCTGCGGCGCCGCCGCAGGCGGGAAGCGGGCGCACGGAACTGACCGGCCGCGAGCAGGCACGCGACGAGCACGATCGGCGCGATCCAGCCTGACCAGCCGAGCACGGTCGCCGACACGGTGTCGACCTGCTCGTTCGCACCGACGAAGAGCGCGGGGAGGCCGGCGCAGGCATTGAAGGCGCCGTGGCCGAGGGCTGCGGGCCACACGGACCCTGAGCGGATCCGCAGCCAGCCGAGCACCGCGCCCATCGCGATGCACGAGGCCATCATGAGTGGCACAGCGAGCCAGACGGGAGCGGTCGGATAGTTGTAGCCGAGCAGCACGAGAGGAGCGTGCCAGAGCCCCCAGATCGCCCCCGAGAGGAGCAGCGCTGGCACCGTGCCGAGTCGGAGCAGCGTGGGGAGCAGCCACCCGCGCCAGCCGATCTCCTCGCCGAGCGCGGGAACCATGTTGATGACCGAGCCGACCACGATGATGCCGAACTGCCCGACGATCATGAGGGGGAGCGGCGCCGGTGGATCGCCGGCGTCCTGCGCGGCGAGCAGCTGTCGCAGGCCGGAGAGCTCGGCGAAGTCCGCCGGGTACACCCCGAGAAGCGCCCCGACGACGAGCGCGGCGAACGCGAGCGTGATGGGCACCGCGACGCCGAAGCCGAGGTATGTCCAGAGTCGCGAGGGTGGGCCGGCCGGCCACAGCCCGAGCGCGGCGCCCTTCTGCGCGGGGCGCTCGATGACGAAGACCGCGACGAGGGCGCCGAGCGTCGGCGTCGCCATCATCACGATCGCGGCGGTCGACGCCCACGGATGCGTCAGGCCTTCGCCGCTCAGCCAGAGCGGAAGCGCAACGAGCCACGCAAGTCCGAAGGCCGTCGCGAGGAAGGCGGCGAGAGCCGCGACTGTGCGTCGCGGACGTGCGGCTGTCGGCATCCGTCCATCTTTCCACGTCGACTCGTGCGGGGCTCCGCAACTCAGCTTGGAGATGGTGGCGACGTCGCGTACACTTATCCGAGGTAGTTGAAATCTGCCAAACTTTTCTGTGCCAATTTCGGCATCGGTCCCCGGTGTGAGGTTCAGTGGTGCTGTGCAGATTTCACCTCTAGAGTGGGTGCAACCCCACTCATAGGGCGGTGGCTCAATTGGTAGAGCAGCGGTCTCCAAAACCGCAGGTTGCAGGTTCGAGTCCTGTCCGCCCTGCGCGTCGGTGCGCGACCACCGGCACACGAAAGGTGTAACACGTTGGCCCGAAAAGTAATCGACACCCCCAGCGAGGATGTCGTCGCTCGAGCGAAGAAGGACCGCGCCGCGAAGCGGGGCCCCTTCGCCGGGATCATCCTGTTCTTGAAGCAGGTGATCGCGGAGCTCAAGAAGGTCGTCACTCCGACCCGCAAGGAGCTGTGGAGCTACACCGCCGTTGTGCTGGTCTTCGTGATCTTCATGATGGCGATTGTGTATGGGCTCGATCAGCTCTTCAGCTGGATCGTGATCTTCGTTTTCGGAACTCCCGGAGCCTGACGAACGCCCACCTGATACGGCACCGACCGCGTGGACAGCGGAATCGTGCCGCACGACAGAAATGGAATGAATTCAGTGTCTGAGAGAAACCGAGACGACGTCGACTGGGCAACCGCGGCTGAGCAGTCGTCGGAGGTCGACGAAGCGCAAGAGGGCAACATCCTCGAGAGCGAAGAGCAGGCGGTCACGCCTGCCGAGAACCGTGCGCTCCACGTCGAAGGCGGCGATGTCGAGGAGTCCCTCGACGCGGCGCTCGATGCTCTCGGCCAGCCGTCGTCTGAGGACGAGGCTGAGGATGCCGCGGCCGAAGACGAGCCCGAGGTTGACCCGTACCAGGCGTTCCGCACCGAGCTGCGCATGATGCCCGGCAAGTGGTACGTCATTCACTCGTACGCCGGTTTCGAGCGTCGTGTGAAGGCGAACATCGAGCAGCGTAAGGGCACGCTCGATGTCGAGGACTACATCTACCAGGTCGAGGTCCCCATGGAAGACGTGGTGGAGATCAAGAACGGCCAGCGCAAGATGGTCACCCGCGTCCGCGTTCCCGGCTACGTTCTCGTGCGCATGGAGCTCAACGAGGACAGCTGGTCTGTGGTTCGCCACACGCCCGGTGTCACGGGCTTCGTCGGCAACGCGCACAACCCGACGCCGCTCCGCTTCGAAGAGGCCTTCAACATGCTGAAGAGCCTCGTCGACGTCAAGGAAGCCGCGCCCGCCAAGTCCGGCTCCACCGGTGGCGGCAAGGCCGCGCAGCGCCAGATTCCCGCCGAGGTCGACTTCGAGATCGGCGAGACCATCACCATCAAGGAGGGCTCGTTCGCGGGTCTTCCCGGCACGATCAACGAGATCAAGCCCGAGAGCGGCAAGCTCACCGTGCTCGTCTCGCTGTTCGAGCGTGAGACTCCGGTCGAGCTCAGCTTCGACCAGGTCACCAAGCTTTAGACCTCGGTCGGCTGTCTGACGGCATCCGACCGGATTACCGAGGCCCGGCCAGGGCCATCGGGAGAGCATCCGCCAATTCCGGCGGAGTTCGATCACCAGAAGAAGGAAGAAACATGGCACCGAAGAAGAAGGTCACTGGTCTGATTAAGCTTCAGATCAACGCCGGCGCCGCCAACCCCGCACCGCCCATCGGTCCGGCGCTGGGTCAGCACGGCGTCAACATCATGGAGTTCTGCAAGGCGTACAACGCCGCGACCGAGTCGCAGCGCGGAAACGTCGTGCCGGTCGAGATCACCGTCTACGAGGACCGCTCGTTCACGTTCATCCTCAAGACCCCGCCGGCCGCTGAGCTCATCAAGAAGGCTGCGGGAGTCAAGAAGGGCTCCGGAGTTCCCCACACCACCAAGGTCGGGAAGCTGACCCAGGACCAGGTCAAGGAGATCGCCGAGCAGAAGATGGCCGACCTCAACGCGAACGACATCGACGCCGCGAAGAAGATCGTCGCCGGAACCGCTCGCTCCATGGGTATCACCGTCGAGTAACACTCGTCCCAAGACATTCAGTGGCAGCGCCGGCCAGGCGCAGATGACCACATTCTCTCGAGGAGAAAAACATGGCACAGAAGTCCAAGGCCTACCGGGCCGCAGCCGAGAAGATCGAGGCTGGAAAGTACTACACCCCCGCTGAGGCCGTCGCCCTGGCGAAGGAGACCGGGTCGTCGAAGTTCAACTCGACGGTCGAGGTCGCGCTGAAGCTCGGCGTCGACCCCCGCAAGGCGGACCAGATGGTTCGCGGTACCGTCATTCTTCCTCACGGTACGGGTAAGACCGCACGCGTCATCGTGTTCGCGACGGGACCGGCCGCTGAGGCCGCAATCGCCGCAGGTGCTGACGAGGTCGGCGGCGACGAGCTGATCCAGAAGGTCGCCGACGGCTACACCGACTTCGACACCGCGGTGTCGACGCCGGAGCTCATGGGCAAGGTCGGACGCCTGGGTAAGGTGCTCGGTCCCCGTGGCCTCATGCCGAACCCGAAGACCGGCACCGTCACGCCTGACGTGGCAAAGGCCGTCAACGACATCAAGGGCGGAAAGATCGCCTTCCGCGTCGACAAGCACGCTAACGTGCACTTCGTCATCGGAAAGGCCAGCTTCACCGCTGAGCAGCTGAACGAGAACATCGACACCGCACTCGAGGAGATCATCCGCCTCAAGCCGACCAGCTCGAAGGGTCGCTACGTGCAGAAGGGTGCCGTCTCGACGACGTTCGGTCCGGGCATCCCGCTCGACACCAACGCGTTCTAAGACAGCGCTTCACGATGCCCCGGCCGCCACGCGGCCGGGGCATCGTCGTGTCTGGGGAATGGTGAGCGCGGGCATTCTCGATTAGGCTCGCGGTGTGACCGTCGTTCGGCAGGCAGTGTACGAGGATGCCCCCGCGGTCTCGGCCGTCGCCGCCGAGACCTTCGGACTCGCGTGCCCTCCAGATGCCGACGCAGCCGATGTTCAGGCCTTCATCCGGGACCAGCTCTCCGTGGAGAGGTTCACCGACTTCCTCGGGGATCCGACGCGCATCGTGCTCGTCGCGGAGGCCGACGGAGAGATCACGGGCTACACGATGCTGGTCGATGCGCCGCCGACGGATCCCGCCGTCGACGAGGCTGTTACAGCACGCCCCGCGGTCGAGCTGAACAAGGTGTACGTCCTGGCTCGCCGGCACGGCTCGGGCACGGCATCTGCTCTCATGTCGGCGACGCTCGCGGCGGCCGCCGGCCACGGGGCTCGAGGAGTCTGGCTCGGCGTGAACCAGCTCAACACCCGCGCCGTGCGCTTCTACGAGAAGAGCGGCTTCGCGGTCGTCGGCACCCGGCGCTTTCAGGTGGGGACCCGCTGGTTCGATGACTTCGTCATGCAGCGCGTGCTGCGCGACTGAACCGCTCGCGCTGACGGCTCAATCGATGGTCAGCACGACTTTGCCGCGCGTGTGCCCCGTCTCGACCGCCTCGTGGGCGGCGGCGGCTTCGGCGAGCGGGAAGGTCGTGTCGACGTGCACCGTGACCTCGCCCATGTCGATGAGACGCGCGATCTTCGCGAGCACCTCGCCGCTCGGGGTCAGGGTGAAGCGGGTCGCCACGACGTCCGCGGCATCCGCCTCGGCCAGCATCTCGGGGAACGAACCCGTCGGCACATTGACGTAGAGACCGCGCGGTTTCAACACCTGCAGCGAGCGCGAGCCCGTGCGCTCGTGCACGTTGCCGATCAGATCAATCACGACGTCAACGGGCTCGATCTCGTCTTCGAAGCGGGCGGACGTGTAGTCGATCACGCGGCCTGCACCGAGCGAGCGCACGAACTCGAGATTGCGTGAGGATGCCGTCGAGATGACGTCCGCGCCGAAGAAGCGGGCGAACTGCACGGCGAACTGCCCGACGCCGCCGGCACCCGCGTGAATCAGGATGCGCTGGCCGTAGTGGGCGCGCGCGACGTCGACGACCGCGCCCCAGGCGGTGAGCGCCGCGAGCGGAACAGCCGCGGCCTCTGCGAGGGAGAGTCGCTTGGGCTTCGGTGCGACGGCGAGCGTGGGCGCGGAGACGTACTCGGCGTGGCTGCCCGTGTAGCGCGGGATGCGCGTCATTCCGTACACCTCGGTGCCCGGCTTCAGCGGGTGAGCCTCGTATGGCGAGCGTGCGACGGTGCCGCTGAAGTCGTGACCGAGCGTCGCCGGGTAGCTGAGGGCCTTCGCCGTGGGGCTCATGCCCGAGCGGATCTTCGTGTCGATCGGGTTCACGCTCGCGGCCGCGACCTTCACGAGCACGTCTCCGATGTAGGTCGGCGGAACCGGAACGGTCGCGGTGTGCAGCGTCTCGGCAGCCCCCGGCTCGTCGACGACGATGGCGGTCATGGACTCAGGTACAGCGATGGTCTCGGTCATACCCGCAGTCTGCCACAGCGCGCGCGGGCGCGGCGCTACGCGGGCGCGGCGTTAGAGGAGCTCAGCGCGCAGCTGCGCCGCCGACTTCGGCGACAGGAGCCCCGGCGGAACATCCAGCACCGTGACTGCGCCGTGCTGCTTCAGCTGGCTCAGCCGGTGCACGGCCCGCGAGTAGGCGACGAGAACGCTCGCCGTGAACTCCGGGTTGCTCTCGAGCGCCAGACTGTACTCGATGACCTGCGAGTGCCCGTCGCCGGTGCTGCCGCTTCGCAGCACGAACCCGCCGTGCGGCATGGCCGAGTGGTCGCGAGCGAGCTCCTCAGCCGAGATGAACGTGACCGTGGTGTCGTAGTCGGCGAAGTAGTGCGGCATCGTCACGATCGCCTCGCGCACGGCATCCGCGTCAGCACCCTCCTCGAGCACGACGAAGCACTCGCGCGTGTGCTTCTCACGCGTGGAGAGCTCGGGCCGGCTGCCGCTGCGCACCGCATCGATCGCGTCGCTCGCGGGGAGCGTGTACTGCACGCCGGCGGCCACGCCCGGAACACGGCGCACCGCGTCGGAGTGGCCCTGGCTGAGGCCGCGCCCCCAGAACGTGTACGTCTCGCCGTCTGGCAGGAGCGCCTCGCCGAGCAGCCGATTGATCGAGAACATGCCCGGGTCCCAGCCGGTCGAGATGAGCGCCGTGGTCTCGGCGCGCCGTGCGACGGCATCCATCGTCTCGAAGTATTCGGGGATGCGCGCGTGCGTGTCGAAGCTGTCGACGGTGTTGAACCGTGAGGCGAGCTCGGGACCCTGCTCCGGAAGATCCGACTTCGACCCGCCGCAGAGGATGAGCACGTCGATGTCGCCTTCCCTGCCCGCGAGGTCGTCGATCGAGAAGACGGATGCCTCCGGGTCGATCGGCGTGATGCTGTCGGCCGGTCGCCGCGTGAAGATTCCCACGAGGCTCATGTCCGGGTTCTTCGCGATCGCGGCTTCGACGCCGCGGCCGAGGTTGCCGTAGCCGACGATTCCGATGCGGATCGGCTGTGCGGGGTCGGTCGCTGTGCTGGCTGAGGTGTCCACTCTTCTCCGTGATGAGGTCGGTTCGCAGGTCACTTCAGCGTACGACAGAGTGAGCGGTCATCGATGCGCGATGACGTGAAGGATGCCGCCAGTCAGCGTGCTGTGCGACGGTGGAGCTCGTCGATGAGCTGATTCGCGAGGCCGATGAGCCGCGAGATCTGCGTGTCATCGCGGTCCACCCACTGACACAGCGGCTCATCGCCCACCGGAACGAAGTTGGTGTGCTGCTCCCACACGACGAGCGTGCGCTCCGCGCCGAGAACGTACTGCTGCCACCAGACCTGCCGCAGGTAGTTGCGCGGAATCGAGCGCCACGGCTTCGTGGTCGTCTTGATCTCGGCGAGCAGAACGCGTCCGTCATCTGTCGTGGCGACGCCGTCCGGCGTGGCGAGGTGGCGGTGCTCGATCTCAGCCCGGAAGAGCGCAGACGAGGGTTGGATGCCGTGGGTCGCGGCGACCCACGAGGCGATCTCCGGTTCGCGGCGGCGTCCGTGCTCGGTGTAGGCGTTGCCCGTGAACCCGGTGCCGTGCAGCTTCGCGTCGGCGGCCACCTGAATGGAGTGCGGGGTGGAGAGCTTGGCGACGTCGGTCGCGGTGATTCCGCGGGAGCGGGCCCTGAGCCATCCGACGCGGTCGCTGGAATCGGCGATGACGCGTTGGAGGAGCTTGGAATTCACCCGTCCATTCTCTCCCGAGGGACGCGAAACTCTGGCACCGAGCTCGCGTGCCGTTGTCCACAGGGGGCGTCATCTGCTCGCCTCGCGCTGTCGGCGTTGCTACGTTTGTTAGGGATGTTGCATAAAGCTGTGCAGCATTTGCAACACGATCAATGACGATAGCAGAGTTGCACATGACAGGAAAGCTGCGCCGAGCGCTCACAGCGGGCTTCGCGGCCGCGTGTACGATCGCCGCCGGCGTCATCGCCGCGGCACCCGCGAACGCCGCGGAGGACGCCCCCGCCCAGTGCGCCGAGACCTGGAGCGCCACGCAGGCCTACACGGGCGGTGACACGGCCTCGCACCACGGGCACAACTGGGAGGCGCGCTGGTGGACCCAGGCCGTGATGCCCGGTGTGTCGAACGTGTGGGTGGAGGTGGGCGCCTGCGAGGGCGGCGGCCAGGACTTCGTCGTGAGCGAGCAGGAGTTCGACGAGATCTTTCCGGACCGCGACCCGTTCTACACCTACGAGGGCATCGTCGACGCGCTGAACGCGTACCCGGAGTTCGCGAGCGTCGGAACCGAGACGACGCGCGCACGCGAAGCCGCGGCCTTCCTCGCTCAGGCGGACTTTGAATCTGTGGGCCTCCAGTACGTCAAGGAGATCAACGAGGACAACTACTGGATCAAGTGCGACTACTCGCAGCCCTTCGGCTGCCCGGCCGGGCAGGAGGCCTACTACGGCCGCGGCCCGATCATGTTCAGCTGGAACTTCAACTACCACGCCGCGGGTGAGGCACTCGGCATCGACCTGCTGAACGATCCGTGGCTCGTCGAACAGGACCCCTCGATCGCCTGGCAGACGGCGCTGTGGTACTGGAACACGCAGAACGGACCCGGTGTGATGACCTCGCACGAGGCGATGGTGAGCGGTGCGGGCTTCGGTCAGGCCATCAACTCGCTGAACGGCTCGCTCGAGTGCAACGGCGGCAACCCGGCCTCGGTTGAGAAGCGCGTCGCGAAGTACGAGCGGATCGTCGAGATCCTCGGCGTGAGCCCCGGCTCCGGGCTCACCTGCTGATGCTTCGCCGCTGAGCGCGCCGCGGGTCAGCGGCGCGCTCAGCGCGGCAGGTCGATGTGCTGCGCGACAGCGGTGAGCAGTTGGTCGAGACGAGGCGCTCCCTCCGCGCGGAACAGCTCGTCACCGGCATCCGATCTCAGAATGAAGGTGGGGGTCGATCGGATGCCGTCGGCCGCGGCATCCTCTTCGAAGCGGACGACATCACGCTCCGTCGATGTGAGCGCCGGAACGAGCCGCTTCACGTGCGCGAGTGTGGCCCGAGCCGACGCGCACGGAGCGCAGAAGGCGGACGTGTAGAGCACGATGTCCATGCCCGTCTCAACACCTCTGGCGCAGCTCGTGTTCCCGTTCGTCTGTCACCTCGTTCAGCTTCGCGAGAAGCGTGCGCAGGCGGCGGATGTCGTCCAACTCCCATGTGGAAAGCCTGGCACGGAGCATCGACCGGTCATCGGAGACCACCTGATCGAGCCGATCGCGGCCCTCGTCCGTGACGGACACGATCTGCGCGCGCCCATCCGTCGGGTCTGGGTCGCGCCGCACGAGACCGAGCGACTCCAACTGACGCACGACGCGGCTCACCACGCCCTTGTCAGTGAAGAGACGCTCGGCGATGATGCCCTGCTGCAGGCCGTCTTCGTGCGACAGCATCCGCAGCGCCTTGAAGCCGAAGACCGTCAGCTCGGGATGCACGGCCTCGGCTCGGCGCATGAGCACGTGCCGCATGTGCGTATACATGGAGCCGAACTCCTGCTCCACCTCGCCGATAGCCTCCTCGAGGGCGCTGGTGTCGGACGACTCGCCGGTCATGGGCATCATCTTATCGACCGCTCGACGTGCCGTCCCGGTCGCTGGCCTGGGCATCCTGACCGGTCGCATCGAGCTGGCCCGTGCGCGGCTCCGCAGCGACGCTCGCCTCGGCGACCTGAGCGACATCGTCGCCGGCCTCGGCGCTCGACTGCGTCATGCGCTGGTGATTCGTCTTGGTGCTGAGCGAGAGGTTGGGGAGGAAGGCCACCGCGAGGATGGTCACGATCGCGAGCGGAGCGGCGACCACGAAGATGTCGGCGACCGCCTGGCCGTACACCGACTCGATGATCACGCGGACGCTCTCCGGGAGGTCCTTCATCGCGGGAAGCTGGCCGCTGGAGAGGGCATCGGCGACGCCGGCGCCCTTCTCACCGAGCTTCATGATGGCCGCCATCAGGTCGTCCTTGCGGTCGGCCATGAGGCTCGTCGCCTGCGAACCGAGCACCGCGCCGAGCGCGGAGATTCCAACGGTGCCACCCAGGCTGCGGAAGAACGCGACGCCTGAGCTGGCGACGCCGAGTTCACGTGGGTCGACGGCGTTCTGCACCACGAGGACCATGTTCTGCATCACCATTCCGACGCCGGCGCCGAGAAGCACCATGTACGCCGAGACGATCGCGAAGTTCGTGTCGAAGCGGATCGTGCCCATCAGGAACATGCCGACGGTCAGCATGATCGAACCGAGGACCATGTAGCGCTTCCACTTGCCGGTGCGTGAGATGACCATTCCGATGAGCGTCGATGACACGAGCATCCCCGCGACCATCGGGATGGTCATGAGGCCGGACTCTGTCGCGCTGGCTCCGCGAGCGAGCTGCATGTACTGGCTGAGGAAGACCGACGTGCCGAACATCGCGACACCGACCGAGATGCTGCCGATCACCGCGAGAGTGAATGTGCGGTTCTTGAACAGTGGGAGGGGGATGATCGGGTTGGTCGCCTTGAACTCGACGAAGATGAACACGGCGAGCGTCACGAGTGAGCCGCCGACCATCGCGAAGGTCTCAGTGCTCCACCAGTCGAACTCGGTGCCGGCAAGGCTCACCCAGATCAGCAGAAGCGAGACTCCGCCAGCGAGGAGAACGGTGCCGAGGTAGTCGATCGTGACCTTGCCCTTGGGCACCGCGGGCAGGTGAAGCGTCTTCTGGAGCAGGATGATCGCGACGATCGCGAAGGGGACGCCCACGAAGAAGTTCCAGCGCCAGTCGATCGCGTCGGTGAGGAAGCCGCCGATGAGCGGTCCGCCGACGGTTCCGACGCCCATGACAGCACCGAAGAGGCCCATGTACTTGCCGCGCTCGCGCGGGCTCAGAATGTCGGCCATGATGATCTGGCTGAGCGAGGTCAGGCCACCCGCACCGAGTCCCTGGAAGACGCGGCAGGTGATGAGAGAGGCGGGGTCCTGCGAGAAGCCGGCCATGGCCGACGATGCGACGAAGATCACGAGCGCGATCTGAATGAGCAGCTTGCGGTTGAAGATGTCGGCGAGCTTGCCCCAGATGGGCGTCGACACGGTCGTGGCGAGCAGCGTCGCCGTGACGACCCACGTGAAGGAGGCCTGTGTACCTCCGAGGTCGGCGATGATGATCGGCAGCGAGCTGCTGACGACGGTTCCCGAGATGATCGAGACGAACATGCCCGTGAGCAGTCCCGAGAGTGCCTGCAGCACTTCGCGGTGGCTCATCTTAGGCGTCTCGCCGGCAGCGTGGTCGACGACGGGTGCGGGGGCGGATGTCACGCGGGGAGGCTCCTGAAAAGGTCGAACGAATATCGTTGTATTCCGCAACTATATGTAAATGGTTGACTGTGCGCAACTAATTCCGTCCTCTGGGTGGGAGGTCTCGGCACATTCTCAGTCGGTTGCGTGGGTCCGCACTCCGACGTTCGAAACAAGGAGTCGGAAATCTCGGATTCGGTGCGGCGTGGCGGCGACGGACACGCCGCGCACTGCCCCAAAAATCCGATTCTTTGAAAGCACAAAGCGCAGTCATTGGGGATTCATAGGTTGCCGCGGATACTGGAGAACATGAGCATGTACCCGCAGGCGGCAGATCCCGCCACGACCACCATGACCCGTGCCGACGGCTCACCCATTCGCGTGCTCGCGGTCGACGACGAGGCGAGCCTCACCGACCTCATGAAGATGGCCCTCCGCTATGAGGGCTGGGACGTCCAGACTGCGGCGACCGGGCAGGAGGCCCTCGCTAAGGCGCGCGACTTCAAGCCCGACGTCATCGTGCTCGACATCATGCTCCCTGACCTCGACGGGATGTCGGTGCTGCAGCGACTGCGCGGTGACGGTGACGATGTCCCCGTGCTCTTCCTCACGGCGAAGGATGCCCTCGACGATCGCATCGCGGGTCTCACGGCGGGCGGAGACGACTACGTCACGAAGCCGTTCAGTCTCGAGGAGGTCGTGGCCCGACTGCGCGGCCTCATCCGACGCACGGCGCGAGTCGCGGCGGAAGCGGACTCCGTCATCACCGTCGGAGATCTCGTGCTCGACGAAGACAGCTACGAGGTGACGCGGGGCGGCGAGCCGATCGAGCTGACCGCGACCGAGTTCGAGCTGCTGCGCTACCTCATGCGGAACCCGCGTCGGGTGCTCAGCAAGCCGCAGATCCTCGACCGCGTATGGAGCTACGAGTTCGGCGGAAAGGCCAGCGTCGTCGAGCTGTACATCTCCTACCTTCGCAAGAAGATCGACGCTGGACGTGAGCCGATGATCCACACCGTTCGCGGTGCGGGGTACATGCTGAAGGCGGTCTGAGGTGACCGCGCGCCGGTCGCCCTGGGCGCTCCGTCGCACGCTCGTCGTCGCGACGGTGGCGTTCATCACGCTCTCCGCCCTCGTGATCGGGGTCGTGAGTGTCTTCAGCGTGCAGTCCATTCTCATGGGGCGCATCGACAAGCAGCTGACGGAGGCGACGTCGCGCTCGGCGGCATCCATCGAACACGGTGACCCCGGAACCGGGAGCGCCCCCGACTTCATCAGCTCCCTCGGTCAGTCGGTCGGCACGCTCGGCGCGGTGACGGTCGACGACACGGTCGTCGCCGGCGGCTACCTCGACAGCAACCTGAACATCCCGCCGCTCAGCCAGCACCAGGCCACGGCACTGCAGGACGCCAAGATCGGCTCGCACCCGACGACGGTGTATCTCGGCCCCGGCCTCGGAAACTACCGCGCGCTCGCCGTCCCGGTCGACGCGCGTGTCTCCATCATCGTGGGGCTTCCCCTCGCCGACATCGAGAGCACGATCTCCGAGCTCATCCTCGTGGTGCTCGCGGTGGCGGTCGGGGTGCTCGTGATCTCCGGAGGAGGCGCCTACGCGCTCGTGAGGCTCGCGCTTCGACCGCTCGATCGCGTGACGGCCGCGGCGACGACCGTCTCGACCATGACCCTCGACCGCGGCGAGGTCGCGCTCGCCGTTCGCGTGCCGACCGACGACCCCGAGGGCGTGACCGAGGTGGGGCGCGTGGCGGCCGCCACGAACCGCATGCTCGAGCACGTCTCCCACGCACTCCAGGCCAGGCAGGCGAGCGAGGACAAGGTGCGCCGATTCGTCTCCGACGCGAGCCACGAGCTCCGCACGCCGCTCGCATCGATCCGCGGATACGCCGAGCTGACCAGAATGAGCGGCGAGGAGATCCCCGACGACACGCGGTATGCTCTCGGTCGCATCGAGTCGGAGTCTCGCCGTATGACCGACATCGTGGAGGATCTGCTCCTGCTCGCTCGGCTCGACGAGGGGCGTGAGTTCGAGACCGCGCCGGTCGACCTGACGGAGCTCGTCACCGACGCCGTGTCGGACGCCCGTGCGGCATCCTCTGAGCATGTCTGGCAGCTCACGACGCCGAGTCAGCCGGTCATCGTCGGAGGAGACAGACAGCGTCTCTTCCAGGTGGTGCTGAACCTGCTGACGAACGCTCGCGTGCACACGCCGGAGGGCACCGCCGTCGAGACTGAGCTGTCCCTCCAGGGGCGCGACGCGGTCATCACTGTGACGGACAACGGGCCGGGCATCGATCCTGAGATGGTGGATGCGGTCTTCGAGCGCTTTGTGCGGGGCGACAGTTCCCGTGCCCGATCCACCGGCAGCACGGGGCTCGGTCTCGCCATCGTGCACGGCGTCGTCGCGGCGCACGGCGGTACATCGAGCGTGACGAGCGAGCCCGGGCGTACGCAGTTTAGGATCGTCTTGCCGGTTCGCTCAGCGTAAGTGACGTCGCCACGCTGAGCTGCACGTCCGGCGCACGATGAATCGACGTCTGGGCCGCCTGTGCGCCTGGGCACAGTGAGGAGCACAGCGAGCATGGCCGACGCGCAGAGCGAATCGACAGCCGAGGTGCGTCCGGAAGACGAGAAGCTGCCGCTCTGGCCCACGATCGTCTACGGCGTCCAGCACGTTCTGACGATGTACGGCGGCATCATCGCGCCGCCGCTCGTCATGGGGCAGGCGGCGGGTCTGTCGACGAGCGACATCGGGATGCTCATCACGTGCTGCCTCTTCATCGGCGGGCTCGCGACTCTGCTGCAGACGCTCGGCATCCCGTTCTTCGGGTCGAAGCTGCCGCTCGTTCAAGGGGTGTCGTTCTCCGGCGTCGCGATGATGCTCGCCATCCTCGACGATGGGGGAGGGCTGCCGCGAATCTTCGGTGCGGTGATCGTGTCGTCCGTGATCGGTCTTCTGCTGGCGCCCTTCTTCGCGGTTCTCCTTCGCTTCTTCCCGCCGGTCGTCCGCGGTGTCGTGATCGTGATGGTCGGCACATCGCTGCTGCCCGTCGCCGGAGGCTGGGCGATGGGGTCGGATGCCGAGGCGGCAGACTACGGATCGGTGGCGAACATCGGTCTGGCCGCGCTGTCGCTCCTCCTGGTCGTCGTGCTCTCCAAGTTCGGGTCCGCGGCGGTGTCCCGACTTTCGATTCTCATCTCCCTCGTCGTGTCCACCGCGGTTGCTGCGGTGCTCGGCATGGCTGACTTCTCCGCGGTCCCGGAGGGGCCCGTCTTCGCCCTGCCGCAGCCGTTCGTCCTCGGCCCGCCCACCTTCGATGCGCCCGCCATCATCTCGATGATGATCCTCGTCCTCGTCACCTTCACCGAGACGACGGCCGACATTCTCGCCGTCGGGGAGGTCGTGGGAACCAAGGTCGATTCCAAGCGTGTGGCCGCGGGGCTTCGCGCAGACATGCTCTCGAGCGCGGTGTCGCCGGTCTTCAACTCCTTCACGCAGAGCGCGTTCGCGCAGAACGTCGGCCTTGTCGCAATCACGAAGGTCTCGAGCCGCTTCGTCGTCGCGGCCGGAGGCGTCGTTCTCGTCGTTCTCGGCGCCTTCCCCGTGCTCGGGCGTGTGGTGGCGGCGATACCGACGCCCGTTCTCGGGGGTGTCGGAATCGCCCTGTTCGGAACCGTCGCGGCCAGCGGCATCCACACCCTCGCAAAGGCTGACCTCGGCGACAGCCTGAACCTGCTGCTCGTCGCGATCTCGCTGTTCTTCGGAATGCTGCCCATGGTGCAGCCCGAGATCTACGCGCAGTTCCCGAGCTGGTTCCAGGTGATCTTCCAGTCGGGCATCAGCTCGGCGACGATCATGGCGGTCGTACTGAACGTGTTCTTCCACCATCTCGGTCGTCGCTCGCGCGAGCCGTTCGCGGCGGAGTAGCTCAGCCGCCGATGTACGACATCTCGATCTTGCGGCGCGTTCCGGGCGTGAGGCTCGCCCGTCGTTCCGAGTAGTTGTCAGCACGATTCGCCCAGATGCCTCGCAGCGCGGCATCCAGGTCCTCGTCCGTTCCTCCCGAGCGCAGCAGCTCGCGCAGATCGTATCCCGCATTCGCGAAGAGGCACGTGAACAGTCGCCCCTCGGTCGAGATCCGTGCGCGTGTGCACGATGAGCAGAACGCCTTCGTGACCGACGCGATCACGCCGATCTCGCCCTGTCCATCGGTGTAGCGCCAGCGGGATGCCGTCTCGCCGGGCGCCGTCGGATTCAGCGTCTCGAGCGGCATCTCCGCCGAAATCTGCTCGACGATCTCGTCGGCGGTCACGACGTCGTCGAGGCGCCATCCGTTCGTGGAGCCGACATCCATGTACTCAATGAAGCGCAGAACGTACGGCGTCTGCTTGAAATAGCGCGCCATCGGGAGAATATCGTGGTCGTTGAGGCCCTTCTTCACAACCATGTTGATCTTGATCGGGCCGAGGCCGACCTCGTGCGCGGCGGCAAGGCCGTCGAATACGCGATGCAGCGGGAAGTTCACGTCGTTCATGCGCTGAAATGTCTCCTCGTCGAGCGAGTCGACGGAGACGGTGACGCGATCGAGCCCGGCATCCTTCAACGCCTGCGCCTTCAGGGCGAGCGCCGAACCGTTGGTCGTGAGCGCGATATCGACCTTCTCGCCGTCAGGGCGTCGAATTGCGGCGAGCTTGGCGATCAGGTCTTCGATGCCGCGACGCAGCAGAGGCTCGCCGCCGGTGAGCCGGATCTTCCGCACTCCGCCCTGCACGGCCACGCGGGCGATTCGCTCGATCTCCTCGAATGTCAGCAGCTCGTCGCGCTCGAGAAAGGCGAAGTCGCGTCCGAAGATCTCCTTCGGCATGCAGTAAACGCAGCGGAAGTTGCAACGATCCGTCACCGAGATGCGCAGATCCTGAAGCATCCTGCCGCGCCGGTCGGTGCTGAACTGCGCCCCGTCAGACGGAGCTCTGAGGCTGGGGATCGGGAGGGCGACGGGCGAGGTGCGAGCTCCCGAGTCGTCTGCCGACGGAGTCGTTTCGCTCATGCTCACCTCCTCGTTGGCCTCTCAGGCTAACACCACACCGTGCCAGCATTTCCACTATACAAAAACGCGATTTCAAAAATCTCGACATTTTCTCGAGATCCTGTTACATTCGACTCCAGCCGCAACACGCTCGTCGATGATGACCACCGTGAAAAATGCGTTTCTCGAAGAATTCCCATTTTCCGGTCGGCGTGCTGCGAACTCCCTGTGGCGTCGTCCGGGACCGATAGAAGGTGACGGACGACGATGACCGCACTCTCCAGCACCCCCGTCGATGAGGCCTATCTGGCTCGTGCAATCGACATCGCAACCGACAACGTCATGAAGCAGGGCGGCCCTTTCGGCGCCCTCGTCGTGACGGCAGACGGGCGCGAGTTCGAGGGCGTCAACCGTGTGACCGCGAACTACGACCCGACAGCTCATGCCGAAGTGACCGCCATCAGGGCGGCATGCGAAGGCATCCAGAATTTCAGTCTCGCCGGCGCCGTGCTCTACACGAGCTGCGAGCCCTGCCCCATGTGTCTCGCGTCGGCGCTGTGGGCGCGCCTCGACCGGGTGGTGTTCGCCGCAGATCGGACGGATGCCGCCGTCGCTGGGTTCGACGACGCCGAGTTCTATCGGTTCTTCGACGAGCCCGAACGGCGCCCGTCGATGCTTCCGGTGCTGCGCATCGATCTCGAGGATGCCGCGCGAACGGCACCCTTCATCGAGTGGGGCCGCACGGCGACCCGTATCGAATACTGAGGTGGCGCCATGACTCAGACTCGAGACAACTCTGAGACCACCACGCCGGTCGACGCGCCGAAGACGAACTCAGTTCTCGAGCGCGTCTTCAAGATCACGGAGCGCGGCTCCACGGTCGGGCGCGAGGTGCGTGGCGGACTCGTGACCTTCGTGACGATGGCGTACATCGTCATCCTCAACCCGCTGATCCTCGGCGGCCATGCCGCCGACGCCGCGCCCACCGACGTTGCTGGCGGATGGCTGCCCGCCGCACAGGTGGGTGCCGTCACTGGTCTCACCGCGGGCGTCATCACGCTGCTGTTCGGCGTGGTCGCGAACCTGCCGTTCGGCCTGGCTGCGGGGCTCGGCATCAACTCGTTCCTCGCGGTATCTGTCATCCACGAGGTCACGTGGCCCGAGGCTATGGGGCTCGTGGTGATCAACGGCGTCATCATCGTCGTGCTCGGAGCCACCGGTGCTCGCACCGCGATCTTCCGGGCGATCCCCAAAGAGCTCAAGGCAGCGATCACGGTCGGCATCGGCCTGTTCATCGCGTTCATCGGGTTCATCGACTCAGGATTCGTCACCCCTGCGCAGGGCGTTCCCGTGCAGCTGGGCGACGGGGGAAGCATCGCGACCATTCCGACCGCGATCTTCGTCGTGGCGCTTCTGCTCATCGGCATCCTCGTCGCCCGTCGTGTGCCCGGCGGCATCCTCATCGGCATGGCTGTGTCGACCGTCTTGGCGATCATCGCTCAGGCGATCTGGCGCATCGAACCCGGTGCCGAGGGTGGTTGGCACCTGAACGTGCCGGGCCTTCCGAGTCAGATCGTGTCGGTGCCGGATTTCTCGCTCGTGGGCCAGTTCGACCTGATCGGCTCGTTCGAACGGGTCGGGATGCTGTCAGCGACGATGCTCGTGTTCACGCTCGTGTTCACGAACTTCTTCGATGCGATGGGGTCGATGACCGGCCTCGCGAAGCAGGCGGGCGTGGCCTATAAAGATGGCACGTTCCCTCGTCTGCGCGCGGCGTTCGTGATCGAGGGCACCGGCGCGATCGCGGGTGGCGTGACCTCGGGTTCGTCGAACACGGTGTTCGTCGACTCAGCGTCGGGCATCGGCGAGGGGGCGCGCACGGGCTTCGCAAGCGTCATCACCGGTGTGCTGTTCCTCGCGTCGATGTTCCTGACTCCGCTCACGGGCATCGTCCCGATGGAGGTCGGCTCTGCGGCCCTCGTCGTCGTCGGCGCGATGATGATGGGGCAGATCCGTGCCATCAAGTTCACGAAGTTCTCGGTGGCGCTCCCCGCGTTCCTGACCATCGTCACGATGCCGCTCACCTACTCGATCGCGAATGGCATCGGCGTCGGATTCATCAGTTGGGCCGTCGTCAATGCGGCCGCAGGTCGGGCGCGCAAGGTCCATTGGCTCCTGTGGATCGTGTCGGCAGGGTTCCTGCTGTACTTCATTCGCGGTCCGATCACAGCGCTGCTCGGAGGCTGATTCCGAGACGCACGCCACACCCTGCGCCGGTCGCAATGCATTCAGCGTTGCGACCGGCGCAGCGCCGTTCGGTCTGACGTCCGCTCCGGTCTGTCAGGAGACACAGAGACGAAACGTCCACTCATACTATCGAAACTATGTTCTAATTCTGGTACAGTGGAAGCATGAATCAAGCGCAGCTGTGTTCGTTGCTCAGTGGCCCTGTGCCGATGGGTGACCACGATGCGCGATTGCCTGATGAGTACTGGTTCATCCGTGACGTGATTGAGCTCGAAGATGAGTGTGAGCCGCCCATTGCAGAGGGCGAAGAGCTCATCTGGTCGTCATTCTCCGCTCTTGATGGGGCGCAAGAGTACCTGAATAAAGAAGAGGCTCATCGGTTTCGGGCGATCTCCGCGGCGCATCATGCGTTCTTCGAACAGCAAGAGCTGATTCTCGCCGAGTCGCGTGAGGAGTGGCGCATCACTGACGCAGAGGCGACGCGCCGAGCGTTCATCGCGGAGATCGCGACTCGGCTGCTGATCACTGAGCGTGCGGCAGCGACGCTGGTGCACGAAGCCGTGACCGTCGTCCGTCAGCTGCCGCAGATCTGGGAGTGGCTGCAGTACGGCTACATCAGCGCTCAGAACGCGCGCACGGCGGCGCACGAGGCATGGTCGCTGCCGGACGATGTGCTCCTCGAGTTCGACGAGGCCGTCGTGGGCGCCGCGCGCACGCAGAACCCCTCGCGATTCCGCGCGACAGCGCGAAAGATCCGTGAGCAGCTGCACCCGGAGTCGATTCAGAAGCGCAAAGACACCGCTTTCGAGAGCCGCCAAGTCGATCTCGTCTGCGATAGAGACGGTATGGGCTGGTTCGGGGTCTATCACTCGGCTGACGTGGTCCAGGCTGCCAGCGAGCGCACACGGGCGCTCGCCCGTCGTATCCAGGCGTCCGGAGGCGATGACCGCACGCTGCAGCAGATCGAGGCCGATCTCGTGATCGAGCACCTTGCGGCGAGCCTGAACGGCACGACCGGAACGGTTCCGGTCGCGTTCACTCCCGCGACCGGTGACGCTGATGCGCACGCGACGCGAGGAACACACGAGGGGCGAGACGACGGCGCTGAGCCTGAGGCGGCGGCAGATCCGCGCGTCACTGCGGCTGCGGCAAAATCCATCGCCGATGAAGACGATCTCGGCGACGACTTCAGTGACAGCACAGCCGCTGATGTCTCTGCTGATGCTGCCGCCGTTGACACTGACACTGACACTGACACTGACACTGATGCCACCGCAGGCTCAGTGCCGAACTCGAGCGATACGGTGACGCTCACGCGCGCTCAACTCGCAGCGCTTCGTCCGGGCGTCACGATCACAGTTCCCGTTCTCTCTCTTCTGGGCCTGAGTGCGGAGCCCGCGGTCATCGACGGTTACGGCCCGATCGATCCGGCCACCGCAAGCACACTGGTCGGCAGTGCGACGAGCTTCACCCGAGTCCTCACAGATCCGGTCACCGGGCGCTATGAATGCGTCGATCCCACCAGATATCGACTCAGCGACAAGCTCAAACGTGAGATTCGGCTTCGAGATATGACGTGTGACTTCCCGGACTGTGACGAGCCTGCCTGGCATTGCGAGGTCGACCACATCGTCGCGTGGAAAGACGGAGGTCTCTCCACGCCAGAGAACCTGATGTGCCTGTGCCGAAGCATCACACCATCAAACACACCACGAGATGGACACCCCGCAGGCAGCCCGACGGCGCCATGAGCTGGACGTCGCCGACGGGGCGGAGCTACTCGGTTCATCGTGATTCAACAGTGCGAAACGGGCCAGCACAGTGCTCACGAGTGCGGCCTTCAACGACGTAGTCCTCACCAGTGCAGCCCTTCCGACGTCGCTCGATTGTTGTAGAGAAACATCCTGAAATACGCACTACTGGCACATCACCGTTGAGATACATTGGCACCCGATGCCGAAATCGCAGATCGGCTAGTGGAAGCGGCAGAGTCGTCAGTCCGGTTCATGGGCGGTCGTCGGCACAGTCAAGGGTGATGTCGAAACGGTAGCCACGTTGCTTCCGTGACCAGGTCAAGCGTTAACCAGTGCGTTTGCTCAGCAGATCGGCGGCGACGCTCACGGCGATCGCAGCGGGCTCTTTCGAGCGGATGCTGTCGATGCCGATCGGCGTCTGGATACGTTCGATCTCCTCCGTGGAGTGACCGGCCTCGTTGAGCTTCTTGCGAAACCTGGCCCACTTCGCACTTGACCCGATGAGACCGATCGAAGCGAGTCCGGGCGTGCGAAGCGCCAGGTCGCACAGGGCGAGGTCTTCGGCATGATCGTGCGTCATGATCAGCACATGGCTGCGAGGTGGAAGAAGCTGCAGCACCGATTCCGGAACGGGAGCGTGATGCACGGCGATCGTGGCAGGTCCCGGAAGAGACTCGAATGAACCGGCCTCGAGGATCTCCTCGCGTGAATCGACGAGAGCCAGATCGATGTCGTGACGTGCCAACACACGTGCGAGCTCAGCGCCCACATGACCCATGCCGAAGATCGCGACAGAGGGAATCGTCCGCATTGGTTCCAGCAGGATGGTCACTTCGCCCCCACAGCACTGCACGCCGTACTCTGCCGGGGCCTTGTCGCTCAGGTTCAGCGTGAGAAGCTCCGGCACACCTGAGGCATCCCTGAGCATTCTGCGCGCACGATCGATCGCCGTGGCCTCGAGATTGCCGCCGCCAATGCTCCCCCATGCGTCGTCGGCGGCGACGACCATTTTTGCGCCACCGTCGCGCGGGGAATGGCCGCGGACCGCCGCGAGCGTCACGATCACGTGGCTCTCACGGCGGTCGCGCAGCGCCTGAGCAGCGCTCAGCCAGTCCATCAGGACCCTGCGAGACTCGGTTCGCCGAGGTCTGCAGCGGCAACATCCGGGGCGTTCTTCGCCGCGGCATCCTGCAACGCCCAGAAGACGTTCTCCGGTGTCGCCGGCGACGCCAGCTCGCGCGTCACACCGGCCGGTCCGAAGGATGCCGCGGCCTGCCGCAGCGCCTCACGCACGCTGAACGCCAGCATGAGCGGTGGTTCGCCGACGGCCTTCGATCCGTAGACCACGCCATCCTCGTGCGCACGCTCGTACAGAGCCACATTGAACTCCTCGGGCATCTCCGAGAAGCTCGGCAGCTTGTACGTGCTCGCTGCCTGGGTCAGCAGACGGCCGCGACCGGGGCCGTCGGAGGAATCCCACCGCAGGTCCTCGAGCGTGAGCCAGCCCATGCCCTGCACGAAACCGCCCTCGATCTGCCCGATGTCGATGATCGGCGAGAGCGAGTCGCCCACGTCGTGCACGATATCCACGCGGCGAATTCGATACGCGCCCGTGAAGCCGTCGACCTCGACCTCGGTCGCCGCCGCGCCGTACGCGAAGTACTTGAACGGCGAGCCGAACCACGCCTCGGCATCCCAGTGGAGCCCCTCGGTTCGGTAGTACCCCGATGCCGAGAGCTGCACGCGCTGCACGTATGCCTCCTGCGCGACCTCGTCGAACGTCAACGTCGCGTGCTGCCCGAGAGCGCTTACGGTACCACCGGAGAAGCGCACGTCGCTCGGGTTGGCTCGAAGCATGGATGCCGCGACACCGGCCATCCGGTCGCGGATCTGATCACACGCGTTCTTGACCGCACCGCCGTTGAGGTCAGCACCCGTGCTCGCCGCCGTCGCCGACGTGTTGGGCACCTTGTCTGTGCGCGTCGGCGCCAGACGCACCCGTGAGCGCGGCACGCCGAGCGCCGTCGCCGCGACCTGGATCATCTTCGTGTGCAGACCCTGGCCCATCTCGGCACCGCCGTGGTTGATGAGGACGGAGCCGTCCTTGTAGACGAGCACGAGCGCACCGGCCTGGTTGAAAGCGGCGACGTTGAACGAGATGCCGAACTTGATCGGGGTGATCGCGAGCGCACGCTTGGTGTGCGCGTGATCGGCGTTGAACGCTTCGATCTCCGCCGACCGAGCTGCGAAATCCGAGGTCTCGAGCACGCGATCCCAGATATCGTGCATGCGCTCGGCGTGACGAACCGGCTGCCCATATGGAGTGGACTGGCCCGGAACGTAGAAGTTGCGGCGCCGCAGCTCCGCGGCATCCAGGCCCAGTTCGGGCGCGCAGCGACCCATGATGTCTTCGATGACGAAAACGCCCTGTGGCCCCCCGAAGCCGCGGAACGCGGTCTGGGACGTCTTGTTCGTCTTCGAGATGCGGCCGAGCGCTTCGATGTCCGGAATCCAGTACGCGTTGTCGAGGTGACAGAGCGCGCGCCCGAGCACGGCTTCGGAGAGGTCGAGGCTCCAGCCTCCGTCTGCGGTCAGGGTCGCCTTGAGTGCGAGGATCTTGCCCTCGTCGGAGAAGCCGACCTTCCAGCTGACGTGGAAGCCGTGCCGTTTGCCGGTGATCGTGATGTCCTGCGTGCGGTTGAGGCGCAGCCGCACGGGACGACCGGTGACAGTTGTGCCGATCGCTGCGATCGCGGCGAGGCCGTGCGGCTGCATCTCCTTGCCGCCGAAGCCGCCGCCCATGCGGATGCACTGCACGGTGACCTCGTTGTTCGAGAGGCCGAGAACGTGCGCCACGATCTCCTGGGTCTCAGAGGGATGCTGCGTGCCCGCCTGCACGTAGAGCTGACCGCCCTCGTCGTAGTACGCGAGCGACGCCATCGTCTCCAGGTAGAAGTGCTCCTGCCCCGGAAACTCGGTGACGCCCTCGAACACGCGAGGGGCGCGTGCGAGAGCGGCATCCGCATCTCCCCGTCGAGTCAGGCGCTGCGGTCCCTGGAAGGACTCGGCCTCGATCGCCTCGCGCACGGTGATGAGCGAGGGGAGCGGATCATAGTCGACTTCGACGGCCTTGGCTCCCAGACGGGCGGCCTCGGGAGTCTCGCCGAGCACCCAGCAGACCGCGTGGCCGTAGTACATGACCTCAGTGGGAAAGAGCGGCTCATCGCCCTTCACACCGGCGTCGTTCACTCCCGGAACATCCGCGGCGGTGAGGACGCGCACGACTCCGGGAACCTCGAGCGCCTTGTCGACGCGCAGGTCGGTGACATACGCGTGAGCGTGAGGCGCCTGCACCGGCCACGCTGTGAGCGCGTCTCCGCGTGTGGCGATGTCATCGGTGTAGAGGGCCGTTCCCGTGACGTGGCCGACGGCGCTCTCGTGTGGTTCGGGGGCTCCGACGACCGGGTTCTCTGGACGTTCTGACAGGGCGCTCATGCTCCCACCTCCTCACGCTCCGCCTGCTCGGCGAAGAACTTCAGAACCGCCTGCGACAGCATGATGCTGCGGTACTCGCTGCTGGCGCGGTGATCGCTCATCGGGGTGCCTTCGCCCGCGAGCGAGGCGGCCGCCTGGCGCGCGGTCTCGGCGTTCATGGGGCGACCGACGAGCAGTTCCTCCGTGGCGTGGGCGCGCAGCGGAGTGGCGGCGACGCCGCCGAGGCCGATACGGGCGCGTGAGATCAGACCGTCGGTGAGGTCGACCGCGAATGCGACCGCGACGCTCGAGATGTCGTCGAAGCGGCGCTTCGCGATCTTGTGGAATGCGGTGACCTGGGCGAGCGGCTGAGGCACTCGGATGGCGCGGATCAGTTCGCCCGGCTCACGCACGGTCTGCCGGTAGCCCGTGAAGTACTCGGCGAGAGGAACCTCGCGTTCGCCCTCAGACGAGGCGAGCACGACGCTTGCGTCGAGCGCCAGGAGCGCCGGGGGAGTGTCGCCGATGGGGGAACCCGTTCCGACGTTGCCGCCGAGCGTGGCCCGATTGCGGATGAGCCGCGAGGCGAACTGAGGGAACAGCTCTCCGAAGAGAGGAATTCGAGTGCCCAGGTGCTTCTCCACCTCAGACAGCGTGACAGCCGCGCCGATCTCGAAGCGGCTGTCATCCATCGTGAGAGTGCGCAGCTCCGGCAGCCGGTCGATCGCCACCATGAGGGGAACACGCGTCCCCTTGATGTTGACGTCGACGCCCCAGTCCGTGGAACCGGCGACGAGCACCGCGTCGGGCTCAGACGAGAGGATGCCGAGGGCCTCCTCGAGCGTCGCGGGGCGGATGAAGCGGCCGTCGTCGGCGGTGTAGTCCGTCGAAGCGGGAGTCGGGGGAGCAGCCTCACGGCGCTCTGCCAGCGGGTCGCCCACCTCGGGAGAGCCGAGCTCGTACGCGGCATCCCTGATGGGGCGATAGCCCGTGCAGCGGCACAGATTGCCGCTCAGCGCGTGCAGGTCGAAGCCGTTGGGCCCGTGCTCGCTGTCTTCGGGATGCTCGCATGGTGTGCGGTCACCCCGGTAGTACTCGGCCGCCATGCTGCACGCGAAGCCGGGGGTGCAGTAGCCGCACTGAGAGCCGCCCGCCTCGGCGAGCTTCTCCTGCACGGGGTGCAGCTCGCCGGACGTCCCGAGGCCCTCGGCTGTCACGACCTCCTGACCATCGAGCGCTGCCGCGGGAATCAGGCACGAGTTCATGGCCGTCCAGGTGCTTCCGCCCGAGCCGTCGGGAACGGCGACCATCACGGCGCAGGCGCCGCACTCTCCTTCCGCGCAGCCCTCTTTGCTGCCGGTCAGGCGGCTCGAACGGAGCCAGTCCAGTGCGTTTTCGTGTGCGCGGATGCCGCAGAGAGATTTCTTCTGCCCGTTGACGGTCACATCCATGTGTCACGCTCCTTGTCGATTCGAGGTGGCGTTCACCTCGAACCGCCGTACCTCGTCATACGGTGGGAATACGCGTCAGCTGACGCCGCCCTGCGCTGTCGTCGACAGCGTCCGCAAAGTCTAACCCGAGCCCGCGGCTTTGTCACCATTTCGGAAAGCCACTTTCACGAAGTGGATATGACAGGCGGTCAGGATGCTCAGGCGGAGCGGCTCTCCTCTTCGGAAGTTCCGCTGCTGAACCAGGAGAACCAGCGGCGGCGGGACTTCGGGGGAATGTAGATGTCTGCGTCAACTCCGTTCCAGGGCGGCCACTCGACATCGTGAGCCTCGGCAGGGGTGCTGCGGGGCTCGTCCTTGAGGTCCGTCATGATCCCTCCTCTTTCATATACCGGAAACTAAATATTGCTCTACGAAAACAGTACGAAGTGAGATGGGTGGTGTCAAGAGGTCGGCATCAGGATTTGGGATTTGCACAGGTGATGCCGTACTCTTGTCGGAGCCGAAGACCGTTGGTCTGTGGTGCGCCGAAAGGCTCACCCACGAAGGTTCTCTCAGAGAACGGCCCGCGCAGGTGGAATGAAGTTCACGCAGAATCTCTGCAACAGCTCCGTGCCTCCTGTGCCGGAGCCTTTTTCATGTGCGGGCCACCACGGTCGAGGGAGTGTCGCCTCCGCGACACGACAACGTAAACATAAGGAGTGGCCATGGCGAACAAGGAAGCCGCGGTTGCCGAGCTCACCGAGAAGTTCCAGGGCTCGACTGCCGTTCTGCTGACCGAGTACCGCGGCCTCACTGTGGGTCAGCTCAAGGAGCTGCGCAAGTCCATCAGTGCGGACGCAACCTTTGCCGTGGTGAAGAACACGCTGACCAAGATCGCCGCCGGCAACGCGGGCATCTCGTCGCTCAACGACGACCTGACCGGCCCGACCGCGATCGCATTCGTGCACGGCGACCCCGTCGCTGTCGCGAAGGGTCTGCGCAACTTCTCCAAGGCAAACCCTCTCCTGGTGATCAAGGGCGGTTACTTCGACGGTAACCCGCTGACCGCCGAAGAGGTAGGCAAGCTCGCCGACCTCGAGTCCCGTGAAGTCATGCTGGCTAAGCTCGCCGGCGCCTTCAAGGCCTCGCTGTTCGGAGCCGCATATCTGTTCAACGCACCGCTGTCGAAGGCCGTTCGTACGGTCGACGCGCTGCGTGAGAAGCAGGAGTCCGCTGCGTAGGCCCCTGCCTGCCCGCGGTGAGTAAACGAAACAACAAGGAGAAAACAATGGCAAAGCTGTCAACCGAGGAGCTCATTGACGCGTTCAAGGAGCTCTCGCTCATCGAGCTGAACGAGTTCGTCAAGGCATTCGAGGAGACCTTCGAGGTCACCGCTGCCGCTCCGGTCGCTGTTGCTGCTGGTGCGCCGGCCGCTGGTGGCGCGGGTGCTGCTGAGGAAGCTGCTGAGGAGCAGACCGAGTTCGACGTCATCCTCGAGGCCGCTGGCGACAAGAAGATCCAGGTCATCAAGGTCGTCCGCGAGCTCACCTCGCTCGGCCTCGGCGACGCCAAGGGTCTTGTCGACGGCGCTCCGAAGCCCGTTCTCGAGGGTGCCAACAAGGAGACCGCTGACAAGGCGAAGGCCGCTCTCGAAGAGGCTGGCGCCACCGTCACGCTCAAGTAATCACGCCCCGTCAGGGGAATCACGTGAATACACAGGGTCCCGCTCCATCGGAGTGGGACCCTGTGCCATTTAAGTGCCGATTTGATTAGATAGATAGGCTATGCATACAATGGAGTCCATGCCTGACGAAGGTTCTGAGTCTCTGCCCGACACGGCGACTCTCATCGGAGAGCTCGTCGCATCGGCCCACCGGCTCACGCGCGTCGCCGCGCAGGCGGTCGTCGACCCGCAGAACCCGGCGATCTGGCGCACGATCTCGGCTCTGCTGTCGATCGGCCCAGCGCGGCTGGGGGAGCTGGCTCGTCAATCGCGGGTCACTCAGCCCACGATGACGAAGATCATCCAACATCTCGTCGAGCTCGACTGGGTGCGACGCGTCGTCGACCCGAGCGATGCGCGTGCGCAGCTGCTCGAGGTGACGGATGCCGGGAGCGAGGCGCTCGCCGAGTGGCGACGTGCCATCGGACGCGCGCTCGCCCCCCACTTCGCCGGGCTGGGCGATGACGACCTCCGTGCCATTGCACGGACGCTCGAGATCGTCGACGAACGGACAGCACTCGACGCAAAACGATAAAGGAGCACACTCTCGTGAAAGCAGCCTCTGACGGCGGCATGCGTGACATTCTGAAGCAACCGAAATCCGTATGGGCTGTGGCATTCGCCGCGGTCATCGCTTTCATGGGAATCGGGCTCGTCGATCCGATCCTCCCGACGATCGCCGCGGATCTTGACGCAACGCCGACAGAGACCGAGATGCTGTTCACCAGCTACCTCGCTGTCACCGGTCTCGCGATGTTCTTCACGAGCTGGCTTTCGAGCCGACTGGGCGCGAAGCGCACGCTGATGTTCGGGCTCGCGCTCATCGTGCTGTTCGCCCTGTTCGCCGCGCTCTCGAACAGCGTCGAGGCGGTCATCGGCTTCCGGGCCGGATGGGGCCTCGGCAACGCGCTCTTCGTCTCCACGGCCCTCGCGACCATCGTGGGTGCCGCGGCGGGCGGATCGAGTGCCGCGATCATTCTCTACGAGGCCGCTCTCGGTCTCGGGATCGCGGTCGGGCCGCTCGTCGGCGGAGTGCTCGGGCACATCAGCTGGCGCGGTCCGTTCTTCGGAACCGCTGCGCTCATGGCGATCGGCTTCATCGCGATCGTCACTCTCCTGAAGACAGACGACGATGCTGCGAAGCCTGAACCCGTCGCTCTCTCGGCCCCCTTCACGGCCCTTGCTCGTCCAGCACTCGGCGTCCTCGCTGTTGCGGCTCTCTTCTACAACATGGCCTTCTTCGTGCTGCTGGCCTACTCGCCCTTCCCGCTCGGGCTCGAAGCGCTCGGTCTCGGTCTGACGTTCTTCGGCTGGGGAGTGGGACTTGCGGTGACGAGCGTCTTCCTCGCGCCCGCGCTCACGGCACGCCTGCACCGCACCACCGTGCTGCGCATCGCGCTCACCCTCTTGGCGCTCACGCTCGTGGCTGCCGGTCTCCTCGTCGAGTCCGTTCCTGGGCTCATCGTCTGCATCGTGTTCGGCGGTCTCGTGCTCGGTGTGCTCAACACTGTGCTGACGGAGTCCGTCATGGAGGCTACGGATCTTCCTCGGTCGGTTGCTTCCTCCGCGTACTCCGGCGTTCGCTTCGTCGGCGGCGCGATCGCGCCGTCTGCCGCGACGCTTCTGGCCGACGCGTTCGGTGAGGCCATTCCGTACTATGCGGCGGCCGGCTCCGCCGCGGTCGCGGTCATCGTGGTCTTCGCCGGGCACCGCGTGCTGCGTCGCGTCAACACCTCCATCGCGAGTGGGCTCGAGGAAGCCGAGGCGATCTCCACCGGCGACGCCTCCTGACCCAGCCGGGATGACGCGCTCAGCTCGGTGCGATGGCCGTCGAGTTGCGGACGCGCAGGGTGATCGGGTGGAAGCTCACTCCTGGCACGGGCAGTTCGTCGGCCTCGACGGCATCCACCAGTGTCGTCACGGCTGCCTCGCCCTGTTCGCGCGGCGTCTGCTCGATCGTCGTGAGTGAGAACATCTCGGCACACTCGTGTCCGTCGATCCCGACGACGCTGAGCCGCGACGGCACCGCGATGCCGAGGCGGCGCGCGGCGATGATCGCGCCGATTGCCAGCTCGTCGCTCGCGGCGAAGATCGCGGTGGGGCGGTTCCTCGTGTCGCTCAGAGCGTTCGCGGTCACCTCGTAGCCGCCCGGAATGCTCATCTCCGACTCGAGCACACGGCCCTCAGGAAGCCCCGCGTCGGTGACCGCGGCCAGGAATCCCGCACGGCGATTGCGAGGAACGGAGAAGTCGGATGCCTCGCTCGAGAGCCCGCCGAGGTGCACGATGTTCGTGTGCCCGAGCTCGAGCAGGTGCTCAGTCGCGAGACGCGCGATCGCGACGTCGTCGATGGCGATCGAGGCGACGCCGGGAATGGAACCGCCGATGCCGACGATGGGTTTGTCGAGCTTGCGCAGCAGAGCCATGTCGGACTCGGCCGGTTCGACGGCGATCGCAATGATGCCGTCGAAGCGGCGTCGTGCGAGAAAGTACGTGAAGACGTCGCTGCTGCTCTCGCCGGGGTGAACGTTGTACAGCGTCATGTCGTAGCCGCGGGCACGCAGGGCCGTCTCGACGCCCTCGAGCACCTGGCCGAAGAACCAGCGCGAGATGAAGGGGATCATCACGCCGATGTTCTTGGTGCGACCGGTGACGAGGCTCGCGGCGTTGGGAGAGGCGACGTAGCCGAGCCTCTCGGCGGCATCCATCACCCTCTGACGTGTGTCGGCCGAGACGTAGCCGCTGCCCGAGAGCGCTCGGCTTGCCGTCGATTTCGAGACTCCGGCGAGCTGTGCGACGTCTGAGATGCCCGTCATGATCGCCTCCGGCGGAGCGAGAGAGAGGATGCCGTCACAGCCGCGTTCCGCTCCAGCAACGCCGCTGCCTGGAGTGACAGTACCGCAGTTTCTTCGGATCTGGAACCGGTCCCATATTGTGAAAGCGCTCTCATTTGACCAGGGTTCGGTTTTTCGAGGATATCCATTTGTAATGTTGCGGCACTTGTGGGTTTTCTGAAGCCCAACTAGGTTGGCAACTGGAACCGGTTCCGGACGGTTTCGGGTGCGCCACGCGCCCGCCTGCATCACTCAACGAGGAGGACAACGATGAGATTCACACCGCGCGGCAGGCGCATTCTCATCCCGATCGCATTCGCCGGTGTCGCCGGCCTCGCCCTGACGGGGTGCACGGGCGACATCGCTGCTCAGAACAAGGACGATGTCGACTGCTCGCCGTATGAGGCGTACGGCACATTCGAGAACGAGAAGGTCACGATCGGCGGCACCATCGTCGACACCGAGGCTGACCTCATGAACAAGACCTGGCAGGACTTCCAGACCTGCACCGGCATTCAGATCAGCTATCAGGGAACACAGGAGTTCGAGACCCAGATCGTCGTGCAGGCGAAGGCCAAGAACGCGCCGGACATCGGCATCGTTCCGCAGCCGGGACTCTTCCAGACGCTTGCCGAGGGCGGCTACCTGATCCCTGCGTCCGAGGCCGTCGAGAAGAACGTCGACGAGTTCTGGTCTGAGGACTGGAAGGGCTACGGAACCTTCGACGACGAGTTCTACGCTGCGCCCCTCATGGCGAGCGTCAAGGGTTACATCTGGTACTCACCGAGCGAGTTCGAGGAGAAGGGCTATGAGATCCCGACGACCCTCGACGAACTCAAGGAGCTGAGCGAGCAGATCGCATCGGACGGCGACCACAAGCCGTGGTGTGCGGGCATGGAGTCCGGCGAAGCGAGCGGTTGGCCCGGCACCGACTGGATCGAGGACTTCGTGCTTCGTCAGTCCGGCCCGGACGTGTACGACCAGTGGGTCACCCACGAGATCCCGTTCAACGACCCGGCGATCGTGAAGGCGTTCGACGCTGCCGGTGAGTACCTGAAGAACCCCGACATGGTGAACGGCGGTCTCGGAGACGTCTCGAGCGTCATCTCGACGGCGTTCGGCGACGCGGGTCTGCCGATCCTCGACGGCGAGTGCTCGCTGCACCACCAGGCCTCCTTCTACGAAGGCTTCTGGCCGGAGGGCACCAAGGTCGCGCCGGACGGTGACGTCTTCGCCTTCCTCATGCCGCCCGTGGAGGCCGACAGCGGTCAGGCCGTGACCGGCGGTGGCGAGCTCGTCGTGGCGTTCCGCGACGACGAGGCGGTCGAAGCAGTCCGCGCCTACCTGTCGAGCGACACATGGGCGAACAAGCGCGTCTCGCTCGGTGGCGTCATCAGTGCGAACAAGGGTCTCGACCCCGAGAACGCACAGAGCGAGATCCTCAAGGACAGCATCAAGATCCTGCAGGACCCCGACACGGTGTTCCGCTTCGACGGATCTGACCTGATGCCGAGCGCCGTCGGCGCCTCGTCCTTCTGGACGGGAATCATCGAGTGGCTCAACGGCAAGGACTCCCAGGCCGTGACCGACACCATCGAGTCCAGCTGGCCCAGCAGCTGACACTCCCCCAGGCGGAGACGGGGCCACAGCCGTGGCCCCGTCTCCGATCCACTCGATGACGAAAGGCGCACTCCATGACGACCGCTGACCTCATCGGCAAGATCGTCCAGCTCATCGGAGGGCTGGCGATCTTCGCCGCTGTGATCGGGGTTCTGCTCTTCCTGCTCGACCGCGCCCCGAAGCGCGGCAAAGATGTGTGGCAGATCCTCGGCTTCCTCGCCCCCGCGATGATCCTGCTCTCGCTCGGCCTCATCTATCCCGCCGTCCGTACGACGCTGCTGTCGTTCACGAACAGAAACGGCGAGTGGAACGGGCTCGACAACTTCGTGTGGATGTTCACGCAGCCCGACATCATCCAGACGCTCGTGAACACGGTCATCTGGGTGCTCCTCGTGCCGACCGTGTCGACCGTCGTGGGGCTGGCCTACGCCGTCTTCATCGACAAGTCGCGTGGGGAGAAGATCTACAAGGCGCTCGTCTTCATGCCGATGGCGATCTCGTTCGTCGGCGCGGGCGTCATCTGGAAGTTCGTCTACGACTATCGGTCCGGCGGCCGCGAGCAGATCGGCCTCCTGAACCAGATCGTCGTCTGGTTCGGCGGCGAGCCGGTGCAGTGGCTGCAGTCGAACCCCATCAACACCTTCCTCCTGATCATCGTCATGATCTGGATCCAGACCGGTTTCGCGATGGTCGTGCTCTCCGCCGCGATCAAGGCGATACCGACCGATCAGCTCGAAGCCGCGGAGCTCGACGGCACGAACGCGTGGCAGCGGTTCACGAACGTCACGCTCCCCGGCATCCGCGGAGCCCTCGTCGTCGTCGTGACGACGATCTCGATCGCGACGCTCAAGGTCTTCGACATCGTGCGCACGATGACGGCCGGCAACTTCGGCACGAGCGTCATCGCCAATGAGATGTACACGCAGGCGTTCCGCGCCAACGAGCCCGGCCGAGGCTCCGCTCTCGCGCTCGTGCTCTTCGTCATGGTGCTGCCGATCGTCATCTACAACATCCGTGTGCTGAAGAAGCAGAGGGAGATCCGATGAGTTCGACACCCACGACCCCCGCGGCCGAGACCCGAGCAGAGGTGCTCGGCACAGGCTCGTTCGACCAGGGCGCGAGCAAGCGGGTCAAGAAGCGTCTCACCTCGCGCACAGCGAGCGTGATCGCCCTCATCATCGCGGTCGTCTGGACGATCCCGACATTCGGGCTGTTCCTGTCGTCGTTCCGGCCCAAGGAGCTGCTGCAGACCACCGGCTGGTGGACGATCTTCCAGAACCCCGGGTTCACGCTCGAGAACTACCAGGAAGTGCTGCTGTCGGCATCCCTGTCATCGCCGCAGCTCGGCGCCTACTTCGCCAACTCGCTCGCGATCGCGATTCCGGGAACGGTCTTTCCGCTCGTGATCGGAGCCATGGCGGCGTACGTGTTCGCCTGGGTGCGGTTCAAGGGCTCGAACTGGCTGTTCATCTTCGTGTTCGCGCTGCAGATCGTTCCCCTGCAGATGGCGCTTCTGCCGCTGCTGCAGCTCTCGGTGCAGCTGCTCCGTCCGATTCAGGCTGGAATCCACGACATCATCCCGATGATTCCGGAGCAGAGCTATCTGCCGATCTGGGTGGCGCACACGATCTTCGGTCTGCCGCTCGTGATCTTCCTGCTGCACAACTTCATCTCGGAGATCCCGAGCGACGTCATCGAGGCGGCGCGCGTCGACGGTGCGAGCCACGGGCAGATCTTCTTCCGCATCATCATCCCGCTCGCCATGCCGGCGCTCGCTTCGGTCGCGATCTTCCAGTTCCTCTGGGTCTGGAACGACCTGCTCGTGGCGCTGATCTTCTCGGGCGGCACCCAGGACGTCGCGCCGCTGACTCAGAGGCTCGCCGAGCTGACGGGAACGCGCGGTCAGGACTGGCAGCGTCTGACGGCATCCGCCTTCGTCTCGCTCATCGTTCCACTCATCGTGTTCTTCAGTCTGCAGCGGTACTTCGTGCGCGGCCTGCTGGCCGGATCGACCAAGGGGTGACGCCCAGCGCGAACATCGCCAGCGCGGCATCCGCTCATGCTCTCATCCTGTTTAGGGTGAGAGCATGAGCATGCGCGGTGGCCGTGGCGTCGGGGGAGCGGTGCGCGCCGACTACGCCGCGCTCAAGCAGCAGAACGCGAGCGCCCCCGAGATTCCGCATCTGCTTCGGCGCACGCTGGGGCTCTTCCGTCCATACAGATGGTCCATCGTGCTGACCATCACGGTCGTTCTCGTGACCGCGGCGATCTCGGTCATCCCGCCGCTGCTCGTGGAGAGCGCGTTCGACGTCGGGCTGTTCCCGCCCGAGGGCGGGCCGAACATGTCGGCTCTCAGCGCCATCGTCGCCGTCATGATCGGGCTGTACATCATCTCGGCCGGGCTCGGCGTGTGGCAGAGCTACCTCACCTCCTCGGTCGGAAACAGCGTCATGGGGCAGCTGCGCGTCACCCTCTTCGAGCGTCTGCAGGCCATGGACCTCAGCTTCTTCACCCGGACGAAGACAGGCGTCATCCAGTCACGGCTGCAGAACGACGTCGGCGGGGTCGCGAACGCCGTCACGAACACGGTGTCGAGCGTGCTCGGCAACACCGTCAACGTCATCGCGGCGTTCGTGGCGATGGTGCTCATCAGCTGGCCGCTCACCGTGATCGCGATCGTGCTCATGCCGATTCTGGTGTTCGTGCAGCGTCGCGTCGGGCAGGTGCGAGCGCGCATCGCAGGGCAGGCGCAGGAGTCCCTGTCGGACATGACGGCGATCACTCAGGAGACCCTGAGCGTATCGGGCATCTTCCTGTCGAAGAGCTTCAGCATGCAGCGAGCCGAGACGGAGCGCTACCGCGAGGCGAACCGCACGCAGATCGCGTTGCAGGTGCGCCAGACGATGAGCGGTCAGGGTTTCTTCGCGCTCGTGAACATCTTCATGTCGTCGATTCCTGCGATCGTCTACCTCGCGGCCGGCGTGCTCATCGGCCAGGGCTTCGGCGACATCACGCCCGGCGCGATCGTGGCGTTCACGACCGTGCAGTCGCGTCTCCTGTTCCCGCTCACGAGCCTGATGCGCGTCGCCCTCGACCTGCAGACCTCCGGGGCACTGTTCGCGCGCATCTTCGAGTACCTCGACCTGCGGCCCGCGATCGTCGAGGCTCCCGACGCGATTGATGTGGCAGAGGCACCGGGGCCCGTGGGAAGCGTCAGGTTCCGGAGCGTCTCGTTTCGCTATCCGGATGCCGCGGAGGAGTCACGTCCCACACTGGACGACGTGTCTTTCAGCATCCGTCCCGGTGAGTTCGCCGCGTTCGTCGGCCCCTCCGGAGCGGGCAAGACGACGATCTCGTACCTCGTGCCGCGGCTCTACGACGCGACGGCAGGCAGCGTCGAGTTCGCGGGGCAGAACGTGCGGAGCCTGCGCCAGGCCTCGCTCGTCGATCACGTCGGAGTGGTGAGCCAGGAGACGTATCTGTTCCACGCGACCATCGCAGAGAACCTGCGCTATGCGAAGCCCGATGCGACGGATGCCGAGCTCGAGGCCGCCGCGCGCGGCGCGAACATCCACGACACGATCGCGTCCTTCCCCGGCGGCTACGCGACCGTCGTGGGGGAGCGCGGCTACCGACTCTCGGGCGGCGAGAAGCAGCGCATCGCGATCGCGCGCGTGCTGCTGAAGGACCCCGCCGTCATGCTGCTCGACGAGGCGACGAGCGCGCTCGACACGATCTCGGAGCGCGTTGTGCAGCACGCTCTCGACGCGGCATCCCAGGGCCGCACGACGATCGCGATCGCCCACCGGCTCTCCACGGTCATCGGCGCCGATCGTATCTTCGTCATCGACGGCGGCCGCATCGTCGAGCAGGGCACGCACGCCGAGCTGCTCGAGATCGGCGGGGTGTACGCGCGGATGTACCGCGAACAGATCGGCGGAGGGGATGCCTCGTAGCATCCGAGCGTCGTTCGGCCACGCGGTCTAGGCTCGACGTGACGACCCACCACTCACGAACGGATGCCGTGTGACGTACGCCTCTTCCATCACAGACCTGATCGGCGACACGCCCCTGGTCAAGCTGAACCGCGTGACCGAGGGCATCGACGCGACCGTGCTCGTCAAGGTCGAGTACCTCAATCCGGGCGGCTCCTCGAAGGACCGCATCGCGGAGCGAATCATCGACGCCGCCGAGGCCGCGGGCGATCTGAAGCCCGGCGGAACCATCGTCGAGCCGACCTCGGGCAATACGGGCGTCGGCCTCGCACTCATCGCGCAGCAGCGAGGCTACCGATGCGTCTTCGTGCTGCCGGACAAGGTGGGAGAGGACAAGCGGAACGTGCTCACCGCGTACGGCGCCGAGATCGTCGTGACGCCGACCTCCGTCGCGCCCGAGGACCCGGAGTCGTACTATTCGGTCTCCGATCGTCTCGCCCGTGAGATCCCCGGCGCGTTCAAGCCCAACCAGTACTTCAACCAGGCGGGCCCGCAGAGCCACTACGAGACGACGGGGCCCGAGATCTGGCGCGACACCGAGGGGGCGCTGACGCACTTCGTCGCGGGTGTCGGCACCGGCGGCACAATCACCGGAACGGGGCGCTACCTGCGTGAGGTCTCCGACGGCGGCGTGCGCATCGTCGGGGCGGATCCGGAGGGCTCGGTGTACTCCGGCGGAAGCGGCCGTCCATACCTTGTGGAGGGCGTCGGCGAGGACTTCTGGCCGGGCGCCTACGACCCGAGCGTCGTCGACGAGGTCATCGCGGTGAGCGACGCCGAGTCGTTCGCGATGACGCGGCGCCTCGCCCGCGAGGAGGGCCTGCTGGTCGGCGGCTCGAGCGGCATGGCCGTCGTCGCGGCGCTGAAGGCCGCGGCATCCCTCCCCGCCGACGCAGTCGTGGTCGTGCTTCTGCCCGACGGCGGACGCGGGTACCTCGGCAAGATCTTCAACGATTCCTGGATGCGCTCCTACGGCTTCCTCGACGATGCCGATGAACACACGGTCGGTGACGTCCTCGCCGCGAAGAGCGGCAGCATCCCGGCGCTGCTGCACGCGCATCCGTCCGACACTGTGGCCGACGCGATTCAGATCATGACGGAGCACGGTGTTTCGCAGCTGCCCGTGCTCACAACCGAACCGCCCGTCGTGATGGGCGAGGTCGCGGGCGCGGTCGTCGAGAGTGACCTGCTCGAGCGCGTGTTCACGGGGCAGAGCAGCATGGCGGATGCCGTCAGCACGGTGACCGGCGACTCGCTGCCGATCATCGGAGCCGGCGAGACCGTCGCCGCGGCACGTGAAGCGCTCGCGGCATCCGATGCCTACCTCGTCACCCGCGACGGCAAACCCGCCGGGGTGCTCACCCGACAAGACCTCCTCACCTACCTCAGCGCCTAGCCGCAGCCGATCGGAAGGACCACCATGACCTCGACACCAGGATTCTCCACGCGCGCCATCCACGCGGGTCAGAGCGCCGACCCCGAGACCGGAGCGGTCATTCCGCCCATCCACCTCACGTCGACGCACAAACAGGATGCCATCGGGCAGCTGCGCCGCGGATTCGAGTACGGCCGCGCGGGCAACCCCACGCGGTCCGCTCTCGAGGAGCAGCTCGCCGCGATCGAGGGGGCGACGCACGCGCTCTCGTTCTCGTCGGGACTTGCCGCGGAGGACGCCCTGCTGCGCGGCATCCTGCGACCCGGCGACCACGTGATCATCGGAAACGACGTGTACGGCGGCACCTACCGCCTGCTCGCGAGCATCTTCGCGGACTGGGGCGTCGAGCACTCCGTCGTCGACCAGGGCAACCTGCGCGAGGTGCAGAGCGCGGTGCGGCCGGAGTCCCGGGTGCTGTGGTGCGAGACGCCGTCGAACCCGCTCATGAAGATCACCGACATCGCGGAGCTCGCCGAGATCGGCCACGCCGCGGGGCTGACGGTCGTCGTCGACAACACCTTCGCCACTCCCGCCCTGCAGCTGCCGCTCGCGCTCGGGGCCGACGTCGTCGTGCACTCGACGACGAAGTACCTCGGCGGGCACTCCGACGTCATCGGGGGAGCGGTCGTCACGAGCGACGACGCGCTGTTCGAGAAGGTCCGTTTTCTGCAGTTCGCGGCCGGGGCCGTGTCGAGTCCGTTCGACGCGTACCTCACGTCCCGCGGCATCAAGACGCTCGACGTGCGCATGGAGCGTCACTCGGCGAACGCGCAGAAGATCGCAGAGTTCCTCGACGGGCGCCCGGGTGTCGAGCGGGTCTATTATCCGGGTCTCGAGGACCACCCGGGGCACGCGCTCGCCGCGCAGCAGATGTCGCGGTTCGGCGGCATGCTCTCGGTCGCCTTCGCCGGTGGAGAGCGGCAGGCGCGGCGCTTCACGGAGAGCCTGCGCGTGTTCACACTCGCGGAGTCGCTCGGCGGGGTCGAGTCGCTCGTCAACTACCCGAGCGAGATGACGCACGCCTCCGTCGCGGGCACCGCGCTCGCCGTGCCCGAGAACGTCGTGCGGCTCTCGGTCGGCATCGAAGAGGTCGACGATCTGCTCGGCGACGTCGAGAGCGCGCTCGGCCGCTCGGCGAAGAAGCGCTGACCGGCGGCCTTCGGGACGCTGCTAGTCGATCGTCTCCGGTTCGGCGACGTCGGGCCAGCGGCGCGGTCCAGCGCCGTCGGTGCCGAGCGCGTCGTCGGGGTTCTGAAGTGCGCACCTCTTGAGGCTGAGGCAGCCGCAGCCGATGCAGCCGTCGAGGTCGTTGCGCAGGTGCTGGAGCGCCGCGATGCGCTCGTCGAGACGCTCGCGCCAGCGCGCCGAGAGCCGGGCCCAGTCACGCTTCGTCGGAGTGCGACCGTCGGGCAGCGAGTCGAGCGCGGCCCGAATGTCGGCGAGCGACATGCCGACGCGCTGCGAGGTTCGGATGAACGCGACGCGCCTCAGCGTGTCGCGCCGATAGCGCCGCTGGTTGCCCGGCGTTCGCTCGGCGGTGATGAGCCCGTTGCGCTCGTAGAAGTGCAGAGCGGATGCCGCGACGCCGCTGCGCCGTGACAGTTCGCCGATCGTCAGATCGTGGTGTTTTCCCCCGGGAATCTGCGGCATGAGGGCCTCCTCCGACGTCGCTTGACCTCAACTATAGTTGAGGTTCTAGAGTTGCGGTGTGAGCAGCGAGAGAACCCGCGCCGAGCAGGGTGGGGCTTCCGGAATCCTGAAGAGTAGATATCGCTGGGTGACGATAGGAACGGTCGCCCTCATCTTTCTCAGCGCGTTCGAATCGCTTGCCGTCACGACCGTGATGCCCGTTGTGAGCGACGATCTCGACGGGCGGTCGCTCTACGCGATCGCCTTCTCGGGGCCGCTTGCGACGGGCATCATCGGAATGGTCTGGTCCGGTCTCATCTCAGACCGTCGCGGACCTGCACTGCCGCTCTACGCGTGCGTCGCCACGTTCACGGCATCCCTCGTCATCTCGGGAACGGCGACCACGATGCTCGTCTTCGTGCTCGGCCGCCTGGTGCAGGGGCTCGGCGCCGGAGGGCTGATCGTCGCGATCTACGTGGTCGTCGCGCGCATGTACCCCGAGCGACTGCAGCCGGCGCTGTTCGCCGCCTTCGCGGCCGCGTGGGTCGTGCCGTCGCTCGTCGGACCCTTCGTTGCGGGGCTCGTCGCCGAGTTCATCAGTTGGCACTGGGTCTTTCTCGGTGTCGTGGTGCTCGTCATTCCCGCGCTCGCGCTCGTCGTTCCCTCGCTGCGCCACGTCGAATCGCAGGTGAATGAGGATGCCGCGCCCGGCGGCGCCGCCAAGCTGGGGTGGTCGGCGCTCGCCGCCCTCGCGGTTCTTGTGCTCGCCGTCTCCGGAGAGGCGACGGGCGTCGAGTGGCTGCTCGCGGCGGCATCCATCACCGTGACGCTCATCGCGGTGCGACCGCTTCTGCCCGCGGGCACCCTACGGCTTCAGCGCGGTCTGCCCGCGGTCATCTCGCTGCGCGGCGTCGCCGCCGGCGCGTTCGTCGCGACCGAGGTCTACCTGCCGTTCATGCTGACCGAGAACTACGGCTTCCGTCCGTCGGCCGCCGGGCTCGTGCTCACCGTCGGCGCGCTCAGCTGGTCGATCGCTTCGGCGGTCCAAGGACGCATCGGGGAGCGGGCGGAGCACGTGACCTTCCTGCGGGTGGGAACGGTCTTCATCACGATCGCGATCGTCGCGGCGTTCGTCACGGCCGCGTTCGACCTTGCGCCCGTGGTGACCGTCGCCGGCTGGCTGTTCGGGGGCGCGGGTATGGGCCTCATGATGCCGCGCATGTCGATTCTGATGTTCGCGTACTCGACGCCCGAGAACCAGGGCTTCAACAGCTCGGCGCTCAACATCTCCGATGTCATCGGGGGCGGCACAGCGCTGTCGGTGACCGGGCTGCTCTTCGCGGCATTCCCCGAGGCTCCGCTCGTGGCGGTCTTCGCGCTCGCGGCGCTGCTCGCCGTGGCATCCGTCCTCATCGCTCCGCGCGGAGCGCGCCGCATCGTCGAGCCTGTCGCCTGACGCGGCGGCCTGACTTGGCCGCCTGACTCGGTCGCCTGGCGCTGGAGAGCATTCCGGGGTGAATTGACATTCCGAGTTGGGACAACGTACGATCAATCGCAATTGGGAATGCGCTTTCCCACACGTTCCCACAGGACTCTCAATGATGAGGGAGAGGTAGAGATGTCGGCCCTTTCGTCGCCCCCGGCAACCGAGGTCATGGCACTGGCTGAGCAGGGCAGGCAGCCCAACGCATTCGCCCGGTGGTGGGCTCGCAGCTGGCACCCCATCGTCTTCGTCTTCGCGGTGCTGATCCTCTGGTGGGTTGTCACCGAGCTCGGTTGGGTGAAGCCCTACATCATTCCGTCTCCCGCGGACACGTGGAACGCGATGGCCGACAACGTGCCGTATCTCGCGCAGCACACGTGGGTCACGACCTACGAGACGATCGTCGGCTTCGTCATCGCGATCGTGATCGGACTCGCCGTCGCCGTCGTCATGGTCTACTCGGGCGGACTCGAGAAGACGCTGTACCCGGTGATCCTGTTCGCACAGGTCGTTCCGAAGATCGCGATCGCGCCGCTGTTCATCGTGTGGCTCGGCTTCGGCGCCGCGCCGAAGATCCTCGTCGCCGTGCTCATGGCGTTCTTCCCGGTGGTCATCTCCGGGCTCGCCGGACTTCGCTCGGTCGACCCCGAGATTCTGCAGCTCACCTCGACAATGGGCGCCAACCGGTTCAAGACGTTCGCGAAGGTTCGTCTGCCTGCCGCGCTGCCCGAGCTGCTCTCCGGTCTGAAGGTCGCTGCGACTCTCGCCGTGACGGGAGCGGTCGTCGGCGAGTTCGTCGGAGCCAACGAGGGTCTCGGATACGTCATCCTCCAGGCCAACGGAAACCTCGACACCGCGATGCTGTTCGCCGCTCTGATCATCATGTCCCTCATGGGCGTGCTGCTGTTCGGGATCATCCAGATCGCCGAGAAGTTCCTCATTCCGTGGCACGCATCGAAGCGTGACCTCGGAGCCTCGACCGTTCGCCTCTAGATCACATTCCAGAAAGAAGGGGTTTCGATGAAGAAGCCAAAGAAAGCACTCGCGCTCGTCGCCGCTGTCGCGGCATCCGCCCTGGTTCTCGCGGGCTGCAGCGGAGAGGGCGCCGAATCGGGAGATGGCGGCGACGGCGGCACGACCGCGGTCACGCTCATGCTCAACTGGTACCCATATGGTGAGCACGCGCCGTTCTACTACGGTGTCGACCAGGGGATCTTCGAGAAGCACGGCATCGATCTGACGATCAAGGCCGGGCAGGGCTCGACGAAGACCGCACAGGCCGTCGGCCAGCAGCAGGTCGACTTCGGCTGGGCCGACACCCCCGCCGTCCTTGCGAACATCGACAAGGGCGTCGGCATCAAGAGCGTCGGAGTCTTCCTCCAGACCACACCCTCTGCGGTTCAGGTCTTCTCGGACTCCGGCATCGAATCGCCCGAGGACCTCAAGGGCAAGACGATCGCCGTCTCCGCCGGTGACGCGCCGACGACAACGTTCCCCGCCTACCTCGAGGCCGTCGGCCTCACGGAGAGCGACGTCAAGCAGCAGAACCTCGACGCCGCCGGCAAGATCGCCGCGATGCTCTCCGGCCAGGTCGACGGGCTCATCGGCTTCGCGCACGACCAGGGGCCGACGATCGCTGAGAAGAGCGGCAAGGATGTCACCTACCTGCGCTACGCCGACGCGGGACTGAACTTCTACAGCAACGGGCTGATCGCTCCGGACGAGACGATCACGAACGACCCGGACCTCGTCTCCGCAATGGTCGCCGCGACCTCGGAGGCCTTCGCCGCAGCGGTGGAAGACCCGGACGCGGCGGTGGCCTCGATGGAGGGGAAGGACCCTCAGCTGCCGAGCCAGGAGGTTCTCGAGAACCAGTGGAAGGAGACCATCAAGCTTCTCCACACCGATGCCACCGAGGGTGAAGCACCCGGCGTGAACGCCGACGAGGACTGGGAGGCCACGATCACCGTGCTGTCGGAGGCGGAGCTGATTGCCAGCGGAACGGACAAGGACACCTACTTCGATCCGTCATTCGCACCGAAGGGATGAGGATAAGCCGATGGTCACACTTCAGGAGGGGACGCCCATGAGCGAGAGTCAGAGCGCTACACCGTCGACGGCGGTCACGGTGTCGGATGTCTCCGTCACGTTCGCTTCGAAGCGCGGGCGCGTGAGCGCACTGGAGAACGTCGATCTGGACGTCAGGCGAGGCGAGTTCATCTCGATCGCCGGGCCGTCAGGATGCGGCAAGTCCACGCTTCTCAAGGCGATCGCGGGGCTCACGACGCCGAGCCGCGGGTCCATCCAGCTGAAGGGCGAGAGCGTCTCAGCGCCTCGTCAGGACATCGGCTATGTGTTCCAGCGCGCGGCACTGCTCGAGTGGCGCAACGTGCGAGGCAACATCCTGCTGCAGGCTGAGATGCGCGGCATGGATATGCGGCACGCCCAGAAGAGGGCGGACTATCTCATCGAGATGACGGGCCTTTCGGGCTTCGAGAAGGCGCTGCCGCACGAGCTGTCGGGGGGAATGCAGCAGCGTGTGTCGCTCTGTCGCGCGCTGCTGCACGAGCCCGACGTTCTGCTCATGGACGAGCCGTTCGGTGCGCTGGACGCTCTGACCCGCGAGAAGATGAACGTCGAGCTCAACAGAATCTGGCGGGAGACCGGCACGACCGTGCTGCTCGTGACGCACTCCGTGGCGGAGGCGGTGTATCTCGCGACGCGCGTCGTCGTGATGAGCCCGCGGCCGGGGCGGATCGTCGAGGAGCACAGCGTCGACCTCCCGACAGAGAGGGATTACGCGAACGTGCTTGAGACGGGGGAGTTCCACAGGGTCTCGAGTCGCGTGCGGGAGCTGCTCGGCTCCACCGCGCACGCGGACTGATACGCGGACCCGCGACGGCGGGCGTCGGCTTCGGCCGGCGCCCGCCGTTTTCTGTGTGAGCGTGCACACCGGCAGTGCAGTGAGAGAGTTCATGTGAACGCGAATGTGCACGCTCACAAAAGCCCCCGAAGGTGCCGCATCCCCGGAATCACGCGGAAGTTGCCGTTACCGCTTCGTGATAATCGGGGACTTGAGTATTGCTGATTGTGAGCGCTAACATTTCGGACAAGCATTGATAACGCTCACATCGATGCAGAAGCGGCTGGCATGGCCGCGGCTGAACAAGGAGGTTTAGTGTGAAGAAATTGGTGACCGGACTCGCCGCCGCCGGTGCCCTGCTGCTCGCCCTGTCGGGCTGCTCAGCGGGCTCGTCGGGAGATGGGGGCGAGAAATCCGCTGAAGATCTCATCGTCGGCTTCGCCCAGGTCGGCGCCGAGAGTGGATGGCGCACCGCCAACACGAAGGACGTCAAGCGTGCGTTCAAAGAGGCGGGCATCGAACTGAAATTCTCCGACGCCCAGCAGAAGCAGGAGAACCAGATCAAGGCGATCCGCTCGTACATCCAGCAGGGTGTCGACGTGATTGCGTTCTCGCCGGTCGTGGAGTCGGGCTGGGACGCCGTGCTGCAGGAGGCGAAGGATGCCGGCATCCCTGTGATCCTGACCGACCGCGCGGTGGACTCCGAAGATGAGTCACTGTACGAGAGCTTCCTCGGCAGCGACTTCGTGGAGGAGGGCAAGAAAGCCGGTGACTGGCTCGTCGAGGAGTACAAGGACTCCGATGACGACGTCAAGATCATCCAGCTCGAGGGCACGACGGGCGCGGCTCCCGCAATCGACCGTGCGCAGGGCTTCGCCGACGTGATCGAGGGCGAGTCGAAGTTCGAGATCGTCGCCTCGCAGACGGGTGACTTCACTCGTGCCGGCGGCAAGCAGGTCACAGAGGCTCTGCTGAAGTCGAACCCCGACGTCGACGTGATCTACTCGCACAACGACGACATGGGTCTCGGCGCGATCGAGGCGATCGAAGAGGCCGGCCTGACGCCCGGTGAGGACATCAAGATCATCACCGTGGATGCCGTCAAGGACGGCATGCAGGCACTCGCCGACGGCAAGATCAACTTCATCGTGGAGTGCAACCCGCTTCTCGGCGACCAGCTCGTCGAGCTTGTGAAGAAGGTTGCGAACGGCGAAGAGGTCGAGAAGCGCGTGGTCACGGAAGAGACCACGTTCACGCAGGAAGAAGCCAAAGAGGCTCTGCCCGACCGCCAGTACTGATCGGAGCGTGCCGGGCCCACGGGCCCGGCACGTGACGTCTCTGCAGGAGAGAACACGATGAACGACAAGACTCCGATCGTCGAGATGCGGGACGTGTCCATCACCTTCCCCGGCGTCAAGGCGCTCGATGGCGTGAGCTTCCGGATGTTCCCGGGCGAGGTGCACTCGCTCATGGGCGAGAACGGGGCCGGCAAATCGACCCTCATCAAAGTGTTGACGGGGGTGTACCGCGAGGATGCCGGCGAGATTCGCGTCGACGGTGAACGGGTCTCCTTCGCCTCGACAGCACAAGCGCAGGACGGCGGCATCTCGACCGTCTACCAGGAGGTGAACCTCCTGCCGAACCTCACCGTCGCCGAGAACATCGGTCTCGGGCGCGAGCCGCGCCGCGGCGGGCGAATCGACTGGAAGGCGCTACGGGCCTCCGCGGCCGAGGTGCTCGAGCGGATGGGCCTCGATATCGACCCCGGCTCGCTGCTGAACTCACATTCGCTCGCGGTCCAGCAGCTCATCGCCATCGCGCGCGCCACGAGCATCAACGCCAAGGTGCTCATCCTCGATGAGCCCACATCGAGTCTCGACGCGGACGAGGTGCGCGAGCTGTTCCGCATCATCCGCTCGCTGCGTGACGACGGCGTGGCGATCCTCTTCGTCTCGCACTTCCTCGACCAGGTGTACGACATCTCCGACCGGCTCACGGTGCTGAGAAACGGACGTTTTGAGGGCGAGTATCTGACCGACGAACTGCTGCGCATCGATCTCGTGCAGAAGATGATCGGCAAGGAGATCACGGTGCTCGACGCGATCGAGCGGCGCGCGTCAGAAGACGCCGATGAGACTCAGGATGCCGATGTGCCGAACATCATCGAGACGGAGGGCCTCGGCAAACGCGGCTCCGTGCGGCCCGCAGACATCAGCGTCCGCCAGGGCGAGGTGATGGGCTTCGCCGGACTGCTCGGCTCGGGCCGCACCGAGCTGGCGCGCCTGCTCACCGGAATCGACCGACCCGACAGCGGCACGATCCGCTTCGGCGGACGCCCGGTCAAGTTCCGCACCCCACGGCGCGCGCTCCGCGATCGCGTGGTCTACGCGAGCGAGGACCGCCGGTCCGAAGGAATCCTCGGCGATCTCAGCATCCGCGACAACATCGTGCTCGCTCTGCAGGCCGACCGCGGCTGGTTCCGGCCGCTCTCGAAGAAGCGCAAGGACGAACTCGTCGACAGCTACATCAGCACGCTCGGCATCCGCCCAACGAACCCGGACGCTCTCGTGCGCACGCTCTCGGGCGGAAACCAACAGAAGGTGCTGCTCGCGCGCTGGCTCGCGATCGCACCCCGGCTGCTCGTGCTTGACGAGCCGACGCGCGGCATCGACGTCGGCGCGAAGGCCGAGATCCAGAAGCTCGTCGTCAACCTCGCCGAGAACGGCATGGGTGTTGTGTACATCTCGGCCGAACTCGAGGAGGTCATGCGACTGAGCCACCGTGTCGCCGTCATGCGCGACCGTCGTCTCGTCGCGGTGCTCGACAACGACAGCCTCACAACAGACGATGTGCTCGCCGTCATCGCAGACGGCGGCACCGCAGAAAAGGAAGCATCATGACGCTCAAGAAGATCGTCTCGTCGCGCCTGTTCTGGCCGATCGCGATGCTCGTCATCCTCGCGATCATCGACGTCATCGCGTTCCCCGGGTTCTTCACGATCCAGATCCGTGAGGGTGCGCTGTACGGGAGCGTCGTGGACATCCTCCGCAACGGCTCGCCGACGCTCATGATCGCCGTCGGCATGACTCTCGTGATCGCCACTCAGGGCATCGACCTGTCGGTCGGTTCCGTGTGTGCGATCGCCGGTGCCGTCGCCGCCGCGATCATCCTCGGCTCCCCGAACCCCGACAGCGTCTCGACCACGCTCGTCGCGATCGGAACCGCGATCGCCGTGTCGCTCGTGCTCGGGGTCTGGAACGGGGCGCTCGTCGCCGTCATCGGCATCCAACCCATCGTCGCGACGCTCATTCTGATGACCGCCGGGCGCGGCATCGCGATGCTCATCACCGAGGGGCAGATCATCACCGTCTCGAGTGCCTCGTTCCGCTACCTCGGCTCCGGCGTCATCTTCGGCGTGCCGGTCGCCGTCGTCATCGCCGCGATCACGGTCGCGTTCGCGGGGCTCCTCACCCGCCGGACGGCGCTCGGCATGTTCATCGAGTCGACGGGCATCAACCCGAAGGCGAGCCGCATGACCGGCATCCGGGCGCGCGGCCTGCTCATCCTCGTATACGTGTTCTGCGCGCTGACGGCCGCCGTGGCAGGGCTCATCCTCACGAGCAGCCAGACCGCCGCCGACGCGAACAACACGGGCCTGTTCATTGAGCTCGACGCGATCCTCGCGGTCGTGATCGGGGGAACCTCGCTCATGGGCGGCCGCTACTCCCTGTGGGGAACGGTCGTCGGAGCGCTTGTCATCCAGACGCTCGTCACGACCGTCTACACGGTGGGCATCCCGCCGATCGTGACTATGGTCTTCAAGGCCGCCGTCGTCACCATCGTGTGTCTTCTGCAGTCACCCAAGACCGCTGAGTACCTCTCGGCCTGGCGACGGCGCCGGGCTCGCACCGCGGAGGTGGTGCCATCATGACGCTCACACGCAAGCCACGGCAGGATGCTCCTCCGACACCGAGTGCTCCGGCGCCGACCTCCTGGGCGTCGCGCGGCTGGCGCGGCATCCGCGATCTCTTCACGAGCCCGAAGTACGGCCCCGTGACGGTCACGGGTGTGCTGCTGGTCGGCATGTTCCTCTACGGGATGTCGCAGTACCGCGGGTTCAACAACCCGCAGATCGTGTTCAACCTGCTGATCGACAATGCGCACCTGGTCGTGCTCGCGGTGGGCATGACGTTCGTCATCCTGACCGGCGGAATCGACCTGTCGGTCGGGGCCGTGCTCGCTCTCGCGACGATGATGGCGGCCTCGCTCGCGGAGTCCGGCTGGCCGCCGAGCATGATCATCCCGATCATCCTCGTCTCGACGACGGTGCTCGGCCTCGTCGTCGGCGTGATGGTGCACTACTTCGACATCCAGCCGTTCATCGCGACGCTCGCGGCGATGTTCTTCGCCCGCGGCCTCTGCTACGTGATCAGCGCTCGGTCGATCTCGATCGACACGCCGTTCTTCACAGCGATGGGGCAGACGCGTCTGCGATTCGCGGGGCTCAGCATCACGCCGAGCGTCATCGTGGCGATCGTCGTCGTGGTGGCCGCGGTGCTGGTGCTGCGGTACACGCGCTTCGGGCGCACGGTCTACGCGATCGGCGGCTCCGAGCAGTCGAGCGTGCTGATGGGCCTGCCCGTCGCGCGCACCAAGGTGATCGTCTACGCGGTCGCAGGGTTCTGCTCGGGTCTCGCGGGCGTGCTGTACACCTTCTACACGCTCTCCGGCTACGCCCTCACGGCGGTCGGCACCGAGCTCGACGCGATCGCCGCGGTCGTCATCGGCGGCACGCTGCTCACCGGCGGTTACGGATCGGTCCTCGGGTCGGTCCTCGGCGTGTTCGTCCTCGGCACCATCCAGACGCTCATCACCTTCGACGGCACGCTCACCTCCTGGTGGACGAAGATCTTCATCGGCGCCCTGCTGCTGATCTTCATCGTGCTGCAGAAGTTCCTCACGATGCGCCGTGCCTGAACGGGGGGAGGGGCACCGGGCGACCCCGGTGCCCCTGTCCCGGCGCTATTCTGAGGAGGCGTGCCGCGTGCCGGATGCGGTCATCAGTTCACGGAGCGAGGGGACACGAAGGACGTGGTAGCCGCTGACGAGGGCAAAGCCCGAGCCGCCACGATCTTCGACGTGGCGCGGCTCGCGGGGGTCTCGCATCAGACGGTCTCGCGCGTGCTCAACGATCTGCCCAACGTGCGTCCTGCGACGAAGGAGCGCGTCGAGCGGGCGATCGCTCAGCTGCGCTATACGCCGTCGCAGGCTGCTCGAGCACTCGTCACACGGCGCTCCCGCACGATCGGGCTCATTCAGACGGGCGGTCCGGACTACGGGCCGTCGAGCACCATGCTCTACTTCAACGAGGCGGCGCGCGAGGCTCGCTATGCGGTGAGCATCGTGAGCATGCTCGATGCGGATGCCGCGGGGCTGCGCGCCGCAGCGGAGCTCCTGCTTCGCCAGAACGTCGAGGCGCTTGTGCTCATCGCGGCGACCTCCAGTCACATCGAGGCACTCTCTCATGAGGAGTTCGGCGTTCCGCTCGTGGTCGTCGCGCCGCGAGTGTCGGGTACTGCGGCCGGCATCGCGATCGACCACTACGCGGGCGCCCGCGCGGCAGTCGCCTACCTCGCGGAGCTCGGTCACACTGACATCCGCCACGTCTCCGGTCCGGACCACTCGCTCGAGGCCGCGGAACGCGTCCGGGGCTGGCGCGACGAACTCTCCGACAGGGGGCTCGTCGCGGGCAGCGTGCTGACCGGAGACTGGTCTCCGAGCAGCGGTTACGGCCACGGCAAAGAGCTTGCGGAGTCTGGGGCGACTGCGGTCTTCGTCGGCAACGATCAGATGGCGCTCGGCGTCATCCACGGTCTGCGCGAGGCGGGAGTGAGCGTCCCGGACGGCTTCTCGGTCGTCGGGTTCGACGACATTCCCGAGGCGGCGCACTTCGCTCCGCCGCTCACGAGCATCAGGCAGGACTTCGTCACGCTCGGGCGTGACGTCATGGCGACCGTGCTCGCTCAGCTCTCCGACGATGCCCCGGCGCCCGACGCATCGGCAGTGCCGCGGCTCATCGTCCGCGAGTCGGCGGCGAGCATCTCGCCGTCCTCCGGTGCGCCCGGCGCGAGCACGAAGTCGTCCGCGCGCTCCTGACGCGTCAGGTCAGGCGTGCACCCACACCTCGGTGCCGATCTGCGCGAAGTAGTAGACCGCCTTGGCCGCTTCGATCGTCATGTTGACGCATCCATGGCTCATCATCGCCCCGGCGCCGAAGTTATTGTGCCAGTACGTGCCGTGGAAAGCCTGGTCGCCGTTGAAGTAGCTCACCCAGGGGACGTCCTCGGTGCAGTAGTCGTAACCGGGAACGCAGCCCATGTCCTGAATGGTCAGCTGGGCGTTCACGGTGTAACGGCCCTCGTGCGTCGGTGTGCCGGGCTTGCCGATCGCGACGGCATAGGTCGCCACGACCTTGTCGTTCTCGTAGAGGATCGTCTTGCCGGCGCTCTTGTCGACCTCGATCCACCGATACAGCTCCACTGACTCTGCTGCGTCGACGCTCGCGCTCAGCTCGAAGACGCCGTTTCCGTTCGCGATCTGCTCGGCGTAGGCCGCGGCGACGCCGTCGGTGGAGTCGAGCTTCCAGCCGTCTTGGCCCTCTTGAATCGTGCGCAGGTGGTCGCCCGCCTTGTTGGTCACGATCTCCTCGTTGACCTTCTCGCGGTTGACCTTCTCGGGAAGCGTGTCGACGACCTTCTGGATCGCGCTCTCGTCCGCGGTCACGGTGATGAGCTCGTCGCCGTTATGGACTGTGATCCACGAGGCTGCGGTCTTCGCGTCGACCGGTACCGCCATCTCGCCGTCGATGGAGAATCCCGCGCCCGCGATGAGCGTGTTCAGCTCGTCGGCCTTCGCCGTCGCGTCGGCGGTCGTGACGGGCGGCTGCACGTCGTTGTAGGTTCCGGTCACCGTGATCGAGTCGGTCGCCTCGTTGAGCGCCGACGAGATGCTGTCGGCCAGCGCCTCGAAGTCGAGGCCCGTACCCACGAGCGCGTCGACGACGGTGAAGGAGACGGCTTTCTTGTCGTACGCGACCTCGGCGTTGACGGGTGTGGTGAAGACGTCGGGCTCAGCTTCGCGCAGTGCGTCGATCGCCTTGTCAGCGTCGACCGAGACATGAACGGGGACGGCGCCGGAGTTCCAGGTGGTGACGTTCCACATCGGGCGGTCATCGTGCGCGGCGCGCGCGATCGCGTCCGAGTCGACGGTCAGGCCCAGCTCGGCACCGGTCAGCGTCACGCTGTCGGAACCGTTCTCGATCTCGACCTTCGTCTTGGCGAGATGCGCCTCGATGGCCTCCGTGGCGAGGTCGGGGGTGTGCCAGCCGACGCTGATGCCGGCGGCGCTCACGCCCGGTGCGATGAGAAGAACGGATGCTGCGGTCGCGGCGGCCACGACCAGGCCGCCGGGCACGCCGAACCACCAGCCCAGATGCTTCTTCGAGCGTCTCTTCGCCGCTGGAAGCTTCTTCTGCGCGTCGATCGTTGATACGGCAGTCTTCTCTGTCGTCTTGGCCATACTTTCCCCCGGAAGGCGTCGAGATGTCGACGCACTGTGTCCACCTATGGTAATAGAGAACCCTTGCGCACGTGCGTAACGAGTATCACGAAGTGAACACAATTGCGGCAGGCGCAATCACCGCCATACCGCCTTCCCGGCGGCTGGCGAAAGAACTTCGGTAATACTGCGTAATCACGCAGAAATAGTGCGACACAAACGTCCACAGCCTCTCCAGCTGAACTACCTTCGACTCAACGGTCGCCTCGCGGCCGGGAACGACAGCCGAGCCCGGCACCCGTTCCGCGACGACCACTAGACCTGTGTGGAGTGCGCGGACTGCCGGTGCGCCCTCCCGACGAATCTGACTGAGGAGGACGACGTGCCGTTTCCGCCGGTCTCGTTTGAGCTTTTTCCCCCTCGATCGGATGCCGCCGCCATTGCGCTCGGCCGCACGATCGATCTGCTCGCCGCCGCCGACCCGGAGTTCATCTCCGTGACGTTCGGCGCGGGAGGCTCGCTGCGCGGCCGCTCGCTCACGGTGCTCCGCTACATCCTCGAGCACACGACGATCGAGCCGATGGCGCATCTGACCTGTGTGGGAAACACCCACGACGAGGCGAACGTCCTCGTGCGCGAGTTCCTCGATCAGGGCATCACGAGCTTCCTCGCGCTGCGCGGGGATCCTCCGAAGGACGGCTCTGGCGAGGTCGGCTCCATCGGCAGTGCCGCGGAGCTCGTCCAGCTCATCCACCGGGTTCAAGAGGAGCGGATGCCGTTCAGCCAGGAGCCGGTTCCTGGAACGCGCCGCGCGCGACGCATCCGACAGCGACCGCGCCCGGAGCGCGTCGCCGTCGCAGCCTTCCCCACGGGGCATCCGCGCTCGCATGACATCCAGCAGGACATCGACACGCTCCTCGCGAAGCAGGTCGCGGGAGCGACGCTCGCGATCACGCAGATGTTCTTTCACTCCTCCGACTACATCTCGTTCGTCGAGCGGGCGGTGGACGCGGGAGTGACCATTCCCATCCTGCCCGGGATCATGCCGATCACGAGCCCGCAGAAGCTCAAACGCGTCTGCGAACTGACGGGGGAGACCCCGCCCGCCGAACTGCAGATCGACCTCGAGATCGAGCCAGAGAAGCAGCGCCAGTTCGAGGTGGGCGTCTCGTTCGCGACGCGTCTGGCCGACGAGGTGCTCGCGGCGGGAGCCCCCGGCATCCATCTGTACACCTTCAACCGACACGAGGCGGCGCTCGCCGTGCTGCGCTCGATCTCGACCCCACGCACCGCTAGAGAGGACACCCCATGACCGCATCCGCCTTTCCGACAGGAACCATCCTCGGCTACCCCCGCATCGGCCGTCGCCGCGAGCTCAAGAAGGCCGTCGAGGCGCACTGGGCCGGCACGCTGAGTGCGAGCGAGCTCGAGGATGCCGTCAGGAGCATCCGCTCCGACATCCGCGACCGACTCGTCGCCCTCGGTCTCGGCGCCGCCGATTCGTCGATCCCCGAGTCGTTCTCGCTCTACGACCAGGTGCTCGACGCCGCGGTCACTGTCGGCGCGGTGCCGTCGCGGTTCGCGGGGGAGATCGATCTCGCGGCTGACGAGCTCGACGCCTACTTCACCCTCGCTCGCGGGCGCGGCGAGATCGCGCCGCTTGAGATGACCAAGTGGTTCGACTCGAACTATCACTACCTCGTGCCGGAGATCGGGCCGGACACGACCTTCGGCCTGACGAGCGAGCGTCTGGTGCGCGACGTCGTCGAGGCCCGCGAGGCCGGCTTCGTCACACGACCCGTGATCGTCGGTCCGCTCACGCTGCTCCTGCTGAGCAAGGCAGAGGAGGGCGCCCCGGAGGGCTTCGAGCCGTTCAGCCGCATCGGCGACCTCGTTCCGGTCTACGCCGAGCTGCTCGCGAAGCTCCGCGCCGCGGGCGCCGAGTGGGTGCAGATCGACGAGCCGGCCCTCGTGAGCGACGCCGTTCCCGTCTCCAGCGAGCGCGTGCTCCGCGCACTCGACGGGGTGTACCAGCGCCTCGGCGCGAGCAGTGACCGTCCGCGCATCTTCGTCTCGGCGGCCTACGGCTCGATCGGCGACGCGCTGGGCGTGCTCGCGGCAACCCCGGTCGAGGCGATCGGCGTCGACCTCGTGCGCGGCGTGCTGCCGAGCCGCGTGGACAGCGCCACGCGCACGCGTCTCGCGGAGAAGACCCTCGTCGCCGGCGTGATCGACGGCCGCAACGTGTGGCGCGGCGACCTGGCCGCCGCTCTCGAGAAGGCCGCGGACGCGCGCCGACTCTCGCACTCCGTCGCGGTGTCGACCTCGACGACACTCATTCACGTTCCGCACGACGTGACCCTCGAGACCGAGCTCGACCCGCGTCTCGTGAGCTGGCTCGCGTTCGCGGACCAGAAGGTGCAGCAGGTGGGCATCGTGGCGCGCGGGCTGACGGGCGGAACCGCCGCCGTGGAGCGCGAGCTCGCCGCGGCATCCGCTGCTCTCGCCGACCGGGATGCCGCTCCCGGCGTGCACGACAACTCCGTGCGCGGACGCGTCTCGCTCCTCAGCGCAGCAGACCGTGAGCGCGCCTCGTGGGCCGAACGGCGCGATGCTCAGCGTGAGGCTCTCGACCTGCCGGTCCTGCCGACCACGACGATCGGATCCTTCCCGCAGACCGCGGAGATCCGCCGCGCACGTGCCCGCTACCTGAGCGGCGCCGACAGCGCGGAGACCTACGTCACGACGATCAAGAACGAGATCGCCGACGTCATCCGGCTGCAGGAGGAGCTCGGCCTCGACGTGCTCGTGCACGGCGAGCCGGAGCGCAACGACATGGTGCAGTACTTCGCCGAGAACCTGGAGGGCTTCGAGGTCACGAAGCACGGCTGGGTGCAGTCGTACGGCAGCCGGTGCACGCGCCCGTCGATCCTGTGGGGCGACGTCTCACGGCTCGGTCCGATCACGGTCGGCTGGTCGCGGTACGCGCAGAGCCTCACGGACAAGCCGGTCAAGGGGATGCTGACGGGTCCCGTGACGATCCTCGCCTGGTCGTTCGTGCGCGATGATCAGCCGCTCGCAGAGACCGCCGCGCAGGTGGCACTCGCGCTGCGCGATGAGATCGCCGACCTCGAGCGCGCCGGCATCCGCATCGTCCAGGTCGACGAGCCGGCGCTGCGCGAGCTGCTGCCGTTGCGCGAGGAGGACCAGCCCGCGTACCTCGAGTGGTCGGTCGGGGCCTTCCGCCTCGCGACCGGCGGGGCGAAGCCCGACACGCAGATCCACACGCACCTCTGCTACTCCGAGTTCGGGGTCGTGCTCGACGCGATCAAGCGCCTCGACGCCGACGTGACGAGCATCGAGTCGGCGCGCAGCCGCATGGAGATCGTCGATGACATCGCGGCATCCGGATTCGATCACGGCATCGGGCCGGGCGTCTACGACATCCACTCGCCGCGCGTGCCGAGCGTCGACGAGGTCACCGAGCTGCTCACCCGTGCGGTTGAGGGCATCGAGCTCGATCGCATCTGGGTGAACCCGGACTGCGGCTTGAAGACGCGCGGCTACGAGGAGACCGCGGCCTCCCTGCGCAACGTTCTCGAGGCCGCGCGTCTGGTGCGCGCCCGTATCGCCGAGCGCGCCGAAGCCGCGGTCTGACGCTCAGACCGACACCTGACGACCCTCAGTCTGCTCAGCGTGCGAGTGCGAGCCACTCGCGCAGCGTCGCCGCCTCGGCGGGGAGCAGCTGGGGGTCGTCGTCTGGCACGAACTCGAGCAGCGCGTCGGTGATGCGGGGCAGGGATGCCGCACGGGCGAAGACCCGGCGCCACAGGGCGTCTCGCTCGCTCAGCCTCAAGCGCTCGGCGACCGGCCACCACGAGAAGACGTGCAGCGTCGTCACCCACGCGGCCACGGCATCGAGTTCGTCGAGGGCGACGTCGTCTGCGGCGCCCTGCGTCGGCTGCCAGTACGACGTGAGGTTCGGGTGAGCGACCTCGCGGAGCAGCCGCACGGCCGAGTCCGGAGTGTCGGTGAGCGTGCGGCCGTGGTACTCCAGTGCGAGTTCAACGCCGCGGACGTTCGCCCGCTCTGCGGCATCCCTCAGCACCTGCGTGATGCGTGCGCGCTCGACCTCGTCAGTGTCCGCTGAGCCCACGGCACCGGCCCAGATGCGCACGCGCGGAGCCCCCGCGGCCACGGCCGCGTCGAGGAGCGGCGTGATGTCTTCGGCGGGCCGGCAGCGGAAGTACCCGCCGAGCGATGCGACTGCGAGGCCGGCGGCGCGCGTGCGCTCGGCCGCGGCGCGAACTGCGCCGAGGTCGTCGGGGGAGAGATGCTCGCCCGGGCCCGTGCCCCACTCGATGGACTCGAGGTCGGCGCCGACGGCGGCGGCGATGACCTCGTCGACGCTCAGCTGGCGAAAGGTGACGGAGCAGAGCCCCGGTCGGATGCGCGTGGACATGTCGTGCTCCTTCGATCGATGCAGTGCGTATCGGGACGCCCCAAGGCTACGCGTTGGTCCGGCCTGCGGTCGGCGCAGGCCCGGCGCCGTCACGAGGCGAGCGTGCGAAAAACGCGTGCCACTTCTTGCGACTTCTGCTCGCGTGAGGCCGCGAAAAGTGGCACGCGCTTCTCGGGGCCGCGGCGCGAGCGACGTGGGGTCGCACGCGCCGCGGCCGAGAGCGTGTCACCGTCCGGCGCTGACCGGTGCAGTCTGCAGGTACGGTGCGACCGCGGTCTCAAAGCCGGATGCCGTCTGAGCGGCGACTGCCGCAGCGTCGGTGTCCCAGATCTCCTGGTTGAAGATCTCCACCTCGACGTCGTCCGTGTAGCCGGCGGCGGCAACCGCGCGGGTCATCGGCTCGAAGTCGATGACGCCGTCGCCCGGGTAGTGGCGGCTGAGCAGAACGTCCGCGGGCAGCGGCGTCGCCCAGTCGCACACCTGGTAGCTCGCGATGCGGCCAGCGGCACCGGCGCGCTCGATCTGCGTGAGAACCTCCGGGTCCCACCAGACGTGGAACGTGTCGACCACGACGCCGACGGTCTCGGCAGGGAACGGCTCCGCGATGTCGAGCGCCTGACCGAGCGTCGACACGACGGCGCGGTCCGAGGCGTACATCGGGTGGAGCGGCTCGATCGCGAGTTGGACCCCGGCAGAAGCCGCGTAGTCCACGAGCTCGCCGAGCGCCTCACCGACGCGCTCACGTGCGCCGATCAGGTCGCGCGAGCCGTCCGGAAGGCCGCCCGCGACGAGCACGAGAACCGGACGAGAGCCTGCGGCGCCGGCGCCGGCCATCGCGGCGGTCTCGTCGATCGCGGCGCGGTTGTCGTCGATCGCGCGACGACGCTCGGGGCCCTCGAGCGGCGTGAAGAACCCGCCGCGGCACATGCTCGAGACGCGCAGTCCCGAGTCGCGGACGAGAGCGGCCGCGGCATCCAGCCCGACCTCCTGCACCGGCTCGCGCCAGAGCCCGATCGACTGGTAGCCCGCGTCGGCGGTCACGCGCAGCGCGGTCTCGAGGTCGGCGTACTTGATGGTCGCCTGGTTGAGAGAGAGGCGTGGGTGCGTCATGCGGTCACTCCGTTCAGTGCGAGAAGGCCGTTCCAGCGGGCCGCCGCGAGCTCCGGACGCTCGAGAGCGCCCGACTCGTTGGCCAGGCGAACGATCTCGGACAGGTGCGGAAGGCTCCGCGCGGAGTGCAGACCGCCGACCATCGAGAACGCCGACTGGTGGCCGTTGAGCCACGAGAGGAACGCGACGCCCGTCTTGTAGTAGAACGTCGGGGCGGCGAAGATCTGACGCGCGAGTGCCTCGGTCGGACCGAGGATGCGACGGTACTCGTCGACGTCGCCGGCATCGAGCGCCTGAATGGCGGCCGAGGCCGACGGCGCGACCGCGGCGAAGGCGCCGAGCAGCGCATCGGAGTGCCCCTGGTCGTCGCCCTCGATGAGGCTCACGTAGTTGAAGTCGTCGCCCGTGAACATCGTCGTCGTCTCGGGAAGGCGACGACGCACGGAGATCTCGGACTCCGCGTCGAGAAGGCTCATCTTCACGCCGGTCACCTTGCCGTCGCTCGCCTCGATGATGCGAATGAGCACATCGGATGCCTCGCGCCAGTCAGTCGAGCCGAAGTAGCCGCGCAGCTCCGGGTCAAACGCCTCACCGAGCCAGTGCAGCACGACGGGGGTCGTCGCGGCCGCGAGCACGCGCGAGTACACGCGCTCGTAGTCGGCCGCGCTCGTCGCCACACGGGCGAGGTGCCTGCTGCACATCAGAACGACGCCGGCGCCGGCATCCTCCGTGTGGTGCAGCTGCTCGATGTAGGCGTCCGCGACCTGGTCGAGGGTGAGTGTCTGCTCGTCGACGTGATCGGTGTTGACGCCGACCACGAGGGCGCCGCCCACGGATGCCGCCTCAGCGGCGCTGCGGGTGATGAGCTCGCGCGTCGCCGCGGCATCCAGCCCCATGTTGCGCTGCGCGGTGTCCATCGCGTCGGCCACCCCGAGGCCCCACGACCACACGTGGTGGCGGAAGGCGAGCGTGGCGTCCCAGTCGATCTCGGCGGGCTGGCCCGGTGTGTTGTCGGCCCAGGCGTGCGGAATGACGTGGGATGCCGCGTACGCGGTGCGCGAGGCGAGCGGCTTCGTCGGGGTGCGGTACCCGGGCGCCGCGTTCACGGCGGTCGTGGAGACCGCGCTCGAGCGGTCGAGAAGTGTGAAGTCCGTCATGGTCTGCCTCAGATGCTCACGTCGGGGAGATCGATGCGGCGGCCCTCGGCGGAGCTCTTCAGGCCCTCCTCGGCGAGCAGAACGCCGCGCGCGCCCGAGAGGAAGTCGAACTCGTTCGGAGCGTCTTCGAGGACGTGGCGGAGGAACTCCTCCCACTGCACCTTGAAGCCGTTCTCGAACACGTCGTTGCTCGGAACCTCGATCCAGTCGTCGTCGTAGTCGTGCGCGTCGGGGATGTCCGGGTTCCAGACCGGCTTCGGCGTCGCGTTGCGCGGCTGGATCTTGCAGCCGAACAGTCCGACGACGGCGCTGCCGTGCGTGCCGTCGACCTGGAACTCGACGAGCTCGTCGCGGTTGACGCGCGTGGTCCAGCTCGAGTTGAGCTGCGCGGTCACGCCGCCCTCGAGCTCGAAGACCGCGTAGGCGGCGTCGTCAGCGGTCGCGGTGTATCGGTCGCCGTTCTCGTCGATGCGCTCGGGAATCTCCGTCTTCGCCTGCGCATAGACCGACGTGACGCGACCGAAGAGGTTCTCAAGCACGTAGTTCCAGTGCGGGAACATGTCGACGATGATGCCGCCGCCGTCTTCGGAACGGTAGTTCCAGCTGGGGCGCTGAGCGGGCTGCCAGTCGCCCTCGAAGACCCAGTAGCCGAACTCGCCGCGCACGGAGAGGATGCGGCCGAAGAATCCGGAGTCGATGAGGCGCTTGAGCTTGCGCAGGCCCGGGAGGTACAGCTTGTCGTGCACGACGCCGTTCTTGATGCCGGCCTCCGTGGCGAGGCGCGCGAGCTCGAGGGCATCCTCGAACGACTCGGCGGTCGGCTTCTCGGTGTAGATCGCCTTGCCGGCGGCGATGGCCTTCTTGAGGGCGGGCACACGGGCCTTCGTCACGAGGAAGTCCGCGTAGATCTGCCACTCGTCCGAGGCTAGAGCGGCGTCGAGGTCCGTCGTGTAGTCAGCGATGTCGTGACGCTTGGCCAGCTCGGCCAGCTTGGACTCGGTGCGACCGACCAGGAGCGGCTTCACCTGCACGCGGGAGCCGTCGGACAGCAGCACACCTCCCTGTTCGCGGATCGCGAGGATCGAGCGCAGCAGGTGCTGGCGGTACCCCATGCGCCCGGAGGCGCCGTTCATGATGATGCCGATCGTCGACTCTGACACGTGAAGCTCTTTCTGTCGTCGGGAACCCGCCGACCAGGCGGGAAAGCGTTTACCCGAGTGTAGAACAGAATCGATCGTGCGGCAATCAGAACGGGACGGTCGCTCCGATCGGACGCCGATCAGGCGAGATCAGAAGAGGACGTCAGGTGCGCGAGGGTGTGCTGTCGCGCACCATGACGGTGCCCGAGACGACGGGCTCTTCGGCGCCGTCTTCGAGGGCGAGCTCGACGGCGCTCTGCCCCAGTGAGGGGAGGTCCACCGCGATGGTCGTGAGCGCTGGAGTGACGTCGCGCGCCGTGGCGATGTCGTCGAAGCCCGCGATGCCGACGTCGCGCCCCGGCTCGATGCCAACATCGCGCAGAGCCGACATGGCGCCAACGGCCATCACATCGCTCGTCGCGAAGACGACGTCGACGCCGCTGAGCCTGTCGGTGATCCGGCTCGCGGCGGCGTAACCGCCCTCGCGTGTGAAGTCGTCGTGCTCGGTGATGACGACCTCGCCGCCCTTCTCGCCGAATCCGCGGGCGAAGCCCTCGGCGCGGTCAGACGAGGTGATGAGGTGCTCCGGCCCCGCGACGACCGCCGCTCGGCGGTAGCCCTGAGCGGCGACGGCGCGACCGAGCTCGACGGATGCTCCCGCGTTGTCGATCTGCACGGTGGCAAAGGGCAGCTCCTTCTGGCTGATCATCACGACGCGGCCGCCTGTCGCCTGGAACTTCTGCAGCTCCGCCGAGAGTGCGTCGTCCGTCTCGGCATCCGTGAACCGCGACCCGGCGAGAATGAGCGCTCGCGGGCTCTGGCCGCGCAGCGTGCGCACCGTGCGCAGCTCCCGCTCGGCATCGCGGCCCGTGACGGCGACCGTGACGACGAACCCGGCGGCTTCGGCCGCGGCCATCGCTCCGGCGGTGATCGATGAGAAGTACGGGTCGGCGATATCGCCGACGAGAAGCCCGATGATGTTCGCGTGCCCCTTCGCCACCGCCTGAGCTGAGAGGTTCGGGGCATAGCCGAGCCGGGCGGCCGCGGCGAGCACCTTCTCCCGGTACGACTCCGCCACCTTGCGGGTGCTTCCGTTCAGCACGCGAGACGCCGTGGCCAATGAGACACCAGCGGCATCGGCGACGTGGTTGAGTGTCACGGGCGATGTATCCATGCTTCTCCCCTCAGGCTGCGATCATTCTTGCACGCGAGAGGGGAGGGGCTGCGAGCGCAGCCGTGCGCATGGACGCCCTGCCGCTGACGTCAGCCGCGGTAGCCGCCGCGGATCATCTCGATCCACGCGGCGAGCCCAAGCCCGCCCCCGACGACGAAGATCACGCCGAGAACAGCCCAGAGAATGTGCTCGATCGAAATGGCCATCGGCTCACCCTTTCCTTGTGTCAGCCTCCATTCTGGCAGAGACCGATGACGGATGCCGGTCAGCGGGCCGCTGCGACCGAGTCGGAGACCCGGCGGTGCATCGTCCCGTCGACCGTGACGCCGTGCTCCCGCAGCGCAAGCACTGCGGAGCCGACGGCGCCGTCGGAGACGCGGGCCTCCGGAGGGGCGATGTCGCGGTCGTTGAGGGCGCTCGCGAACGCGTCGGCGAGGGCGCCGGGCTGAGCGAGGATGCTTCCGCCCATCACGAGCGGCCCGGGGCGCGTGTGCACTGCCTCGACGCTGTGAGCGAGCAGGCATCCGGCCTCGGCGAGGATGGTCTCCGCGACGACATCCCCGCGTGCGGCGAACGCGAGGGGAGCGAAGCGCGCAAGGTGCACCGGTCGCATGTCGTAGAGCTTGGTGATGAGCGTGCCGAGCTCGGAGGGGCGTCCGGCGTCTCGCGTTCCGTCGGGCACAATGCCCAGCTGGTCCAGCAGAAGGTCCGTGAGTGCTGTGCGGGGGCCACGTCCATCGAGGTCAGCGGTGGCGGCCTTCGCGACGTGGTGGCCGATCCAGAAGCCGCTCCCGTCGTCGCCCAGCAGCCAGCCGAGTCCGTCGCTTGTGCCGGCGACGTCGCCGTCTTCCACTCGGATCACCGCGGCGCCGGTCCCCGAGACGATGGCGTAGCCGAACGATGAAAAGGCTCCTGAAAAATACGTCGCCAGCAGGTCCGACATGAATCGGACCCGGCCATCGAAGCCTCTCGAGCTCAGCGGATCGAGCAGCCAAGCATAGGAGCTCTTGGCGGTGCTCCCTGCCATCGCCGAGATGATGATTCCGACATCCGAGAGCGACGATCCCGACGGGGCGAGCGCTGCCTCGATCGCGGTGAGAATTCCGGATGCCGCGAGCTCGGGCCCCGATGAGATCGGGTTTCCGCCGGCACCGGTTCCGAATCCGACGCACGTTCCCTCCGGGGTGACGAGTGTTGCGCGGGTGGAGGTGCCACCGGCATCCAGGCCCAAGAGAAGCATGTGTTCGTTATCCATTCGTGACGGCGCGGGAGTTGACGTATCTACTCAATAAGAATAGTTTTCATACAAATCATTCAATGACGATCTGGATTTTCATGATGGCAATGGTGTCACAGGCTACAGCGACCGACAACGGGCTCACCGTCTCCGGTCGCGTGAAGGCGCGTCTCGCCGATATGCCTGCCGCCATGACCAAGATCGCCGATCTCCTCCTCGAGTCGCCCTCGGCGCCGCTTGAGCTCTCCATCACCGAGCTCGCGGATCAGGCCGGAACTTCGGCCGCGACCGTCACTCGCTTCTGCAAGCTCATCGGCTACTCCGGCTACACGCAGTTCCGCGTCGGGGTCGCCTCCGACATCGGCCGCGGTGACGCACACGAGTCGTGGAGCACCGACATCGGCCGCGAGTTCCACCCGGAGGACACGCCGCGCGAGGTCGTCCGCACGCTCCTCAACGAGCACGTGCGCGCGCTCGAGGCGACCGCGGGCATGTTCGACCTGGATGCCGTGCAGGCCGTCGCTCGCGCGATCGCGACGTGCCGCCACCTCGACATCTACGGCATCGGCGGCAGCGCTGTGATGGCCGGCGAGCTGCAGGGGCGGCTGTACCGCATCGGCGTGAACGCCCACTGCTGGGGTGACGTGCACGGTGGGCTCACGAGCGCGTCGCTGCAGTCGAAGAACTCCGTGGCGATCGGCATCTCGAACTCAGGCCGCACGGACGAGACGGTGCAGATGCTGTCGCAGGCGGCCTCCGCCGGGGCGTTCACGATCGCGATCACGCACGAGACCAGCTCTCCGCTGTCCGCAACGGCAGACATCACCATCGGCACGGCGGCACCGGATCTCTACCTCCAGCCCGACGATCTCTCGGCGAAGCACTCGCAGCTCATGGTGCTCGACCTGCTCTACCTTCTCGTGGCGCAGGAGAACTTCGCCGAGACGGCCGCGAAGCTCGCGGCATCCGCCATGGCCGTCTCCGGCCACCGCCGCCCGCGGCGGCCCGGCCGCGAGAACGACCGACTCAGCCTGCGCATCCAAGGAGATCTCTCATGACCGTGACGCCCTCAGACTTTCTCGCGGAAGCGACGACGCGGCTCGACGCGCTCACGAAGCGCGCCGAGGCCGGGGAGCTCGACGCCGCCGTCGACCTGATGGTCGAGGCGATCGACCGCGGGGGAGTCGTACAGGCGTTCGGCACGGGGCACTCCGAGGCCTTCGCGATGGAGATCGCCGGGCGCGCGGGAGGGCTCATCCCGACCAACAAGATCGCGCTGCGCGACATTGTGCTGTGGGGCGACCGCTCGGTCGACGACCTCATCGGCTCGTCCCTCGAGCGCGAGGAGTCCGTGGTCGACGAGCTGTTCGCGGCCTCGGTGATCAGCCCGGAGGACGTCTTCATCATCGCCTCCAACTCGGGCGTCAACGGCTCCATCGTGGGCGTGGCGCTGAAGGCGAAGGAGCGCGGCCACAAGGTCATCGCCGTGACGAGCCTCGAGCACACGGCGGCCGTCGAACCGAAGCATCCGAGCGGCAAACGGCTCAGCGAGATCGCCGATGTCGTCATCGACAACCTCGCCCCGTACGGCGACTCGACGCTCGACCTCGGCGAGGGCGTGAAGGCCGGGGCCATCTCGTCCATCACAGCGGCGTTCATCGCGCAGCTGCTCACGCTCGGCGTCGCAACGAAGATCTCCGCGTCGGGCGCGACGCCGCCGATGTACATCTCAGCCAATATCCCTGGAGGTGACGAGCACAATCATGCACTGGAGGATCTGTATCGCGATCGGATCCGCCGAGGCGCCTGACAGCGCGATGTCGAGTCGCAGTGCGGCGGCTCGGCAGAACTCCAACCCGACCCCAACAACAATCGGAAGGTAGACATCACGATGAACATCGAAAATGTCGCGATCAATCGCAGGAACATCCTGCGCGGAGCGGTGGCAGCAGCGGTGCTGATCCCCTTCTCCACGACTCTCGCCTCGTGCGCCGCGGGCGGCGGCGGTGGCGGCGGAAGCGCGCCCAAGGGCGAGGTCACTGACAAGAACCCCTTCGGCCTTGCAACAGACTCCAAGGTCGATGCGGTCATCTTCGACGGCGGCTACGGTGTCGACTACGTCGAGAACGCGGCGAAGATCCTCGAAGGCGCCCACGACGGAGTTTCGGTCAAGGTCTCGCCATCGACCAAGATCGCCCAGGAACTGCAGCCGCGGTTCGTCGGCGGCAACCCGCCGGACCTGATCGACAACTCCGGCGCGAACTCGATCGGCTGGAACACGATTCTCGACCAGCTCGAGGAGCTCGACGAGGTGCTCGATGCGAACAACCTCGAGGGCGAGAAGATCAGCGGGACGCTGTACGAGGGTGTGAAGGAACCCGGCACCTGGGACGGCAAGTTCAAGGCGCTGAACTACGTCATGACGGTCTACGGCCTCTGGTACTCGCAGAGCCTCTTCGACGAGAACGGTTGGAAGGCGCCGGAGACGTGGGAGGACCTCAAGGAGCTCGGTGCCAAGGCCAAGGAGAAAGACAAGTACCTCTTCCTCTGGGGCAAGGAAGCCGCGACGTACTATCAGACCCTCTGCATCGACTCCGCGGTCAAGCAGGGCGGCGATGAGGTGCGTCTCGCTCTCGAGAACCTGGAAGAGGGATGCTGGTCGAAGCAGGCCGTGCAGGACGTCTTCACGATCTTCAAGGAGATCATCGATGCGGGCTACGTCAAGCCCGGCGGCGGTGGAACGCAGTTCACCGAGGCTCAGGCGCAGTGGAGCCTGAACCAGGACGCTCTCCTCTACCCGTCCGGGTCGTGGATCGAGAACGAGATGAAGGACCAGACGAAGGAAGACTTCCAGATGGTCGGCATCCCGGAGCCTGCGGTCAACGGCGACGCCAAGATGCCTGCGACCATGCTTCGCGCTGAAGCAGGCGAGCCGTTCATCGTGCCCTCGAACTCCAAGAACCCCGCGGGCGGCAAGGAGCTTCTCCGGGTCATGCTCTCGAAGGAGGCGGCGACCTACTTCGCGAAGGAGAAGCTCGCTCCGCCCATCGTCAAGGGCGTCGTGCCCGAGGACGGCTTCGGGTCGACAGCTCTCGTGTCTCAGACAGACATGCTGGATGCGGCCGGCGAAGATGTGTTCACAATCAAGTTCATCAACCTCTACGGCCTGAACGAAGACCAGCTGCCGATCTGGAACACGTTCCTCGCCGGCAAGATGAGCGTTGACGAGCTCACGAAGAAACTGCAGGACCTCACAGACCGTGTCCGTGAGGACGACTCGATCGACAAGATTGAGATCAAATGACTGCGGCCGGTGCTGACCCGGGCAGCGCGGTAGCCGCTGCCATGGGCCCGTCGGGGAGCCGAAAGGCTCCCCGGCGGCGCCGGCGTAAGCTCACGTTCGACTTCGTGAGCTTCATGGTCGTATTCCTGGGGCTGCCGCTAGCGATCTTCCTGCTCTTTGTCATCTCTCCCTTCGTACAGGCTGTCTACTACTCGATGACCGACTGGTCGGGGTTCTCTCCCGACATGAACTTCGTCGGTGGCGACAACTACGTCAGGCTGTTCACGAACCCGACATTCCTCACAGCGATGGGGAACAACATTCTTCTTGCGATCGTCGTTCCCCTCGTGACGCTGTCGATCGCGCTGCTGTTCGCGACCCTCATCACGGTCGGCGGGTCGAGCCACGGTCAGGTGCGCGGACTTCGCGGCTCCAGCTTCTACCGCGTCGTCTCGTTCTTCCCCTACGTGATTCCGGCGATCGTCATCGGTATCCTCTGGGCGCAGATCTTCACGCCGAGCGGTCTGCTCAACGGCATCCTGAAAGCCGTCGGACTCAAGGATTTCGAGGGCTTCGCTTGGCTGGGTGACGAGCGCACGGCCATCTGGGCATCCGTCTTTGTGATCATCTGGGGCTTCGTCGGCTTCTACATGGTGCTGTTTATCGCAGCCATCAAGGGCATTCCAGCTGAGATCTACGAGGCTGTCCGCCTCGATGGGGCAGGGCGATTCCGCACTGCCATATCGGTCACGATCCCGCTGATCCGCGACAACATCCAGACGGCGTACATCTATATCGGAATCATGGCCCTCGATGCCTTCGTCTATATGGCGGCGCTGAACCCGTTCGGCGGTCCGAGCAATACGACGCTCGTCATGTCGCAGTACCTGTTCCGCACTGCATTCTCGAAGGGCCAGTTCGGACTGGCGAGCGCCATGGGTGTGGTCCTCGCGGTGATCACTCTGCTGTTTGCGGCGGTCGTCTTCATCGTGAACCGCGTCACGGGCGGCAAAGACGACGGAGGTCGCGCATGAGTAACAACGCAACGGTCCAGATGGTCGGTGCTGACCCCACGAAGGTGAAAGACCAGAAGCCCTCGAACTCCAGCAAGAGTGACAAGGTCGTCGGCGGCGTCTCGCACGTCATGCTCGTCATCTGGTCAGCCATCGTCATCCTGCCCCTCATCTGGACGCTCATGTCGTCGTTCAAGACGACGCGCGAGATCTTCCAGTCGCCATTTCAGCTGCCGGCCACCTGGGACTTCACGAACTACGTGTCGGCGTGGAACAAGTACAGCTTCGGCACGATGTTCTTCAATACGGTCGTCGTGGTGGGCGTCGCGCTGGTTCTCGTGATGGTGCTCGGCGCGATGTGCGCCTACGTGCTCGCGCGCTTCAGCTTCCCCGGAAGCAACGTCATCTACTACCTGATGCTCGCGGGTCTGACCTTCCCGGTGTTCCTCGCCATCGTCCCCCTGTTCTTCATCCTGCGGAACATGGGGCTGCTGAACACGCTGCCGGGACTGATCATCACCTATGTCGCATTCGCACTGCCATTCACGGTGTTCTTCCTCTTCGCGTTCTTCAAGGCGCTGCCGAACGAGATTCAGGAAGCCGCCTACATCGACGGTGCGAGCGAGTGGAGGACCTTCTTCCAGGTGATGCTCCCGATGGCAAAGCCCGGAATGGCCTCGGTCGCGATCTTCAACTTCCTCGGTCTCTGGAACCAGTTCCTGCTGCCGATCGCGTTGAACACTGACCAGACCAAGTACGTGCTCTCACAGGGTATGGCCGCGTTCGCCTCGTCCGCGGGCTACCAGGTGGACTACGGCGCGCTCTTCGCAGCCGTCATCATCACCGTGGTCCCCGTGCTGATCGTGTACGTGATCTTCCAGCGTCAGCTGCAGGGCTCCGTCTCGCAGGGCACCTTGAAGTAGCGCCGCAGAACGAAACGACGTCGCCCCCGGCAGCAGCCGGGGGCGACGCCGTTCTGTGTGGGTCAGCTCTTGACGGAGCCGCTCATCAGACCGCCGATGAAGTACTTGCCGAGCACGATGTACACGACGAGCGTCGGCAGCGAGGCTATGAGCGCGCCGGCCATCGCAGCGCCGTAGTTGGCCAACTGCGCGCCCTGCGCCAGGTTGTTCAGCGCGAGGGAGACCGGACCGCCCTGAACGTCTGTGAGGAACATAGCGAACAGGAAGTCGTTCCACGCGCTCGTGAACTGCCAGATGATCGTCACGACGAACCCGGGAGCCGAGAGCGGCAGGATGATCGACGCGTAGGTGCGGAGCATCCCCGCACCATCGACGCGAGAGGCCTCCATGAGCTCGATCGGAACGCCCTCGTAGTAGTTCCGGAAGATGAGCGTGCAGATCGGCAGACCGTAGATGACGTGCACGAACAGCAGCGTCACGACGGTGCTCGGCAGCCCGAGGCTCGTCTTCATCTCCACGAGCGGCGTCATGACCGCCTGGTAGGGGATGAACATGCCGAACAGGATGAGCGTGAACACGAGGCTCGCGTGCGGGAAGCGCCAGCGAGACAGCACGAAGCCGTTCATCGAGCCGAACATCGCCGAGATCGCGGCGGCCGGGATCGCGAGGAGGAAGGTCCGGCCGAGCGCCGGCGCGAGAGCATCCCACGCGGTCACCCAGTTGTCGAACCCCGTCGGTCCACCATTCTCGGATTCCCAGGGCCAGCGCAGCGGCAGCCCCCACGAGGTTTCCGGGCTCACGTCCGCCGGCGGCTTGAAGCTCGTGACGAGCAGCACATAGACGGGCATGAGCACGACGATGATAAAGAAGAGCAGAATCACGTACTTCGCCGTGCGGCTCAGGATGAGCTTGCCCTTGGTCGAGTTCGGCGCACCTCCGGGGGAGGTACGGGCGGCGATGCCGTCGGAGAGGTCAGACGGTGCGGTCTGGGTCATCGCGATCTCCTCTCTTCGCGCATCGTGTAGATGAGGTAGGGGATGATGAACAGCGACGCGAGCACGAGCAGCACGGTGGCGATCGCGGACGCCTTCGCGTAGTCGTTCGAGGTGAGCGCGACCCACATGTATGTCGCGGGAACCTCGGTCTGGTAGATCGCTTTGGTCACAGCCATGATGAGGTCGAAGACCTTCAGCGACATGTGGCTCACGATGATGAGCGCGGAGAGCGCGACGGGGCTCAGCTGCGGGAAGATCACGTGGCGATACAGCTTCCATTCGCTCGCGCCGTCCATGCGGGCGGCCTCGCGGAGCTCATCGGGGATGCCTCGGAAGCCCGCGAGGAACAGTGCCATGATGTACCCGGCGAGCTGCCAGATCGCGGGCATCGCCATCGCAGCCATGCCCCACACGGGCTCGTTCCACCACGAGTTCTGCAGGCCGTCGAGGCCGATGGCCTGCAGCATCCTGTTGAGCCCCGACGCCCGATCGCCCTGTGCGCTGTTCATCAACCAGCGCCAGACGACACCGGAGGCGACGAACGAGACGGCCATCGGGAAGAGGTAGACGGAGCGGAAGACGCCCTCGGCCTTGACGCCCTTGTCGAGGAGCCAGGCCCAGAGGAAGCCGAAGACCATCGTTCCGGCGATGAAGACGATGGTGAAGACCAGCAGGTTCAGCAGCGAGTGCAGAAACCGGCTCTCGGTCAGAAGATCGATGTAATTCTGGATGCCGACGAAGGCGCCCTCCGAAGCGAGGGAGTGCCTGTCGGTCAGAGAGACCTGGATGTTCGCCGCGATGAGTCCGTAGACGAAGACGGCGACGAGGATCAGGCTGGGGGTCAGCAGCAGGAGCGGCGGACCCCAATTGCGTATGCCTTTGCGCACGGTAGTGGTTCTCCTCCACGACAGGGCCCGGGGCGAGGCCCCAGGCCCTGTCGATCAGTGATCAGGATGGCGTGGGTCAGGAGAGCGCGGACTCGGCCGCCGACACGAGCGCCGTGATCAGGGCATCCTTGTCGCGGTCGCTGCCGAACTTGCCCACCGCGGACGAGATGTCGCTCGACCACGCGATCGGAGCGGCGGCGCCGTGCGCGAGCGAGCTCACGATCGTGTCGTTCGCGAACGACTCCATCGCGCTCTGCTGGTACTCGCCGTAGTCAGCCGGGTCGGCGTCGGTGCGCGCCGGGATCGAGCCCTTCACCGTGTTGAAGGCCTTCTGACCCTCGGCGGAGCTGATCGTGGTGAGCCAGTCCTTCGCGGCCTTCTCGTGCGGGGCGCCCACGGGGAGCGTGAACGAGTCGGCGAGGAAGTCGAACACACCGTCGGTGCCGGGTGTCGGCCACGTGGTGTACTCGGTTCCCCAGGTCTGACCGGCCTGCGCGAACGCGGCTTCAGCCCAGTCGCCCATCACGTTGTAGGCGGCGTTGCCGTCGATGACGATCTGCGTGGCGGCATCCCAGTCGAGCCCTGCGTAGTCCTGGTTGACGAAGTCCATGAGCTGGTCGTAGTGATCAACGGCCTTCTTCACTCCGTCGCTGTCCCATGCGGTCGAGCCGTCCCAGAGCCCTGCGTAGCCGTCCGCTCCGAGGTCGGCGATGAGCACGTTCTCGAGCAGCTGCATCTGCGTCCACTCGGTTCCGATCGCGAGCGGGGTCTCGACACCGGAGTCCTTGACCTTCTGCAGGTCCTTGATCCAGTCGTCGATGCTTGCCGGAGCCTTCGTCGGGTCGATGCCGGCGCTCTTCAGCAGGTCGGTGTTCACCCACGTGACGTTGGCGCGGTGGATGTTGCTCGGCACCGAGTAGATCTTGCCGTCGACGGTCAGCCGGTCGATCAGGTCGGAGGGGAAGGCCTCGGTCAGCCCGAGGTCGTCGTAGAGTCCGCTGAGGTCCTGCAGCTGGTCCGCGGCGATGTAGTCCGAGAGCTCAGCGCCGGCGTGCGCCTGGAACGTGTCCGGCGGGTTGCCTGCCTCGAGGCGTGACGCGAGCGCGGCCTTAGCGTTCGAGCCCGCGCCGCCCGCGACTGCGGCGTTGATGAACTCGATGTCGGGGTACTGCGAGTTGAACTCCTTGACGAGCGCGTCGAGGCCCGCCTTCTCAGAGCCGGATGCCCACCAGGTGAAGACCTCGACCTGGTTCGGATTCTCTGGATCCGATTGGGAGCCGCCCCCTGAGGAGCACCCCGTGAGTGCGAGGCCGACGGCGAGTGCGCCGGCCAGAATTGACGTCCTCTTGCGCATAATGCTTCCTCCATTGGACATGTGCATTGCCGAGTGCTTTGGTTCTGCCATTCAAATTGGAAACGTTGCCATATGCAAGTGGCACGCCTCAAATCTCCCGAATCGTGATGTCGAGAGGATGCCGCGAGCCGGTGCTCAGCGGGCGGGAGCGCGCTCGCCGGAGCCCCGCGGAATGAGCTGGGCGGCGAGCATCGTGGTGCGGGACGGCCCGTCATAGCCGTCGATGCGCTCGAAGAGCTGCTCGGTCGCGACGCGGCCCATCGTCGACGGGTTCTGCGAGATGACGGAGAGGCCGGGGCTGAGGCTCGCGGCGAGCTCGAGGTCGTCGAAGCCGAGCATCGCGAGGCCGCGCATGGCGGGCGTGAGCTCACTGAGGATGCTCGTGGAGGTGCGGTTGTTGCACGTGAACAGCGCGGTCGGGGGGTCGTCGCCCGCTAGCATCCGCGACACGACCGGAGCGTGCGAGGCCGGACCGGGCAGGGCGGAGTGCACGAGAGACGGGTCGAAGCGGATGCCGGCGGCGGCCAGCGCGTCGCGATAGCCGGCGATCCTCTCGCGCGAGGTGTAGAGGTCGCCGCGGTCGCTCAGGCAGGCGATGCGGCGGTGCCCGTGCGCGATGAGGTGGGCGACTCCGGTGCGGCTTCCGGAGCGGTTGTCCGTGATGACGGCATCCGCGATGTCGCCCGGAGCTGGCCGATCGACGAAGACCATGCGCAGCCCCGTGCGCAGCTCCTTCTCGTAGATGGGGTCGTCGCCGCCCTCCGTGGGCGTGACGATGATGCCCTGCAGCTGGCGTGCACTCAGAGAGTGGATGATCTGTCGCGCGAGCTCACGCTCACGGCGGTAGGACGCCACGAGCAGCATGGAACCGCGGCTGCGCGCAACGTCCTCCACCGACTGCGTGAGCTGCGAGAAGAACGGGTCGGTGACGTCCTCGATGACCAGTCCGACCGTCTCGGTCGTCCCCGTGCGAAACTGGCGCGCTGATTCGTTGCGACGGTAGCCCAGCTCATCGATCGCGCGGCGCACCGCCTCGATGGTGGCCTCGCTCACGTGCGGGTCGCCGTTCACGACGCGGGAGACGGTCGTGATGCCGACGCCGGCGCGCGCCGCGACGTGCTTCATCGTCGGCTGACCGCGACCGGATGCGGCTCGATCGGACTCGGGCGGCATGGCACTCCTCGAAACTGCGTTGAGGAAACGTTACCAAGCACGCGCCCTGCTGTCGTCACCTGCGTGCGGCGTACTGCTCGCGAATCGTCGTGCGGAGATCAGGATCGGGGGTCGCCGCGGTTTCGACCGCCCACGTGGGACGCGAGCCGGACAGAGTCCACGCGGCCTGCACGGCAGCGCCGTTCGCAACGTACTCGCCGGGCCGCGGAACCTCGACCGGAACATCGAAGACCTGAGCTGCGATGCGCTGAACGGCCAGGTTCTGCGCGGCGCCGCCCGTCATGAGAATGCGCTGCGCGGTCACCCCGTGTGAGCGCACGGCGTCCAGCCCGTCGGCGAGTCCGCACAGCAGCCCCTCGATCGCCGCGCGCGCCAGGTTCGGCCGCGTGGTCGAGCCGAGCGTCATGCCGAATAGGGTGGCGGTCGCATCCGGACGGTTCGGAGTGCGCTCGCCCTCGAAGTAGGGCTGCAGCACGAGCCCCTGCGCGCCGGGCTCGGCCTCGAGCGCGAGGTCGCCCAGCTCGTCGTGGCTCACACCGAGCAGCCGTGCGGTGGCGTCGAGGATGCGCGCCGCGTTGAGCGTCGCGATGAGGGGGAGATAGGCGCCGTCGGCGGAGGCGAACCCCGCGACCGTGCCCGAGGCATCGCGAACGGGAGTCTCGGTCACCGCGAAGACCGTGCCGGAGGTCCCGATCGAGACGACGACATCGCCGGTCCGGGCGCCAACACCGAGGGCGGCTCCGGCGTTGTCTCCGGCGCCCGCGGCGACGAGAAGCCCCTCCGGGGTGGTGCCGGCGCTCTCCGATGGACGCAGCACGCGCGGGAGCACGGCGCGGTGACCGAGGGCGAGGTCGAAGAGCTCCTCGTCATAGGCGTCGCGCTCCGCCGACCAGTACGCCGTGCCCGAGGCATCCGAGCGATCTGTCGTGAGCTCATCGAGAACAGGGCCGTGCGGCGTGCCCTCGGGACCGAAGCCGCGCAGTCGCCAGGTGAGCCAGTCATGCGGCAGGGCGACAGCCGCCACGCGCCGTGCATTCTCGGGCTCGGCATCGCGCAGCCAGCGCAGCTTGGATGCCGTGAACGACGCGACCGGCACGATACCGACCCGGCGAGCATACTCCTCCGCGCCGACCTCGGCGATGAGGTCCGCGGCCGACCCGGCGCTGCGGGTGTCGTTCCAGAGCAGAGCGTCGCGGATGACGCGGCCCTCCGCGTCGAGGGCCACCATGCCGTGCTGCTGACCCGCGACGGAGATCGCCTGGACGTCAGACAGTCCGCCCGCCTCGGCGATCGCGGCCTGCAGGGCGTTCCACCAAGCGTCCGGATCCACGGAGGTCCCCTCGGGATGGGCGGCCCGTCCTTCACGCACGAGCGCGCCGCTCGAGGCATCCGCGATCACGATCTTGCAGCTCTGTGTCGACGAATCGACGCCGGCGACGAGTGTCATGGTGACCTTTCAGAAGAGAGGATGCCGCGCGCGACCGCCCCGGTTGCTCGCCTGGGCGGCGGCCGCACGCGACACGGCTGACGCGGCTAGCTGCGGGCTCCGAGCAGGTGCTCGACCATCAGCTGCTGCAGGCGGACGAATCCGAAGCCCTTGCCGCCGAAGTAGGCCTGAGCGTCGAAGTCCTCGAAGGCACTGCGGTCTGACAGCAGCGTCTCATAGGTCTCGCCGTCGGCGAGCGTCGGCACGGAGAGCTCGTCGACCTTTGCTGCGCTCAGGGCCTCCTGAACCTCGGGGTCGGCGCGGAAGGCCGCAGCGCGCTCCTTGAGGATGAGGTAGGTGCGCATGTTCGCCGCGGCGGACTCCCACACCCCGGTCTCGTCCTCGGTGCGGCTCGGCTTGTAGTCGAAGTGGCGCGGGCCGTCGTAGGCGGGGCCGCCCTGCGGACCGCCGTTCTCGAGCAGGTCGACGAGCGAGAACGCGTTCTGCAGGTCACCGTGACCGAAGACGAGATCCTGGTCGTATTTGATGCCGCGCTGCCCGTTCAGGTCGATGTGGAACAGCTTGCCCTGGTACAGCGCCTGGGCGATCCCGGCCGTGAAGTTGAGTCCGGCCATCTGCTCGTGGCCGACTTCCGGGTTGATGCCCACGAGCTCGGGGCGCTCGAGCGTCTCGATGAACGCGAGCGCGTGGCCGAGCGTGGGCAGCAGGATGTCTCCGCGCGGCTCGTTCGGCTTCGGCTCGATCGCGAAGCGGATGTCGTAGCCCTTGTCGGTCACGTACTGGCCGAGCAGGTTGACCGCCTCGCGGTACCGCTCGAGCGCGGCCTGAACGTCCTTCGCGGAGTCGTACTCCGCGCCCTCGCGGCCGCCCCACATCACGAACGTGGTCGCGCCGAGCTCCGCGGCGAGGTCGAGGTTGCGCAGCACCTTGCGGAGTGCGAACCGGCGGACGTCGCGGTCGTTGGAGGTGAAGCCGCCGTCCTTGAAGACCGGGGCTGAGAAGAGGTTCGTGGTGACCATGGGGACGACGAGTCCGGTGTCTGAGAGGGCCTGCTTCAGGCGATCGATCTGCGTCTGCCGTTCGGCATCCGTCGACCCGAAGGCGAACAGGTCGTCGTCGTGGAAGGTGAGACCGTAGGCGCCGAGATCGCTCAGCTTCTCCACGGCGTGGACCACGTCGAGGGCGGGGCGGGTCGGTCCGCCGAACGGGTCGGTGCCGTTGTATCCGACCGTCCAGAGGCCGAACGAGAACTTGTCGTCACGGGTGGGTGTGAGGCTCATGGAAAAACTCCGTCTGTGTCAGCGCCGTCGATGATTTGTCGATCTAAGCAACATATTAGAACATGGATGCCGATCGCAAAAGCCCCCGCACAAGCTCTCACTTTTCTTTGTTGTCGCCGTAGACAAAGCGCGAATTGTTGGCTATGTTTTCTCCGTCAACAAATATCGGCCGAGTGTCTCCCACCATCGGCCGCGTGTGACGTGATCGCATTTCAGAGAGGAAATCAGCACATGTCTATTGCACGAAAGCTCGTGGCTGTCGCAGCCACGGGGTTTGTCGCGGCATCCCTCGCCGCATGTTCATCAGGGTCGTCGAGCGCCGAAGGCGGCGACGTCGACTGCAACGTCGGCATCTCGATGCCCACCCGCTCGCTCGAACGCTGGATCAACGACGGCGAGCAGCTTGAGAAGCTGCTCAAGGACGACGGCTGCACCGTCGACCTGCAGTACGCAGACAACAAGACGAGCGAGCAGATCAGCCAGATCCAGAACCAGATCGCCGGTGGAGCGAAGATCCTCGTGGTCGCTCCCATCGACGGCAAGGTGCTCTCGCCCGTGCTCAAGGAGGCGAAGACGCAGGATGCCGTCGTCATCTCGTACGACCGACTCATCAACGGCACCGAGAACGTCGACTACTACGCGACCTTCGACAACTACCGCGTCGGTCAGCTGCAGGGCGAGTTCATCGAGGAGCAGCTCGGCCTTGCCGACGGTGAGGGCCCGTTCAACCTCGAGCCCTTCGCAGGCAGCCCCGATGACAACAACGCCAAGTTCTTCTTCTCGGGCGCCTGGGATGTCCTGACGCCGTACATCGAGAGCGGGCAGCTCGTCGTCCCGAGCGGCAAGGCGCCGGCCTCCGACGATGACTGGGCGTCGATCGGCATCCAGGGGTGGGCCTCCGACAAGGCGCAGGCCGAGATGGACAACCGCCTGTCGTCGTTCTACAGCGGCGATGAGAAGGTCGACGTCGTGCTGTCGCCGAATGACAGCCTCGCGATCGGCATCGAGGCGTCGCTGAAGTCCGCCGGCTACACCCCGGGTGAGGACTACCCGCTGATCACCGGACAGGATGCCGACAAGGCGAACGTCAAGGCGATCCTCGACGGCGAGCAGTCGATGACGGTCTGGAAGGACACCCGCGAGCTCGGGCAGAAGGTGTTCGAGATGATCCAGTCGATCGTCGCCGGTGAGGACGTCGAGGTGAACGACACCGAGACGTACGACAACGGCAAGAAGGTCGTGCCCTCCTACCTGCTCGAGCCCCAGGTCGTGACCAAGGACTCCGTGCAGGAGAAGCTGATCGACTCCGGCTTCATCAAGGCCTCCGACGTCGGACTGTGAGCGGATGCGGCCGGTGCTCTGCGCCGGCCGCACTCGGCTCTCATGTCACCGAAGACTCAGAAGGAAGCCCAATGAAGTCAGCCAGCATTCTGACGATGTCCGACATCGCTATCCAGTTCGGACCGGTCAAGGCACTCGACGGGGTGTCGATCGACGTGCGTCGCGGCGAGGTTCACGGCATCTGCGGCGAGAACGGGGCGGGAAAGTCCACGCTCATGAAGGTGTTGAGCGGCGTGTATCCTGCCGGCACGTTCAGCGGCAGCATCCGCTTCGACGATCATGACGTCGCGTATCGCTCCATCAACGACAGCGAGCGAGACGGCATCGTCATCATCCACCAGGAGCTCGCGCTCAGCCCGTTCCTCTCGATCGCGGAGAACATCTTCCTCGGCAACGAGCGTGCCTCCCGCGGCGTCATCGACTGGAACAGCACGAACGCCGAAGCTGCTGCGCTTCTGCAGCAGGTGGGTCTCGCCGAGAACCCGTCGACGCCCGTCCTCGAGCTCGGGGTCGGCAAGCAGCAGCTCGTCGAGATCGCCAAGGCGCTGTCGAAGAACGTGCGTCTGCTCATCCTCGACGAGCCGACCGCGGCGCTCAACGACGAAGACTCCGCTCACCTGCTCTCACTCATCGAGCAGCTGCGCGAGCGCGGCATCACGTGCATCATCATCTCCCACAAGCTCAAGGAGATTAAGCGCATCGCAGACAGCGTCACGATCATCCGCGACGGCAAGACGATCGAATCGTTCTCGATGTCGGATGCCGATGCCACCGAATCCCGAATCATCCGTTCCATGGTGGGCCGCGACCTCAACAACCTCTTCCCGCCGCGCGAGCCCGATATCGGAGCCGAAGTCCTCCGCGTCGAGGACTGGACGGTCTACCACCCGGTCGACACGAGCCGGAAGGTCGTCGACGGGGCATCCTTCACCGTTCGAGCCGGTGAGATCGTAGGGTTCGCCGGGCTCATGGGCGCGGGGCGCACCGAGCTGGCGATGAGCCTGTTCGGCCGCAGCTACGGAACCGGAATCTCCGGTCGCGCATACAAGCACGGCAGAGAGATCCAGCTCCGCACTGTCGGCGAGGCGATCGAGAACGGCCTCGCATACGCGACGGAGGATCGAAAGAAGTACGGCCTCAACCTCATCAACGACATCGCGGAGAACATCTCGTCGTCGGCGCTCGGCAAGCTCGCCCGCTTCGGCGTCGTCGACAGAAACCGTGAGCACAAGGTCGCCGAGTCCTACCGAGAGAAGATGAACATCAAGGCGCCGTCGGTCTCCGCGATCGCCGGCAAACTCTCGGGTGGAAACCAACAGAAGGTCGTGCTCTCGAAGTGGATCTTCACCGGCCCCGACGTGCTCATCCTCGACGAGCCGACCCGCGGCATCGACGTCGGTGCGAAGTACGAGATCTACGGAATCATCAACGAGCTGGCCGCGCAGGGCAAGGCGGTCATCGTCATCTCATCGGAGCTGCCTGAGCTTCTCGGACTCTCCGACCGAATCTATGCAATATCCGAAGGACGGCTGACGGGCGAAGTCGCCCGCGCCGATGCCACGCAGGAAGTACTCATGCAGTACATGACGGCGGGAAAGGACTGACCCTTGAGCACACTCACGCAATCGGCGCCGCCGACGCAACAGACACCGCGGAAGCGCCCGAAGCTCACCGTGAACCTCCGGCAGTACGGCATTCTCGCCGCACTCGTCATCATCATCATCCTGTTCCAGATCCTCACCGAGGGGCGTCTGCTCTACCCGGGCAACGTCAACAACCTCATCCAGCAGAACGCGTACGTTCTGATCCTCGCCATCGGCATGGTGATCGTGATCATCGGCGGCCACATCGACCTCTCGGTCGGGTCGATCGTCGCGATGGTCGGAGCGATCGCGGCGATAGCGACGAACCACTGGGGGCTGCCCTGGTGGGCGGCCGTAATCATCGCGCTCCTGGTCGGAACAGCGGTCGGTGCCTGGCAGGGGTTCTGGGTCGCCTTCGTCGGCATCCCCGCCTTCATCGTCACCCTCGCGGGAATGCTGCTCTTCCGCGGCCTCACACTCGTGCTCCTCACCGGAGGGACGATCAGCGGTCTGCCCGAGCCGTTCGTCGCGATCGGCGCCGGTTGGTTCCCCACCTGGCTCGGGGAGATCGGCGGTCGTGACGTCATGACGCTCGTCATCGGCGTCGGCGCGGTCGCCGCTCTGATCTTCCAGCAGCTGCGCGGTCGAGCCGTGCAGCGCCGACTCGACCTCGTGCGCGAGCCGATGTACTCGTTCGCGATCAAGCTCGCAGTCTCGGCCATCGCGATCCTCGCGCTCGCCTGGCTGCTGAGCGGCTATGCGGGCACGCCGATCATCTTGGTCATCCTGGCGGTGCTGATCCTCGCGTACACGTTCGTTCTGCGGAACACGGTCTTCGGTCGGCACGTCTACGCCATCGGCGGCAACCGGTTCGCGGCGCTCATGAGCGGAGTCAAGACGAAGTGGATCGACTTCTTCATCCTCACGAACATGGGTCTGCTCGCCGGTCTCGCGGGTGTCGTTGCGACCTCGCGGGCGGGCGGCGCGGTCGCCTCGGCCGGTCAGAACTATGAGCTCGACGCGATCGCCGCGGTCTTCATCGGCGGTGCGGCTGTGACCGGCGGTGTCGGAACCGTCGTCGGCGCGGTCATCGGAGCGCTCGTCATGGGCGTGCTGAACATGGGGCTCTCGATTCTGTCCGTGGATGCCGCGTGGCAGATGGCCATCAAGGGACTCGTCCTTCTGCTGGCCGTCGCCTTCGATATCTTCAATAAGAAGCGCGGAGGATCGCAGTAATCTCAGTAGGCTCGAATCAGAACAGCGGAGACGAGGGGAGTGGCGCGATGACCCGTGCAGGGAAAATCGCCGGTGAACGCGTCGCCCCCTCGGCATCCGCCGCTTCGCGCACCAGCAACGACCAGCTGAGGCGCTTCAACCTGTCGATGCTGATGCAGATGCTGCATCGCAACGGTGGCTGCAGTCGGGCGGACCTCACCCGAATGACGGGGCTCAACCGCTCGACGATCGCTGTTCTGGTCGCTGAGCTGGTCGAAGCGGGCCTCGCCTACGAGGGGGAGCCCGAGACGGTCATCGGCCAGGTGGGCCGGCCGAGCCTTCGCGTCCACCCGCAGCCGAGGCTCGCAGCGCTCACGATCAACCCCGAGGTGAACAGCGTCGCGATCGGCCTCATCGGGCTCGGCGGCGAGATCATCCGCAGCATCCGCTTCGACAGCTCACGCGTGCCGAGCTCGGCCGAGGCGGTTCGCATCTCACAGTCGATCGTCGCGGGCATGCGCGGCGAGATCGAGGAGTCCTACGACCTCGTGGGCATCGGCGTGGCCGTCCCCGGTCTCGTGAACGCAGCCTCGGGTCGAATCGTGAACGCTCCGCAGCTGAAGTGGAAGGACGTCGATCTCGCGACGCCCATGTCGCAGGCGTTCCGCCTCCCGGTCTACATCGCGAACGATGCCTCGGTCGGGGCCATCGCCGAGAACCTCTTCGGCGCGGCGATCGGCGCCCGCGACCTTGTCTTCGTCGACGGCAACGCGGCCGGAATCGGCGGAGGCGTCATCATCGACGGCCAGCCGCTTCGCGGTACGTCCGGTTTCGCCGGCGAGCTCGGGCACATCATGGTGAACAGCGCGGGTGTCCGCTGTCACTGCGGCCGAGTGGGATGCCTCGAGACGGAGGTCAACCTCGACTCTCTGCTCGCGCTTCTCGGTCTCTCCCGCGCGGATGAGCACGAGCTCGACATCGAGCTCGGGGTGACGAGGGATGCCGCGGTGCTCGACGAGGTGCGGCGGCAGCTCCGATTCCTCTCCATCGCACTGACGAACCTGGTGAACATCTTCGACCCCGAGGTCGTCGTGCTTGGTGGCTACCTCGGTGCGCTCCTCACCGTCTCCGACGAGCGGCTCGGGGGAGCGCTGAAACTGCGTTCGATGTCCGGACACTCGCGCAACGTCGTGCTGACCCGTGCCAAGCTGCGCTCCCGGCGGGTGATGATCGGCGCCGCGGAGCTCGCCTTCGCGCCGCTCCTGGCCGACCCGCTCGCCTTCCGACGCGACGCGGAGCCGTCCGCCTGACCTCAGCCCGTGACCAGCGCGGCCTTCCGTCGCATTGCGGGCGTGATCTCGCGCTTCCGCCACACGATCTCGAAGGCCGGGTCGAAGCGTCGTGAGCACTCGCCGCACGAGACGCGGCGGGTCGGTGCGCGGTACCGGAACAGCCGGTGGCCCTTGGGGCACGTGCCGACCCACGCAGCGAGTTCATCGGCGATCTGCCCGTGGTGCAGACGCGAGCCCACATACCCGAGCTCTTTTGCGATCGTCTTCCACTTCGGACCGTGCCCAGCACGCGGCCCGGCGAGAGCGTGAGCGACCTCGTGGAGCAGAACCTGGTGGATCTCGTCATCGTCGTAGCGCGCTGCGAGGTAGCGCGAGACGGAGATCTGCTTAGTCGTGTAGTTGCAGAGACCGGCCCGCTTCTTCGCGTTATCGAACGCGAACGTCCAGGAGGCGTCGAGGTGCAGGTCGATCAGCGCCTGCGCCCACACTGTCACCCGTGCCAGATCTGCCATGCCCCTACGTTATGACACCGCACCGACACGAGCTCGGATTTCAGGCGTTAGAGGAAGGACTCCGCGACCGCGATCGCCACGAGAGACGACTCGACCTGGTCCTCCTTCGCGCCGTGCGCTCGCCGAATCTCCAGCGCCCGCTGGAAGTCGTCGAGGGCCGCCGCGTACTCCTTCTGGTCGAAGCGCACCTTTCCGCGATGCTGCAGGGCGAAGGCCTCATACAGGTGCCACTCGTGGGTGTGCGCCTCTTCGATGAGCGAGTTCAGCTCGTGCAGTGCGGCGTCGAACTCGCCACGAAACTGCATCACCTGCGCGCGGAGCATCCGCGGCCGCATGAGGTCGCGCCGATTGCCCGTGAAACGAGCGAGTCGAACGGCCGCATTCGCCATGTCGAGGGCGTCGTCGAGTGAACCGGCGACCTTCAGCAGCCACGTCTTCTCGCACAGCGCTTCGAGGCTGCGCATCTCGCCGAGCTCGTCGAGGCGCTGCCCGACGGCCTTCAGATCGACTTTCTCACGCAGAGTCGCGGGGTCGTAGCCCAAGATGATGCCCAGAGTCGTCTCCCATGATGCTCAGGATGCTGCTCGCATACGTTCTACGAGGCTAACCCTGGTTCGCCGCGATCAGCTGCACCTCGACCAGCCTGTCGTCATCCGGGGCCGGTTCTCCGCGCCCGTCCGTGTTGTTCGTGAGCATCCACAGCCCGCCGTCTGGTCCAGGAACGACGTCCCTGATCCGCCCGAACTCGCCGACGAACCATTCCTCCGCGCTCACCTCCGGCGACCCGGACGCCGTGTCCGCACCGCCGATCACCCACAGTCGCTGGCCGCCGAGCGCCGCCATGAAGAGGGTGTCGTCGATGGCGGTCAGCCCGCTCGGGGATGCCTCGTCGGTCGTCCACTGCCGAACGGGGTCGACGAACCGGTCATCATCGGCGACCCCCTCCACGACCGGCCAGCCGTAGTTGCCGCCGGGTTCGATCCGGTTCAGCTCGTCCCAGGTGTCCTGACCGAACTCGCTCGCCCACAGCTGACCGTCGCTCGTCCAGGCCAGGCCCTGCGGGTTCCGATGCCCGTAGGAGTAGACGAGTGAGCCGTCGAACGGGTTGTCCTCGGGCACCTCGCCGGTCGGTGTCATGCGCAGGATCTTCCCCGCGAGCGAGTCCCGGTTCTGCGCGACGTCGCCGCCGGTGGCGTCTCCCGTGGTGGCGTACAGCATGCCGTCTGGTCCGAACGCGAGGCGCCCGCCGTTGTGGATCCCCGCCTTCGGAATCCCCGTGAGCACGGGCGACGGGGCGCCGAGCGTCGGAGCATCCCCAGACTCATCGAGGTCGAATCGAAGGATGCGGTTGTCCTCCGCCGTCGTCACGTAGGCGTACAGCCACGCATCGTCGCCGTCCTCGAGGCGAGCGAGCCCGAGCAGTCCGCCTTCGCTCTCTGGCGCTGCCGCAGTGACTCGGGCGAGCACGGTCGTCGCGCCGTCGGTTCCGAGCAGCACGATCTGCGCGCGGTCCCTCAGGGACACGTACGCGCTGCCGTCCTCGCGCGGAATCACCGACCACGGCACGGGGAGACCGGTCACGAGCACATCGTATTCTCCGCTCGGCATGATCGAGGCCTCTTTCGGCGGCGCGACGCTCGTCTGCTGCGGCTCAGCGGGCGGTGCGCTTGGTTCCGCGCAGGCCGTGAGAAGCAGTGCGGATGCCGTTGCGGCGACGATCGCCCGCCGCATCCTTCTCCCATATGCTCCTCTGCGCATGTCCCACGCTCACAGGTCGAAGACGTTTCGCGAGGGCTCCGGGGAGGGGGAAGCCGCGCCGTCGGAGACGGGCCGCGCTCCCGCGACGAAGTTGCGCAGTTCGGGCCCCGCGACGAGCTTCGCCGGGTACGGTCCTGCCGCGAGCAGCCGCGGCACGAGGTCCAGCGGCAGGAGTGAGCGCGACGCGATCAGCACGACGTTTCCGAACCGGCGACCCTTGAGAATCTGCGTGTCCGCGAACGCGGCGACCTCGGGGAACACGGCCTGCAGCGTCGCCGCCTGCGCACGGGCGAATGCCAGTCCTGGACCGTCGGCCACGTTGACCGCGAGAATCCCGTCGGCCGCGAGGAGGGCAGCGATCCGGGCGTAGAACTCCGTGGTGGTCACGTGCGCGGGGGTCTGCGCGCCGTTGAAGATGTCGCTGACCACGAGGTCCGCCGTCCCGCGGATCCCCTCCGGCAGCCGTTCGACCACCTCGCGGGCGTCGCCGTACCGCACGCGGATCTGCGCGCGCTTCGACCACGGAATCGTCGCGCGCACGAAGTCGACGAGGTCGCGCTCCAGCTCGATCACCTGCTGACGAGAACCGGGCCTCGTGGCATCCACGTATCGGGGCAGCGTCAGCGCCCCGGCGCCGAGATGAACCGCGGTGATCGGGTCTCCGGGCGCGCGCACGAGGTCGACGACGTGTCCGATGCGCCGCACGTACTCGTAGAAGAGCTCCCGCGGGTCATCCATGTTCACGTGCGACTGCGGCGTCCCGTCGACGACGAGCTGGTACGCGCCCGGCACGAACTGGTCTGGCTCGATGGTCGCTGCCAGACCGCTGCGCTTCAGCACGATCGTCGCTCTCTCGCTCACACTCGGGAGTCTACGGCGAGCCGCGTCCCGCCGCTGCGTCCCTCCGCCTCCTTGTCAGCCCCGCACCGTGTCAGCCCCGCGCCGCCCGCACCGTGTCAGCCCCGCACCGTGTCAGCCCCGCACCGTGTCAGCCCCGCGCCGTCCCGCCCGGTACCAGAGCTATCTGCGGTCAATAGAGCCTGCCGCGGCAAGCTCTAACGACCGCAGGTAGCTCTCTCACGCACTTCCCCAAGACGCGGCGCCCGCGTCCCCACCCCGCGCTAGCCTGGAATCGTGCGCATCGATCTCAACTGCGACCTCGGTGAGACCGTCGGCGGGCAGCCGACGGCCGACGATGCCGCCATGTTCCCGCTCATCTCCAGCGCGAACATCGCGTGCGGCTTCCACGCGGGCGACGCCGAGAGCATGCGAGTCTCGTGCGCACGCGCGGTGAAAAACGGCGTCGCGATCGGCGCCCACGTCTCGTATCGCGACCCCGACAACTTCGGCCGCACCGACATGGACCTGCCCGCGGGCACGCTGATCGCTCAGATCGACGAGCAGATCGGCACTCTCAGACAGATCGCGGATGCCGAGGGCGCGACCCTCCGCTATGTGAAGCCGCACGGCGCGCTGTACAACCGCATCGCGCGTGACGCCGACGTCGCCGCGACGGTCATCGAAGCGATCCTCGCCCGCGGCGACGACGCCCTGCCGATCCTCGGTCTGCCCGCGTCGCGCATCGCCGCCGCGGCATCCTTGCACCGCATTCCGTTCATCCGCGAAGCGTTCGTCGACCGCGGCTATCGCCCCGACGGAAGCCTCGTTCCCCGCACAGAACCTGGCGCCCTGCTCGCCCCGGACGACGTCGCCGACCGCGCGATCGACATCGTGCTGTCCGGCGGGGTGACCGCGGTCTCCGGCGAGCGGCTGGCACTCGACGTCGACTCTCTGTGCGTGCACGGCGACACTCCGGGCGCCGTCTCCATGGCGACGTCCGTGCGGCGGGCGCTGACCGACCGGGGCGTGGAGATCCGGGCGGTCGACCATGTCTGAGCCGCTTCGGCAGGTTCGGCCCGTCGGCGATCTCGCACTGCTGGTCGAGTGCGCGTCGCTCGAGGAGGTCATGGCGCTCCATCGCGCGCTCACCGACCCACCGGAGCCACCGGAGCACGTCGTCGATGTCGTGCCGGCTGCCCGCAGCATCCTGGTGACGATCGATCAGACGGATGCCGCCGCCGCGGTGTCCCGCTGGCTCGCGACGACCCCGCCGCTCGCCGTCACGGCGGCCGAGCGCATTGAGCCGGTCACGATCGACGTGCAGTACGACGGCGCCGACCTCGCCGAGGTCGCCCGCCTCACGGGGCTGAGCGAGCGCCGCGTCATCGAGGTGCACCGGTCGTCCGCCTGGCGAGTCGCGTTCGGAGGCTTCGCGCCGGGCTTCGCTTACCTCGTCACCGATCATGAGCGACTCGTCGTTCCCCGTCGCTCCAGTCCGCGCACAAGCGTGCCGACGGGCTCGGTCGCGCTCGCCGGAGAGTTCACAGGGGTCTATCCCCGGTCGTCGCCGGGCGGGTGGCAGCTGATCGGTCAGACGGATGCCGCGCTGTGGCGCCCCGGCGAGCGGCATCCTGCTCTGCTCGAACCCGGTGCCGTCGTGCGCTTCCGGGAGGTCGGCTGATGTCGTTCACGGTGCGCCAGCCCGGTCCGCTCACGACCGTGCAGGATCTTGGCCGTCCCGGCTACGCCCACATCGGAGTTCCGGGGTCGGGAGCGGCCGATCGGGGAGCACTGCGGCTTGCCAACAGGCTGCTGGGCAACGCCGAGGGCGCGGCGGCTCTGGAGATCACGGTCGGCGGTTTCGAAGCGCAGTCTGACGCCGACGCCTGGATCGTCCTCACCGGCGCCTGGTGCCCCCTCACGGTCGGCGGTCGCCCCGTCGACCCCTTCGAGCCGGCGCCCGTGCGCGTGGGTGAGACGATCCGGGTGGATGCCGCCGAGAGCGGACTCCGTGCCTACCTCGCGGTCCGCGGGGGCATCGACGTCGCGCCCGTGCTCGGCTCACGGTCGCGCGACGTTCTGTCGGAGCTCGGTCCCGAGGCGCTGCGGGCGGGGGACGTTCTGCCAGTGGGCGATCGCCCGCGGCATCCGATCCCGGTCCTCGAGATCGCGCCGTGGGGCCCGCCGCCCGTCGACCTGGTCGAGCTTCCCGTCGCTCTCGGCCCGCGCGACAGGTGGTTCACGGATGCCGCTCTCGGGCGGCTCTTCACCGAGCGGTGGCGGGTCTCCGGCGAGTCGAACCGGGTCGGCGCGCGGCTCCTCGGCGCGACCCTCGACCGTCGTTCTGAGGCGGAGCTGCCGAGCGAGGGCATGGTCGCCGGTGCGATCCAGGTTCCCCCGTCGGGGCTCCCGACGATCCTCATGCGCGACCATCCGGTCACCGGCGGCTACCCGGTCATCGGGGTCGTCGTGTCGGAGGGAATTGATGCGCTGGCGCAGCTGAGGCCCGGTCAGGAGGTCGCGTTCCGCCACGCGTGACGGGCCGTTATACCTGAGAGATTCCCGGTCGTCAAGGATTGCAGTGGACACGGCGCGTCAAACGGCATACACTTGTTCTTTGCGCTCCCTGACGTTCTACCATGCCTTCATATTGCGGTCGGCCCAACGTGCTTCGTGTTCCGCGCGACGCACAGTTTCACATGGCGTGAGGCGAGTACTCCATTACTGATTGTAACTAGGCCCGACGGGGCCCACGGAGGTTATATCCCTTGGCTGCTGCGCGCAACGCAACCACATCGACACCCAAGAACGGCCGGAACGCACACCGGCCTTCATTCGCCAAGATCAGTGACACGCTGACCGTCCCGGATCTTCTGGCACTTCAGACCGAGAGCTTCGATTGGCTCGTCGGCAACGACAACTGGAAGGACCGCGTCGAGAACACGGCGGAGTCCGAGCGCAAGGACCTGCCGTCCCAGTCCGGCCTCGAGGAGATCTTCGAAGAGATCTCGCCCATCGAGGACCTCGGCGAGACGATGCAGCTGTCCTTCGCGAACCCCTACCTCGAGCCCGAGAAGTACTCCATCGAGGAGTGCACCGAGCGCGGCAAGACGTACGCGGCTCCGCTGTATGTCGAGGCGGAGTTCATGAACCACCTCACCGGTGAGATCAAGACCCAGACGGTCTTCATGGGCGACTTCCCGCTCATGACCGAGAAGGGCACCTTCATCATCAACGGAACCGAGCGCGTCGTCGTGTCGCAGCTCGTCCGCAGCCCCGGTGTCTACTTCGAGCGCACCCCTGAGAAGACCAGCGACAAGGATGTCTTCTCGGCACGCGTCATCCCGAGCCGCGGCGCATGGCTCGAGTTCGAGATCGACAAGCGCGACCAGGTCGGCGTCCGCATCGACCGCAAGCGCAAGCAGTCGGTCACGACCTTCCTCAAGGCGCTCGGTCTCACGAGCGAGGAGATCCTCGCGGAGTTCGAGGGTTACGAGTCGATCGCCTCGACACTCGAGAAGGACCCGATCCTCACCAAGGAAGACGCGCTGCGCGACATCTACCGCAAGCTGCGTCCGGGCGAGCAGGTGGCTGCTGAGGCGGCCCGCGCGCTTCTCGACAACTTCTACTTCAACCCGAAGCGCTACGACCTCGCCAAGGTCGGTCGCTACAAGATCAACAAGAAGCTCGGTCTCGACGCTCCTCTCAGCGACTCGGTGCTCACGGTCGAAGACGTCGTCGCGACCATCAAGTACCTCGTCCGTCTGCACGCAGGCGAGACCAGCTTCGAGGGCGTCCGCAACGGCAAGCCGGCCGATATCCGCCTCGACGTCGATGACATCGACAACTTCGGCAACCGTCGCATCCGCGCCGTCGGCGAGCTCATCCAGAACCAGGTCCGCACTGGTCTGTCCCGCATGGAGCGCGTCGTCCGCGAGCGCATGACCACGCAGGACATCGAGGCGATCACGCCGCAGACGCTCATCAACGTGCGTCCGGTCGTCGCCGCGATCAAGGAGTTCTTCGGAACCTCTCAGCTGTCGCAGTTCATGGACCAGAACAACCCGCTCGCGGGTCTCACGCACAAGCGCCGCCTCTCGGCGCTGGGCCCCGGTGGTCTGTCGCGTGAGCGCGCAGGCGTCGAGGTTCGTGACGTCCACCCGTCGCACTACGGCCGCATGTGCCCGATCGAGACGCCTGAAGGCCCGAACATCGGTCTGATCGGCTCGCTCGCGACATTCGCGCGCATCAACGCGTTCGGCTTCATCGAGACCCCGTACCGTCGCATCGAGAACGGCAAGGTCACCGACAAGGTCGACTACCTCACCGCGATGGAAGAAGAGGACTACATCGTCGCTCAGGCCAACGCGGTGCTGAACGATGACAACACGTTCCGCGACGACCGCGTTCTGGCTCGTAAGGAAGACGGCGAGGTCGACCTCGTCCCCGTCGAGGAGATCGCCTACATGGACGTCTCCCCGCGCCAGATGGTCTCCGTCGGAACCTCGCTCATCCCGTTCCTCGAGCACGACGACGCGAACCGTGCCCTCATGGGTGCGAACATGCAGCGTCAGGCTGTGCCGCTGCTCCGCAGTGAGTCGCCGTACGTCGGAACCGGTATGGAGGGTTACGCCGCCGTCGACGCTGGTGAGGTCATCACCGCAGACAAGGCGGGCGTGGTCTCTCAGGTTTCGGCCGACGCCGTCACGCTGCAGCTCGACGAGGGCGGCACGAAGACCTACTACCTCGACAAGTTCGTCCGCTCCAACCAGGGCAACAGCTACAACCACCGCGTCATCGTCAACGAGGGTGACCGGGTCGAGGCAGGCGAGGTCATCGCCGACGGTCCCGCGACCGAGAACGGCGAGCTCGCACTCGGAAAGAACCTGCTCGTGGCGTTCATGCCGTGGGAGGGCCTCAACTTCGAGGACGCCATCATCCTCAGCCAGAACGTGGTGAAGGACGACACTCTCAGCTCGATTCACATCGAGGAGTACGAGGTGGATGCCCGTGACACGAAGCTCGGCAAGGAGGAGATCACGCGCGATCTCCCGAACGTGAGCCCGGACCTCCTGAAGGACCTCGACGAGCGCGGCATCATCCGCATCGGTGCCGAGGTCAGCCCCGGCGACATCCTCGTCGGCAAGGTCACGCCGAAGGGTGAGACCGAGCTGAGCGCCGAGGAGCGCCTGCTCCGCGCGATCTTCAACGAGAAGAGCCGCGAGGTTCGTGACACGAGCCTCAAGGTTCCTCACGGTGAGAGCGGAACGGTCATCTCCGTCAAGGAGTTCAACGCCGAAGAGGGCGACGACGAGCTCGGCTCGGGCGTCAACCGCCGCGTCGTGGTCTACATCGCGCAGAAGCGCAAGATCACCGAGGGCGACAAGCTCGCCGGCCGCCACGGAAACAAGGGCGTCATCTCGAAGATCCTGCCGGTCGAGGACATGCCGTTCCTTGCCGACGGAACTCCGGTCGACATCATCCTGAACCCGCTCGGCATTCCCGGCCGGATGAACTTCGGTCAGGTCCTCGAGACCCACCTTGGGTGGATCGCAAACCAGGGCTGGAAGGTCGAGGGCAACCCGGAGTGGGCGAAGGAGCTTCCGGCGGAGACCCGCGAGGGCACGCCGGGAACCAAGGTCGCGACGCCGGTGTTCGACGGTGCGGAGGAGCACGAGATCTCCGGTCTGCTCGACTCGACGCTGCCGAACCGCGACGGTGAGCGCCTCATCGGCTCGAGCGGAAAGACCCGTCTGTTCGACGGCCGCTCGGGTGAGCCGTTCCCGGACCCGATCTCGGTGGGCTACATGTACATCCTGAAGCTGCACCACCTCGTGGACGACAAGATCCACGCCCGTTCGACGGGACCGTACTCGATGATCACCCAGCAGCCGCTCGGTGGTAAGGCGCAGTTCGGTGGACAGCGCTTCGGTGAGATGGAGGTGTGGGCACTCGAGGCCTACGGCGCCGCGTACGCGCTGCAGGAGCTCCTCACGATCAAGTCCGACGACATCCTCGGCCGCGTCAAGGTGTACGAGTCGATCGTCAAGGGCGAGAACATCCAGGAGCCCGGCATCCCCGAGAGCTTCAAGGTCCTCATGAAGGAGATGCAGTCGCTCTGCCTGAACGTCGAGGTGCTGTCCGCGGACGGCACGGCGGTCAGCCTGCGCGACACCGACGACGACGCGTTCCGCGCGGCCGAAGAGCTCGGTATCAACATTTCCTCCAGGTTCGAATCCTCGTCGATTGACGAGATCTGATCGCCTGGCCACTGTAGAAACCTCACAAGAGAATTTCAGGAGAGAAATTGCTCGACGCAACAACTTTTGACGAGCTTCGCATTGGCCTGGCTACCGGTGACGACATCCGTCGCTGGTCGTACGGCGAGGTCAAGAAGCCCGAGACCATCAACTACCGCACCCTGAAGCCCGAGAAGGACGGCCTGTTCGGTGAGCAGATCTTCGGACCGAGCCGCGACTGGGAGTGTGGCTGCGGTAAGTACAAGCGCGTGCGGTTCAAGGGCATCGTGTGTGAGCGCTGTGGAGTCGAGGTCACGAAGTCCTCGGTCCGTCGCGAGCGCATGGGTCACATCGAGCTCGCCGCTCCGGTCACTCACATCTGGTACTTCAAGGGTGTTCCCTCGCGCCTCGGCTACCTGCTCGACATGGCGCCGAAGGACCTCGAGAAGGTCATCTACTTCGCGGCCTACATGGTCATCAGCGTTGACGACGAGGCTCGTCATGCTGACATGCCGGGTCTCGAGAACGAGCTCCGTCTCGAGCTGAAGACGCTCGCTGACCAGCGTGACGCGCAGGTCGCCGACCGTCTGAAGAAGCTCGAGGACGACCTCGCAGCGCTCGAGGAGGAAGGCGCGAAGGCCGACCAGAAGCGTCGCACGAAGGATGCCGCTGAGAAGGAGATGACTCAGCTCCGCAAGTCCTACGACGAGCAGATCGGTCAGCTCGAGCGCGTGTGGGAGGACTTCCGCAACCTCAAGGTCGGCGAGCTCAAGCCGGAGGACACCGTCTTCCACGAGCTCCAGGACCGCTATGGAATGTACTTCGAGGCCTACATGGGCGCCGAGGGCATCCAGAAGCGTCTCGAGACCTTCGACCTGCAGGCCGAGGCTGACTCGCTGCACCTGCAGATCGCCGAGGGCAAGGGCCAGAAGAAGATCCGCGCCATCAAGCGCCTCAAGGTCGTCAACGCATTCCTGCAGACCGGCACCTCGCCGGCTGCGATGGTGCTCGACGTCGTTCCCGTGATCCCGCCGGAGCTTCGCCCGATGGTGCAGCTCGACGGTGGCCGCTTCGCGACAAGCGACCTCAACGACCTCTACCGTCGTGTGATCAACCGCAACAACCGTCTGCGTCGTCTGCTCGATCTCGGTGCTCCCGAGATCATCGTGAACAACGAGAAGCGGATGCTGCAGGAGGCCGTCGACGCGCTGTTCGACAACGGCCGCCGCGGTCGTCCCGTCACCGGAACCGGCAACCGCGCCCTCAAGTCCCTGAGCGACATGCTCAAGGGTAAGCAGGGTCGCTTCCGTCAGAACCTGCTCGGTAAGCGTGTGGACTACTCGGGCCGTTCGGTCATCGTGGTGGGTCCGCAGCTCAAGCTGCACCAGTGTGGTCTGCCGAAGCAGATGGCTCTCGAGCTGTTCAAGCCGTTCGTCATCAAGCGCCTGATCGACCTGAGCCACGCTCAGAACATCAAGGCCGCGAAGCGCATGGTCGAGCGTGCTCGTCCCGAGGTCTGGGATGTCCTCGAGGAGATCATCCGCGAGCGCCCGGTGCTGCTCAACCGTGCACCGACGCTGCACCGCCTCGGCATCCAGGCCTTCGAGCCGCAGCTGGTCGAGGGCAAGGCCATTCAGCTCCACCCGCTCGTGTGTGCTGCGTTCAACGCAGACTTCGACGGTGACCAGATGGCTGTCCACCTGCCGCTGTCGGTCGAGGCTCAGGCCGAGGCTCGCGTGCTGATGCTCGCGTCGAACAACATCCTCAAGCCGTCGGACGGTCGTCCGGTCACCCTGCCTAGCCAGGACATGATCATCGGTCTGCACCACCTGACGACTCTCACCGAGGGTGCTGTCGGAGAGGGCCGCGCGTTCTCGAGCATCGCCGAGGCGATCCTCGCGCACGACCAGGGCACGCTGCACCTCAACGCGAAGGTCCGCATCCGTCTCGACGGACTGCACTTCCGCCCCGAGGAGGCCCCGGAGGGCTTCGTCGAGGGTGAGCAGTTCATCTTCGAGACGACGCTCGGTCGCGCACTGTTCAACGAGGCGCTCCCCGCGGACTACCCGTTCGTGAACGAGGTCGCCGACAAGGGCAAGCTCTCGTCGATCGTCAACGACCTCGCGGAGCGCTACTCGAAGACCGAGACCGCCACCACCCTTGACAACATCAAGGATGCCGGCTTCCACTGGGCGACCCGCTCGGGCGTGACCGTCGCACTCAGCGACATCATCACGCCGGCGAGCAAGAAGGACATCGTCGCCAAGTACGAGAAGCAGGCGGCGAAGGTCCAGGGCCAGTTCGACAAGGGTCTCACCACCGACGCCGAGCGTCGTCAGGAGCTCATCAAGATCTGGACCGAGGCGACCGACGAGGTTGCGCAGGCCATGCGCGACGCGTTCCCGGCTGACAACACCATCAACCGCATGGTGTCCTCCGGCGCTCGTGGTAACTGGCTGCAGATCCGCAACATCGCGGGTATGCGCGGTCTGGTGAACGACCCGAAGGGTGGCATCATCCCGCGTCCGATCCTCTCGAGCTACCGCGAGGGTCTGACGGTCGCCGAGTACTTCATCGCGACGCACGGTGCTCGTAAGGGTCTTGCTGACACGGCTCTCCGTACGGCGGACTCGGGGTACCTCACGCGTCGTCTGGTGGACGTCTCGCAGGATGTCATCATCCGTGAGAAGGACTGTGGCACGTCGAAGGGCCTCGAGCTCCCGATCGCGTCGTTCGACTCGCAGGGCACCCTCGTCCGCGACCCGAACGTCGAGAACTCGGTGTTCGCTCGCTCGCTCGCAGCTGACGCTGTGGATGCCGAGGGCAACGTGGTTGCCGCGGCTGGCGACGACGTGGGTGACGTTCTCATCGACCGCCTCGTGGAGGCCGGCATCGAGTCGATCAAGGTTCGTTCGGTCCTCACGTGTGAGTCGAGCATCGGCGTCTGCGCCGCGTGCTACGGCCGTTCGCTCGCGACCGGTCAGCTCGTCGACATCGGTGAGGCGATCGGTACGATCGCTGCACAGTCGATCGGTGAGCCCGGTACGCAGCTGACGATGCGTACGTTCCACACAGGTGGTTCCGCATCGGCTGACGACATCACGCAGGGTCTGCCGCGTGTCCAGGAGCTGTTCGAGGCTCGGACCCCGAAGGGTGCGACACCGATCGCCGAGGCTGCGGGACGCGTCACGATCGAGGAGACCGAGAAGAGCCGTAAGGTCATTCTCACCCCCGACAACGGTGACGAGCCCGTGGTGTACCCGGTGCTGAAGCGTGCGACGCTCCTCATCGAGGACGGCCAGCACGTCGAGCTCGGTCAGCCGCTCCACGTCGGTGCGATCGACCCGAAGGAAGTCCTGCGCGTTCAGGGCGTCCGTGAGGTCCAGAAGCACCTCGTCGGCGGAGTCCAGGACGTCTACCGTTCGCAGGGTGTGCCGATCCACGACAAGCACATCGAGGTCATCGTGCGCCAGATGCTCCGCAAGGTCACTGTCGTCGACCACGGTGACACCGAGCTGCTGCCCGGTGAGCTGGTGGACCGTTCGCGGTACAACGAGCTCAACCGCGGTGCTCTCGCTGAGGGCAAGCGCACGGCATCCGCGCGTCAGGAGGTCATGGGTATCACCAAGGCTTCGCTCGCGACCGAGTCGTGGCTGTCGGCCGCATCCTTCCAGGAGACGACCCGCGTTCTGACGCAGGCCGCCATGGAAGGCAAGCGCGACCCGCTGATCGGGCTCAAGGAGAACGTCATCATCGGTAAGCTCATCCCGGCCGGTACAGGCCTCGCCAAGTACCGCAACGTCGCTGTCGAGGCGACCGAGGAGGCCAAGGCTGAGCGGTACCCGAACCGCATCTTCGCGGATGACGGCTCCTTCAGCGAGTCCGACCTGTCGTTCGTCGACTTCGACAGCTTCTCGAGCGACGACTTCAACCCGGGCACGTACAGCTAACGGCTGCCCAGCCAGGAGGAGGGCCCCGAAAGGGGCCCTCCTTCGCTGTCTTTCACCGGTTATGATCGAGACGATGATCACGCACGGAAAGACACGCGCATGAGCGACTCAGAGACGCCCGGTCGTTCGTCGCGCACGTGGTTCATCATCGCCACGGTGGTGATCGCCGTTCTCGTCGTCGCCAGCGGAGCTCTGGTCTCCTCACTGGTGTCCGCATCCGGCAGTGAGGAGAAGCCCCAGAAGTCGGCCGCTCCTCCCGCGGACGAGGAGCGTCCTCTGCCGGAGAATCAGCCGGGACCGACGCTGGCCGGTCCGAATCCGGCGACCTGCGAGGAGCTGTACTCACCCGAGATGATGACGCAGCTCACGAACACGGGTCTCCCGCTCAACGATCCGTCGATGGCGGACAGCGTGGGAACCGGCGATGGAGAGCTCCAGACACTCATCTCGCAGGCGCCTCAGCATCTGGAGTGCAGCTGGGGCTATGCGGGTGACTACGGCCTCACAACGAGCGTCGTGCGTCTCGATGACGCGGGCGTGCAGGCGGTTCGCGATCGCATGGATGCCGCTGGCTTCAGCTGCTCCGAGGAAGATCAGGGCACGCGCTGCCTCACATCGTTCACCGAAGGCGGTACACGCTACGGAGAATCGCACTTCCTCCGCGAGGGTGTGTGGCTCGCCACGAAGTGGGTAAACTTCGCGCCGAGCGGCTACACGCCCGACATGATCGACACGCTCTGGCCCGATGACGCGGCCGAGTGAGTCGATGCTGAGAACCTTCCCGACACGCCGCAACCCCCTGTAGCCGGCGCGCCCCTCGCAGTACAGTGACGGCAAGCGACCCCGACCGCGGAGGAGGCCGTCATGAGCGATCCGAACTCATCGTCACGCCCGGAGGACAGCACGCCGGAGAAGCCGACGACCGGGAGCGATCCCATCGCGTCCACGCCTGAGTCTGACGCGAACGGCGCACCGACCGAGAAGGTCACGAACGTCGAGAGCTCCCCGGAGCGCAGGGCTGATGCGACGACGTCGACTCCGAGTCCAGAGACGAACGCCGTCGCTGGGGGAGCATCGGCGTCGGGCGCGGCGGACGGAGACCGAGTAGGTCAGCAGGATGCCGCGACGGAGCGGATCTCCCACGGTGCGGAGTCCGACGCGCAGACGCAGCGGATGTCGTCCACGGCGAACGACGATCCGACCGAGGAATACCCCTATGCGCGCGAGGCAGAGGCGGCCCGAAGAGATCGCACCGTCACCGAGGCATACTCGACGGATGCCCAGACTGAGCATCTGATCACCGGTCCGGAGCCGACCGCGGCATACGACACCGCGCCGGCTGACGAGCGCCGCGGCACGGTCCTCCCGGCGTCGAACCAGTACGTCGAACTTCCCGAAGAGCCGAAGCGCAAGGGAAACCGCTGGGCTGGCATCGGCATCGGTCTCATCCAGGCCGTGATCTTCGCTGCGGCGCTGTTCGGGGTGCTCGTGCTCCTCCGGGTCCTCGGGGGCGAGGCGCTCGATCCGTTGGCGATCGCATTGTCGCCGGCGTTCCTGATCGCGGTCGGCATGTTCTTCATCGGGCTGATCCTCGTCGCCCTCATCGTGAACCGCGCCGGCTGGTGGTCCTGGGTCCTTGGTGGACTGTTCATCGCGATCTTCGCCTATGCGGGATGGATCGGCGGCTCCCTCGTGCAGGACGCCATGTCGGTGCCGTCGAACCGGGTGCTCCAGTACGTCCTCGAGCAGCTCCTGACGTGGCCGGCCATCGCCGCCTTCATCCTCGGTCGAGAGATCCCGATCTGGTTCGGCGCCTGGACGTCGGCTCGTGGCCGTCGAGTGGCCGCCCGCAATCGTGAGGCGCGTGACGAGTACGAGCGCAAGCTCGACGAGAGCGTCTGAGCCGCGAGATCCCCGCGATTCCGCGGGTGTGAGAGCAGGATGCCACATCCGACACGCCCGGGAATGCATCGTGATTTGGCAGGACCCCGGAGTGTGCGTAAAGTATTCATTCGTCGCCACAAAGGCGCCGCAGAGCGGAAGAGCTAGCGGGTCTCAATCGGCGAAATCCTCCTCAGATCTGAACGATCTTGAGTTGCCGTCTCTCACGGCATAAGATGGATACTCCCACTTCCGAAATGCAGGGCTGCATCGGCGTGACTTTTCTCACTTGTAACGAGTTGACGAAGACACGGCGTGTGGTCCTGAACTGGTTTTGGTTGTGGTAAGGTAGAGAGGTTGCTCCGAGCGGTTGCCCTTTTGTTGGGGTGGTGTTCGGGTGCGTCTGGTCCTTGAGAACTCAATAGCGTGCACATGTCAAATGCCAATTTTTGAACCTCGGCCTGGGCTTTTGTCTGGGTTTGAGATTCCTTTGAAATTGATTGATAGCGAATGTCAGCAATGATGTTTGTTTGTCATGGTTGAACTCGTGTTCCTGGCTTTTTTGGTTGGGGGCGTGTTTATGTTTGCTGGCTGGTTTTGCTGGTCAGTGTTTATGCATTTACGGAGAGTTTGATCCTGGCTCAGGACGAACGCTGGCGGCGTGCTTAACACATGCAAGTCGAACGATGAAGCAGGAGCTTGCTCTTGTGGATTAGTGGCGAACGGGTGAGTAACACGTGAGTAACCTGCCCCTGACTCTGGGATAAGCGCTGGAAACGGTGTCTAATACTGGATATGACTCATGGCCGCATGGTCTGTGGGTGGAAAGGGTTTACTGGTTGGGGATGGACTCGCGGCCTATCAGCTTGTTGGTGAGGTAATGGCTTACCAAGGCGACGACGGGTAGCCGGCCTGAGAGGGTGACCGGCCACACTGGGACTGAGACACGGCCCAGACTCCTACGGGAGGCAGCAGTGGGGAATATTGCACAATGGGCGAAAGCCTGATGCAGCAACGCCGCGTGGGGGATGACGGCCTTCGGGTTGTAAACCTCTTTTGGCAGGGAAGAAGCTTTTGTGACGGTACCTGCAGAAAAAGCACCGGCTAACTACGTGCCAGCAGCCGCGGTAATACGTAGGGTGCGAGCGTTGTCCGGAATTATTGGGCGTAAAGAGCTCGTAGGCGGTTTGTCGCGTCTGCTGTGAAATCCCGAGGCTCAACCTCGGGCCTGCAGTGGGTACGGGCAGACTAGAGTGCGGTAGGGGAGATTGGAATTCCTGGTGTAGCGGTGGAATGCGCAGATATCAGGAGGAACACCGATGGCGAAGGCAGATCTCTGGGCCGCTACTGACGCTGAGGAGCGAAAGGGTGGGGAGCAAACAGGCTTAGATACCCTGGTAGTCCACCCCGTAAACGTTGGGAACTAGATGTGGGGGCCTTTCCACGGTCTCCGTGTCGCAGCTAACGCATTAAGTTCCCCGCCTGGGGAGTACGGCCGCAAGGCTAAAACTCAAAGGAATTGACGGGGGCCCGCACAAGCGGCGGAGCATGCGGATTAATTCGATGCAACGCGAAGAACCTTACCAAGGCTTGACATATACCGGAAACGGCCAGAGATGGTCGCCCCGTAAGGTCGGTATACAGGTGGTGCATGGTTGTCGTCAGCTCGTGTCGTGAGATGTTGGGTTAAGTCCCGCAACGAGCGCAACCCTCGTTCTATGTTGCCAGCACGTTATGGTGGGAACTCATGGGATACTGCCGGGGTCAACTCGGAGGAAGGTGGGGATGACGTCAAATCATCATGCCCCTTATGTCTTGGGCTTCACGCATGCTACAATGGCCAGTACAATGGGCGGCGATACCGTGAGGTGGAGCGAATCCCAAAAAGCTGGTCCCAGTTCGGATCGTAGTCTGCAACTCGACTACGTGAAGTCGGAGTCGCTAGTAATCGCAGATCAGCAACGCTGCGGTGAATACGTTCCCGGGCCTTGTACACACCGCCCGTCAAGTCATGAAAGTCGGTAACACCCGAAGCCGGTGGCCTAACCCCTTGTGGGAGGGAGCTGTCGAAGGTGGGACCGGTAATTAGGACTAAGTCGTAACAAGGTAGCCGTACCGGAAGGTGCGGCTGGATCACCTCCTTTCTAAGGAGCAACTGCAACTCGTTTGGGTTGTCAGAGTGCCAGTTCCATGCCGAGTGGTGTGGCTGGTGAGCTCATGGGTGGAACATTTGATGTGGCTCCGTGCTGCGGGGTGTGGTCTGAGTACGCCGGTTTTTCTGGTTGGAAAGGGTTGTGTCTTGTGGTGTGGGGCGTGCACGTTATTGGGTCCTGAGGGACCGGGCTTTCCCTGCCGTTGTGGTGGGGGTTGCGGGTTTCTTGGACTTGTCTGAGCGCGTTTTGTGCGTGTGAGGGTGAGTGCCGACCGTACGTTGAGAACTACACAGTGGACGCGAGCATCTTTGGGCACATTTTTGTGTCCTAAACATGGTCAATTTTTCTTTGTTGATTTTTTTGATTCATGCTCATGTTGTTTCAAGTTTCTAAGAGCAAACGGTGGATGCCTTGGCATCTGGAGCCGAAGAAGGACGTCGTAATCTGCGATAAGCCTCGGGGAGCTGATAAACGAGCTTTGATCCGAGGATTTCCGAATGGGGAAACCTGGTCAGGCGCTTTCGAGTGTCCTGGTTACTCCCGTCTGAATGTATAGGGCGGGTAGAGGGAACGTGGGGAAGTGAAACATCTCAGTACCCACAGGAAGAGAAAACAATAGTGATTCCGGTAGTAGTGGCGAGCGAACCCGGAGGAGGCTAAACCGGTTGTGTGTGATACCTGTCAGGGGTTGCATGGTCGGGGTTGTGGGACTTTCCTTATCACGCTGACACGTGGTGGGCGTTGTGAATGGTATAGGCGAACGGTTTTGAATGGCCGGTCAGAGAGGGTGCGAACCCCGTAGCCGAAATGCTGTGATCGCGTGGAAAGTATCCCAAGTAGCACGGGGCCCGAGAAATCCCGTGTGAATCTGTCAGGACCACCTGATAAGCCTAAATACTCCCAGATGACCGATAGCGGACAAGTACCGTGAGGGAAAGGTGAAAAGTACCCCGGGAGGGGGAGTGAAATAGTACCTGAAACCGTTTGCTTACAATCCGTTGGAGCCTCCTTGTTGGGGTGACAGCGTGCCTTTTGAAGAATGAGCCTGCGAGTTAGTGATACGTGGCGAGGTTAACCCGTGTGGGGTAGCCGTAGCGAAAGCGAGTCTGAATAGGGCGTTGAGTCGCGTGTTCTAGACCCGAAGCGAAGTGATCTATCCATGGCCAGGCTGAAGCGACGGTAAGACGTCGTGGAGGGCCGAACCCACTTCAGTTGAAAATGGAGGGGATGAGCTGTGGATAGGGGTGAAAGGCCAATCAAACTTCGTGATAGCTGGTTCTCTCCGAAATGCATTTAGGTGCAGCGTTGTGTGTTTCTTACCGGAGGTAGAGCTACTGGATGGCCGATGGGCCTCAACAGGTTACTGACGTCAGCCAAACTCCGAATGCCGGTAAGTGAGAGCGCAGCAGTGAGACGGTGGGGGATAAGCTTCATCGTCGAGAGGGGAAACAACCCAGACCACCATCTAAGGTCCCTAAGCGCGTGCTAAGTGGGAAAGGATGTGGAGTTGCAGAGACAACCAGGAGGTTGGCTTAGAAGCAGCCATCCTTGAAAGAGTGCGTAATAGCTCACTGGTCAAGTGATTCCGCGCCGACAATGTAACGGGGCTCAAGCACGCCACCGAAGTTGTGGCATTGACATAGGTAACTAAGCCGCACCCTTGTGGTGTTGGTTCAGGTGTGTTGATGGGTAGGAGAGCGTCGTGTGGCCGGTGAAGCGGCGGGGTGACCCAGCCGTGGAGGCTACACGAGTGAGAATGCAGGCATGAGTAGCGAAAGACGGGTGAGAAACCCGTCCTCCGGAAGACCAAGGGTTCCAGGGCCAGGTTAATCCGCCCTGGGTAAGTCGGGACCTAAGGCGAGGCCGACAGGCGTAGTCGATGGACAACGGGTTGATATTCCCGTACCGGCGAAGAACCGCCCGAGCTAATCCAGTGGTGCTAAGAGTCCTAGCCGTTTCTTGAAGCGTCCCCTTTTGGGGGTGTGGATGGTTTCGGTGAACGCTCGACCCCGTGCTGGTGCGGCTAGCGTGTTAACAGGTGTGACGCAGGAAGGTAGTCGGTCCTGGGCGATGGTTGTCCCAGGCCAAGGCTGTAGGCCGGGAGATAGGCAAATCCGTCTCCTATGTGGTTGAGAGCTGAAGGGGAACCCGTAAAGGGTATGATCCGATGATCCTATGCTGCCGAGAAAAGCATCGACGCGAGGTTCTAGCGCCGTACCCCAAACCGACACAGGTGGTCAGGTAGAGAATACTAAGGAGATCGAGAGAATCGTGGTTAAGGAACTCGGCAAAATGCCCCCGTAACTTCGGGAGAAGGGGGGCCATCCACTTATTAGGCCTTGCGCCGAAAGGGTGTGGTGGCCGCAGAGACCAGTGGGAAGCGACTGTTTACTAAAACACAGGTCCGTGCCAAGTCGCAAGACGATGTATACGGACTGACGCCTGCCCGGTGCTGGAAGGTTAAGAGGAACGGTCAACCCTTTGAGGGTGAAGCTGTGAATTTAAGCCCCAGTAAACGGCGGTGGTAACTATAACCATCCTAAGGTAGCGAAATTCCTTGTCGGGTAAGTTCCGACCTGCACGAATGGCGTAACGACTTCCCAGCTGTCTCAACCACGAACTCGGCGAAATTGCATTACGAGTAAAGATGCTCGTTACGCGCGAGGACGGAAAGACCCCGTGACCTTTACTACAGCTTGGTATTGGTGTTCGGTGTGGCTTGTGTAGGATAGGTGGGAGACTTTGAAGCGGGCACGCCAGTGTTCGTGGAGTCGTTGTTGAAATACCACTCTGGTCATTCTGGATATCTAACTTCGAACCGTGATCCGGTTCAGGGACAGTGCCTGGTGGGTAGTTTAACTGGGGCGGTTGCCTCCTAAAGAGTAACGGAGGCGCCCAAAGGTTCCCTCAACCTGGTTGGCAATCAGGTGGCGAGTGTAAGTGCACAAGGGAGCTTGACTGTGAGACTGACAGGTCGAGCAGGGACGAAAGTCGGGACTAGTGATCCGGCAGTGGCTTGTGGAAGCGCTGTCGCTCAACGGATAAAAGGTACCTCGGGGATAACAGGCTGATCTTGCCCAAGAGTCCATATCGACGGCATGGTTTGGCACCTCGATGTCGGCTCGTCGCATCCTGGGGCTGGAGTAGGTCCCAAGGGTTGGGCTGTTCGCCCATTAAAGCGGTACGCGAGCTGGGTTTAGAACGTCGTGAGACAGTTCGGTCCCTATCCGCTGCGCGCGCAGGAAATTTGAGAGGATCTGACCCTAGTACGAGAGGACCGGGTTGGACGAACCTCTGGTATGTCAGTTGTCACGCCAGTGGCATCGCTGATTAGCTACGTTCGGGATGGATAACCGCTGAAAGCATCTAAGCGGGAAGCCGGCCTCAAGATGAGATTTCCATCACCCCTTGTGGGTGGAGAGGCTCCCAGCTAGACGACTGGGTTGATAGGCCAGATGTGGAAGCACAGCAATGTGTGTAGCTGACTGGTACTAATAAGCCGATAACTTGATAACAACAACACTTGCGTGTTCGCGTCCACTTTGTGGTTCCTGACGCACGGTCAGAACCAAACAACACACGATGTGTGTTCATAGCGTCAAAGACTGTTACGGCGGTCATAGCGAGAGGGAAACGCCCGGTCACATTCCGAACCCGGAAGCTAAGGCTCTCAGCGCCGATGGTACTGCAGGGGGGACCCTGTGGGAGAGTAGGACACCGCCGGACATAACTTTATAAAACAGTTTGAGGCCACCCCGCACCCCGGGGCGGCCTCAAACTATTTAACCCACCAAAACCCGCCGAGCAGCGGTAGGTTTCATGCAGGTGAATGGGGAGTCCTCCCCATGGGACTCCGCCTTCCAGATCATTAGGCTTATCCACTATGGCGACCCGTACCGAATACGTTCTACCCCGGTCACGGGTTGAGATCCGAGCAGTCGGCTGCACTGACGTCGGCCGTAAGCGCCGCGTCAACGAAGACTCCATCGTCGTCTCCCCGCCGCTCTACGCCGTCGCAGACGGTATGGGCGGGCACAGACGTGGTGACGAGGCCAGCAGGGCCATCACAGAGCAGCTGCAACTGAGCATCCGCTCCGATGGGCCGACGACACCCGAAGCCGTCTTCACCGCCATCACGGCCGCGAACTCACGCATTCTCGGCTGGGCCGACGATATCGGAGTCGCTGGCAGCACTGTCGCCGGCGTGGCGCTCGTCTCGCTCTCGAGCCAGGCGGACTGTCACTGGATGGTCTTCAACATCGGCGACTCCCGCGTGTACATCTTCGAAGACGACCAGCTGCGACAGATCACGGTTGATCACTCCGCGGTTCAAGAGCTGATCGACGAAGGGAAGCTTCTGCCCGAGGACGCAGAGCGCCACCCGCAGCGGAACATCGTCACTCGTGCGGTCGGTGTCGAGGAGGACGCCGATCCTGACGTCTGGCTGCTGCCGGCAGAGCACGAGCAGACGTTCGTCGTCTGCAGCGACGGTCTCGTCCGTGAGCTGAGCGATCAGGAGATCGCCGACGTGCTGCGCGCCGGGGGAGAGGATCGGGCCCAGCAGCTGATCGACCGCGCCCTCGAGGCTGGTGCACGTGACAACGTGTCGGCCGTGGTGGTCGAGGCAGTCTCCGCAGACACCACGCCACCGAGCCCGGGGTACCATGACTCGAAGGGTCTCGGCTCACTGGAGGAGACCCTGCCGCGGTCGTAACGAGGGGAAAGATGACGCAGTACAGCTACACACCTGCGCCCACGAGCGAGTGGCTCGCCGTCGCCGGAAGCGGGAAGGTTCTCGTCGCTCGGGTGGGGGACGATGACGCCGCCCGTCAGAAGGTGGCGCAGCTGGACCTCGACCGGCTGAGCATCCATGACGCTCTCAACGCCCTCACCTCTGAGGGGCTCTCGAGCACGCCGGCGTTCTCACTGTGCTTCTGGGTGCAGGAGAACGCAGCGCTGGAGGGCGTCGGAGTGATCGTCTACGGCGACGCGGCCGTGACCGCTCAGACGCCGGACGGGCCCGTGACCGTGGCGCCCACCGGAGTCAGCGGGTGGGGTGAGCAGCTCGTGGATGGAGCTACGGCGCTGGAGATCGGCGATGACGACCCGGCGCAGGCGCTTCCGCTCACGGGCGGCGCGGTGTGGGTCTCGGGCATCCGCGTGCAGATCGATGGCGAAGCGCCGTTCGTCGATATCTCCGGCGCATCCGCGGCAGCGGTCGCAGAGAGCGCGCACGAGGGCGAAGTGCCGTCCGGTACAGCAGCCGCACCCGTCGGCATCGACGAGGCTGAGGCCGAGGACGCCTTGGAAGGCGAACGGGGCACCGAGGACGGCGATCAGGACGTTCTAGACGGCGACCAGGACGACGCGGAGGAAGCCGCGCCCTGGCAGGACGATTCGGCTGACGAGCTGAACGATGAAGCATCCGAACCGCTCGAAACCCAGGTTGGCACGCCAGCGCCGTTCGCACCGCCGCCTGTTCCGACCGAGCTTCTCGAACCCGTGACGGCGGAGCAGCCGGTCGTCGATGGAGCCGATGAGCCATACGCTGTGCACGACGACGAGGATTCCGGTGAGGACGCCCCGGACGCGGAGGACCTGGCGGGCGACGTGCCCGAGGTGACGTTGCTGCCCGAGGACTTCGAACCGGCGGCGGCACCCGGAGCAGACATCGACGAGTCGACGATCGTGCGCACGCCGGGAGAGCCGGTCGCCGCGCCTCGTGAGGCTCCGCTCGGCGACCACGACGGGATGACCGTGCTCGCGGAGGACGTCCGTGCAGCGCGCGAGGCCGCGCACCTTCCGGTCGGAGACGCTGCGACCGCGCAGCTCCCGACGTTCGAGTACGTTCTCGAGCTGCCCGGTGGCGGCAAGCAGCCGCTCGACGCACCCGTGGTGCTGGGCCGCGCGCCGAGCGTGTCGAATGTTCCGGCATCCGTTCTGCCTCACCTGGTCACACTGACCGGCGATGACATCTCACGCAACCACGTCCGCGTGGCGGTCGAAGGGGATGCCGTGGTCGTCACGGACCTCCACTCGAGCAACGGCACGCTCGTCGTCGCTCCGGGGCGGGCGCCGCAGCAGCTGCGCGGGGGAGAGCAGGTTCCCGTGATCGCGGGCACGACCGTCGACCTCGGCTCGGGCGTCACGCTGCGCATCGTCGAGGCCTGAGATGGCCCGTCAGGCGGCGCAGCCACCGCAGATTCCCGGGCTCCACGCGGAGCGGCTGCTCGGCTCGGGAGGGTTCAGCGACGTCTTTCTGTACCGCCAGGAGCTGCCGGAGCGTCAAGTCGCGGTCAAGGTGCTCGCGCTCGACGAAGTGACGGACGAGTCCCGTGCGGCGTTCGTCGCCGAGGCGAATCTGATGGCCCAGCTGTCGGCGCACCCGTACATCGTCACGATCTACAACGCGGCGGTCGCGGCCGATGGGCGGCCGTACTTCGTCATGGAGTACTGCCCCGGGCCGAGCCTGTCGCAGCAGTACAGGTACCGGCAGTTCAGCGTGGTGGACGTGCTGCGCACCGGCATCCGCGTCACCAGTGCCGTGGCGACCGCCCACTCGGCCGGCATTCTGCACCGCGACATCAAACCCGCGAACGTGCTCACGAACGCGTACGGCTGGCCGGCCCTCGCAGACTTCGGCATCTCATCGGTGCTCGACCCTGACCACGCCGGCGGGGCAGCAGATGCCGGAAACCAGGCGCTCGGCATGTCGATTCCGTGGTCGCCACCGGAGATGTTCGCGGAGCATCCCACCGCCGATGTGCGCAGTGACGTCTTCTCGCTCGCGGCCACGGTGTACACGCTTCTCGCGGGCCGTTCCCCATTCGAGGTGCCGGGAGCGCCGAACGGCTCCATCGACCTGATCGGACGCATCGAACGCGGAACGATCATGGCGCTCGATCGGCAGGACGTTCCGGCGTCGCTGCTCACCGTGCTCCGGCGCGGCATGTCCACGCGGCGCGACGACCGCTTTCCGAGCGCGATCGACTTCGGGCGTTCGCTTCAGCGGGTCGAGCTCGAGCTCGGATACTCGCCGACGACGCTCGACGTGCCGAACCTCGCGCCCGCGCGGCCGAGGGAAAACAGTGCAGACGAGGATGCCACGCGGATGCGTCCTGTCACGACCATCGCGCCCTCCGGACCGCAGGCTCCGACGGACGACGACGATGCCACGCGCGTCAGGTCGCGCATGCCCGTCATCGAGCCGACGGGCGACACGGATGCGACGCGCGTGCGTCCGCGGCCGATCACTCCCGATGCCCCGCCCGCACAGGAGACAGGGCGCACGGTGCGTCGCGTCTCCACCCCGGTTCCTCCGGCTCCGCCGCAGCAGGCGGAGGAGAGCGCGGCCGCTCCCGTGCCGCGTCGACGGATGCTGCCGTGGGCGATCGCGCTCGCGGCGGTCATCGTCGTGGGCGGCGGTGTGACGGCATCCCTTTTTCTGACAGGCGAAGACGACCCCGCACCCGCTGAGACCTCTACGGGCGAGCCGCTCGAGGTCGCCGGCGTGCCTTCGCCCGTCGAAATGGGCAAGAAGGTGACCTCGGATGGCACGAGCATCACCTTCGAATGGTCGAATCCTGACCCGCAGGAAGGCGACATGTACGTCTGGCAGCGCACAGACGGAGAGCAGCCAGGGCCCAAGAATCAGACGGACGAGCCGAGTGCCACGGTGGACGGAATCGACGAGGGCGCTAAGGTATGTGTGTCAGTCGTGATTCGACGGGCGGACGGCAAGATGTCAAGCGAACCTCTGGAGATGTGCAGCTCGTGAAGTCCCCACGTATCGAATTCTGCGGTGAGCACTACGAAGTGAAACCCGAAGAGCCGTTCTACATCGGCCGTGAGGGTGATCTCGTCATCGACGAGAACCCCTTCCTCCACCGGCGCTTCCTCGCGATCGATCACGAGGGAGGCATGTACTGGCTGGTGAATGTCGGCAACGCGCTCTCCGCGACGGTGACCGACAGCACCGGGCAGGTTCAGGCCTGGCTTGCGCCCGGTGCCAGGCTGCCGATCGTGTTCGACGAGCTGCAGGTGCTGTTCAGCGCCGGCTCGACGACCTATGACTTCACGATCCACGCGGAGTCCCAGTTCTACGGCACGTCGCCGCTGACGTCGGCGTCGTCGGGCGAGACCACGGTCGGGCCGATCCACCTCACGAGCAGCCAGCGACTGCTGATCCTCGCGCTCGCGGAAGACGTGCTGCGGCAGAACTCGCCGGGGCGCGGTGAGATTCCGGCATCCGCGCAGGCCGCTGAGCGTCTCGGCTGGACGCAGACCGCGTTCAACCGCAAGCTCGACAACGTGTGCGACAAGCTCGACCGGTTCGGGGTTCCCGGGCTGCGCGGCGGCCGCGGCAAGCTCGCGACCAACCGCAGATCGCGCTTGGTCGAGTACGCCGTGTCGACGCGGATGGTAGACCCGAGCGACCTCGTGCTGCTCGATCACGAGGCGGAGGCCTCGGCGAAGAAGGCTGCCGCCGAATAGAACTTTGGCGGTAGCACAGACCGTGCTAGGTTAAGCTCCGGCTCTTTCTGTCTCGCGTGTGGGGTGCGAGACAGACCTCAGATGAGACGGAACGTGCGTGGGGAGACTGACGAATTGGGTTCGTGGCCGCAAGGTCACGGCATCAGTCGTCGCCGCTTCGCTCGTGCTTGCGGTGCCCGTAACCTTCGCCGTGCTGCATCCGGGGTACCCCGCCGCTGACGTCGAACTCGATGCGCGAGACGTGTGGGTGACGAACGGCAAGGAGCTTCTCGCCGGGCGGCTCAACAAGCAGATCGGTGAGCTGGATGCCTCGGTCGCGACGCTCGCCAACGACATCGACGTCTTTCAGGACGGCGAGCTCGCGCTGCTCCACGACCGTGTCTCGTCGACCGTGGAGACCATCGATCCGGCGTACACGACCCTCGGGCACCGCGCGGACCTTCCGCCTGGCGCGATGCTGGAGTACGGCGGCGGCAAGCTCGCGGTGCTCGAGCCCGACAGCGGGGCGCTCTGGATCACCGACGTCTCGGGCGGTCTCGACTTCACGACCGTCGACAACAAGCCGCTGCAGAAGCTCGGTGCGGATGCCGCGATCACGGTGTCGCACGACGGCACGGTCTTCGCGGCGTCGGTGACCGAAGGCATCCTCTATTCATACCCCGCAGATGGCAGCAAGCCCTCTGAGCAGCAGATACCGAAGCGCGACGATTACCAGCTGACGGCGGTCGGTGAGACGCCGGTGCTGTTCTCTCCCGCCGGAAACGACGTGCTCATTCCGGGCAATGATCCGATCGACCTGCCCGAGACGGGTATCAAGGCGCAGATGGCGTCCACGGAGTCCGATGTCGTGCTCGTGGCCGGGGCGGATGCGCTCATGGCGGTTCCGCTCGACGGCGGCGACGTGACGACCGTCGACGCCAAGATCGAAGCTGCGTCCACCGACCCCGACGACGTCGCCGAGCCGGTTGCGCTCGACGGATGCTGGCACGCGGCGTGGGCGAGCGGCAGTCGTTACCTCGCGAAGTGCGGTGCGGCGCCGACCGTGCGCGAAGACGTCGTTCCCGCGTCGACGGGTTCCGAGCTCGTGTTCCGCGTCAACCGGAACGTCATCGCGCTGAACAACCTGCAGACCGGCGACTCGTGGCTCGTGACGGACAACATGCGGCTCGTGCACAACTGGGAGGACGTCACTCCGCCCGAGGAGGAAGACGGCGAAGAGGGCGACGAGAAGTCGTCGGTGAAGTCCTTCGAGGACACCATTGCCGAGCGTACGGAGTTCAACAGGCCGCCGATCGCGAACGACGACAAGCTGGGTGTCCGGCCCGACCGCAGCACGGTGCTGCCGCTTCTCGCGAATGACACCGACCCCGACGGCGACGTGCTCACGATCACCGACATCAAGGGCTTCTCCGACCAGTGGGGGTCACTCGAGTACATCGACGGCGGCCGAGCCCTCCAATTCAATCCCGCTGAGGATGTGAAAGCCGGTACATTCTCCTTCCGGTATACGGTGAGCGACGGGCGGCCGGGCGGCGTCGCCGAGGGCGCTGTGAATGTCAGCATCCGCCCCTCTGACCAGAATGAGCCGCCCGAATCCATGCGCATCGGTGCGACGGCGGTGGACGCCGGTCAGACCATCACCTACGACGCGCTCTCCGACTGGCGAGATCCGGACGGCGACGACATCTACCTCGAGTCGGCGGCGTCGGATGCCGGTGACCGGGTGCGCTTCAACCCCGACGGTCGCGTCACCGTGACACATACCTCCGGGCAGCTCGGCCCGCGCGACATCGTCTTCACGGTGTCGGACGGCCGGGAGTCCGTGACCGGGTCGTTCAGTGTCGACGTGAAGCCGGCTGGCTCGTCGAACCCCGTGGGCACGCCCGACTTCGCGCAGACCTTCGTCGGCGAGGCCGTCGACATTCACCCGCTGGACAATGACCTGTCGCCGACGGGTGAGCAGCTGCAGCTCGTCGGAGCCGAAGCGCTGCAGGGCGCGATCTCGGTGTCGGTCGACAGCGACAGTGGCACGATCACGGCCTCCGCAGGCAAGGCCGGCGCGTACTACATCAAGTACTCGCTGAGCGCCGGGGAGCGGAACAGCGTCGGTCTCATCCGCATCGATGTGACAGAGAAGAAGGATGCCTCTCTCGCACCCGTTGCCGTGAGAGACACGGGATACGTGCGTCCGGGGCAGCCGACTCTCATCCCGGTGTTGACGAATGACGTGTCTCCGTCGGGCGACGTTCTGGCGGTGAAATCCATCTCCGCCGAGGGCGACGCGGCGCAGCTCTCGATCGAGCTGCTGTCGCAGAGCATCATCCGGGTGACGGCATCGGCCGCAGTGACCGAGCAGGTGCAGTTCACCTACACGGTGTCCGACGGCAAGAACGAGGCTACGACGACGGTCACGGTGGTTCCTGTGCCGCCGCTCGCCAAACACCAGGCGCCGATCGCCGAAGACGATCAGGTGAAAGTTCGTGCGGGCGACATCGCGAGTGTGCCCGTGCTCGACAACGACCTGCACCCCGACAACGCGACGATGACTCTCGATCAGAAGCTCGTGAAGGGCACCGAGAAGGGGCTCGCGTTCGTCACTGATGACCGAGTGCGCTATCAGGCGCCGGAGGAAGCGGGCGTCTACACAGCGGTCTACACGGTCGTCGATGAGTTCGGGCAGAAGGCCACGGCATCCGTCACCTTCACCGTGGTCGCGAAGAACCCCGACACCAACGCGGCGCCCACGGCCAAGACCCTCACCACACGTGTGTTCGCGGGCAGCTCGGTGGACATTCAGATTCCGCTCGACGGACTCGACCCTGACGGGGACTCCGTGATCTACGACGGCATGGCGAGTGCGCCGCTGCTCGGCGAAGTGCGCAACGAGAAGAGCCAGAGCTTCACCTACGTGGCAGGCTCGCTCGACATGGGCACCGACACGTTCACGTACAAGATCAAGGACGTTCTGGGCGCGACCGCCGTGGGAACGATCAAGATCGCCGTGATTCCGCGGCCGGAGCAGGCGATGAACCCGGTGGCGGTCGACGACTCGATCGAGGTTCAACCGGGTCGCGTCGCCTCGGTGCCGGTGCTGAAGAACGACTCGGACCCGAACCAGTACTCGATGACGCTCGACGAGAAGGTCGAGGATGTTCCGGAGGACGTGACCGCGACCGTCGACGGGGAGAACATTGTCGTCGAAGCGCCCGAAGAGGAGATGACCTTCGCGCTCCGGTACACGGTGCGCAACGAGAAGGGCGGCTTCGACTCGGCGTACGTGATGGTGCGCGTCACGAAGGAGGCGCGTGTGCAGCCGCCGGGCGCCATCGATCAGGTCGTCGAGCAGGACGAGGTCATCGGCGAGGAGACTGTCGATATCGACGTCTTCGAGGGTGCGACGAACCCCGGCGGGCGAATCTCGGACCTGAAGGCGACGCTGCAGGGGCCGAACGCCGACCAGGCGAAGATCCTCGAGAACGGAAAGGTGCGTGTGACGCTCGGAGACGAGCGCATGGCGATCACGTTCCGGCTCACGAACGAGGCCGATGATCTCAGCACCGCGGCGTTCATCATCGTGCCGCCATACTCCGACGGGCAGCCGCCGCGCCTGCACGAGAATCTCGACGAGCAGATCGTCGAGATGAACTCGACGAAGACGTGGAAGCTCGACGACATCGCGTACTCGCCGTCGGGCAAGGACATCACCATCACGAAGGCCGACAAGGTCTCGGCGACACGGAGCAATGGAAAGTCGAGCTTCGTCGACGAGAAGACGCTGACGTTCACGCCGGCGAAGGACTACCGGGGACCGGCATCCATCAGTTTTGAAGTGACGGACGGCACGTCGACGGGCACGAAGATTCTCGTGCTGCCGATCACCGTGGGCGATCCGAACTTCGAAGACATCGCTCCGACCTTCACGCCTCCGTCTATCACGGTCGAGGCAGGGGAGGACCCTGTCGAGTTCGATCTGCGGCAGGCGGCATCCCACCCGAACCCGGCCGTGGTGGAGCAAATCACGTTCAGTGACCTGCAGGGGCAGAACAATGGAATCCATGCGAACCTGCGCGGATCGAAGGTGTCGGTGTCGGCACCGTTCGGCACCTCGCCTGGCACCTCCGCGACGCTGAGCGTGAAACTGAAGTTCAAGGACTTCACCGTCGATGGGCAGGTGAAGGTGACCGTGGTCGCATCGACGCGCCCGGCGCCTGTCGCGGTCGACCATGTGAACGACGACGCGCGCAAGGGCAAGAGCTACACGATCGACGTGCTCAAGGGTGCGTTCAACCCGTTCCCGGACGAGCCGCTCACCGTGGTGAGTGCGAAGCTCGACTCCGGTGACGCGAAGGTCAGCCACGATGACTCGACGGTGACCGTGAAGACGGGGGCCGCCAAGAGCCAGGAGATCAGCATCGTCTACACGATCGAGGATGCCACGGGGGATAAGAACCGCAGATCCTCCGCGCGCATCACCGTCGTTGTGAAGGACGTGCCGGACGCGCCGCCAGCGCCTAAGGCAACCGCCAGCGATGGTAAGACGACTGTCACGATTCAGGGAACCCCCGCGAATAACGGCTCTGACGTCACGCACTATACGGTGACGCGCAGCGATGGAAAGAAGAGCACCGCGTGCTCGCCTGGCGTTCCTTGCGACTTCGCGGCGACGAACGGTCAGGCGTACACCTTCCGAGTGAGCGCGACGAACGGAGTCGGTGAGAGCCAGCTGTCGCCAGCTTCGAGTCCGGTCACGCCATACGGCACTCCTTCGGCGCCGCAAGGACCTCGTATCACCGCCGTGGAAAAGTACGCGAACTCTGCATTCAAACTCGAGTGGAGTGCACCGAAGAACGATGGCGGTAAAGTCGACCACTACGAATGGGAGTTCAGCGGGGGCGGCTCCGGGAACTCCACGTCAACAGTGGCGACCTCGAAGTCAGTCGGTGCGGGTACATACAACTTCAGGGTCCGCGCTTGCGCGCCCGGGAACCTCTGCAGCGACTGGGCAAAGTCAGGAAATGCAACCATTGAGAATGAGCCACCGCCTCCGCCCACCATCACACTTGTCAAAGGCGTGGACGGGCCTAAAACTCGGTGTTGGAACGGCAATTGCGCCACTAACACATGGCAGGTTCGTTTCGAGTGGAAGGACTTCGATGGGAAGACCTATACCGTGACCCCGCAGTATTGCGATAACGGCAGCTGGCATGACGTGGCTCCGAATCCATACCAGGTAAAGATGGGGGCTTCCGGCGGTGAAACGACTCCTGCATGGGTTCAGCCGCAGCTGGCGAATTGCGGTATCCGCGTGAAGATCAGCGGAAACGGCGTCGATATCACCAGTGATCGATACGATTTCCCAGGCTGATCAACTTTTTCAAATTGACGACATCGCTGTAGGAGACACGAGTGAGCATCACGCAAGAGCAGGCGGACTGGTTCAAGGACGCTTTCACGAGCCTCGTCGACAACGTCGACAAGGCGATCGTCGGCAAGCAGGACATCGTCCGGCTTGTCATCGCGTCACTGCTGACCGGCGGACACGTGCTGCTCGAGGACTACCCCGGAACGGGCAAGACAGTTCTGGCGAAGTCACTCGCGAACACCCTCGAGGGCGAGAGCTCGCGCATCCAGTTCACCCCTGACCTGCTGCCGAGCGACGTCACCGGTGTCACGATCTTCAACCAGGCCACGCACGTCTTCGAGTTTCACAAGGGCCCGATCTTCGCTCAGATCGTGCTCGCCGACGAGATCAACCGCGCCTCTCCCAAGACCCAGAGCGCCCTGCTCGAGGTCATGGAGGAGGGACTGGTCACCGTCGACGGAGAGACGCACAAGGTCGGCAGCCCGTTCATGGTGATCGCGACGCAGAACCCCGTCGAGCAGTCCGGAACCTACAAGCTGCCCGAAGCGCAGCTGGACCGGTTCCTCATCAAGACATCCCTCGGATACCCTGACCGTGAGACCAGCGTCGACCTGCTGATGGATGCCGCGAACCGCACGCGTTCCGCAGGTGTGCACGCGATCATCAACGCGGAGTCCGTGAACGCCATGATGGCTCTCGCCGCGCAGGTCCACGTGGACCGCTCGATCATGGAGTACATCACTGACATCCTCACCGCGACGCGCAACGACAAGGACATCGCTCTCGGTGTGAGCATGCGCGGCGGTCTCGCCCTCGCGCGCATCGTCAAGGTGTGGGCGCTGAGCCAGGGTCGCACGTACGCCACACCCGACGACGTCAACACGCTGGCCGAGCCCGTTCTCGCGCACCGCCTCGTGATCGACGCCGAGTCGGAGTTCGCCGGCGTGACCGCGAATCAGGTGATCAGCCGCATCCTCATGGGAATCACACCCCCTGCTTACCGCGCAGCATGACCAACACCGTCCAGCACGAGACACCCTCATCGACGACGCGCCTGTCGCCGACGAGGGTGCGTGCTGCGACGACGCAGATGGTCCGGCGCGGCCTCTCCACTTTCATCGTTCCGGTCACGAAAGCCGTGCACCCCGTCTTCTCCACGGTCAGCACGACCGGCTGGCTCGTCGCGTGCGTCGGCATCGTGCTGCTCGCGATCGGGTTCGTCGCCGGGTGGGCGGAGTTCGTGTTCATCGGAGCGGCGTTCGTCGCCGCATTCGTGATCGCCGCGCTGTTCACGATCGGGCGTTCGCGGTTCGACGTCTCGGTGCGCCTCAACCCGCACCGCGTCACGGTCGGAGAACGCGCGGTCGGCGAAATGATCGTCACCAACACGGCCAAGCGTCCCTCGCTCGCGACGACGTTCGAGCTGCCCGTAGGTGAGGGGCTCGCGGTCTTCGACGTGCCGACGCTCGTTCCGCAGACGGCATCCGAAGAGCTCTTCGCCGTGCCCACGGAGAAACGCGCGGTCATCATCGCGGGCCCCGCCCGCTCGGTGCGCGGCGACCGGCTCGGGCTCTTCCGCCGAAGCGTCGACTGGACCGACCCGATCGAGCTCTTCGTGCACCCGCGCGTGACCCGTCTGCACCCCACGGCGGCGGGTCTCGTCCGCGACCTCGAGGGGCAGGTCACCAAGAAGATCACGAACAACGACATCTCGTTCCATGCCCTCCGCGACTACGTGCGCGGGGACGACGTGCGCTACGTCCACTGGCGCAGCTCGGCGCGGACCGGACAGCTCATGGTGCGGCAATTCGAGGAGTCGCGACGTTCGCAGCTCACCATGGTGCACACCTCGAACCGGCGATACTACGCGAGCGACGATGAGTTCGAGCTCGCGATCTCGGTCTCCGCGTCGATCGCGGCGCAGGTGATCCGCGACGGTACGCAGATCAGCGTCGTGACCGAGGGGATGCGCCTGCGCACGCACACCCCGCAGGCTTTCCTCGACGACTGCTGCCGCATCGAGGGCGTCGACACCGAGCAGGCCGCACGCGATTTCGCGCGGGAGTCCATGAAGCGGCTGCCCTCTCCGAGCGTCGTCGTGATCGTCGCGGGGTCGAACATGCAGACCGCGGACTTCCGCAGCATCCAACGACTGTTCAACGCCGAGGTCAACGTGCTCGCACTGCGCGTGGCCGAGGGCGAGCCGCCCGGCGTGCGCAACGTCGCCGACCTTCAGGTGTACACCGTCGGGGCACTGACCGACCTGCCGCAGATCATGGCGAGAGCCCAATGAGCGAACGCCGACAGGCGCGTGAGACGCGAAAGAGCCAGACCCAAGCCGCAGCGCGCTCGCCGAAGGGGACCAAGGGAACGGATGCCGCGAAGCAGCCGAAGCCTGCGCGGACGCCGAAGCCGCGAAAACCGCACCTTCCGCCGGGAACGGTGAGCGCTCAGGCGTGGATCGATACGAGCGTGCTCGCACTGCTGTGCCTCATCGGCTTCGCCGGGTGGATGCCCGTGCTCAGCGGCCCCGGAAACATCGTGGCATCGGTCGGCGGTCTCCTCGTCGGTCTCGGCGTCGCGCTGCTGAGCCACCGCTTCCGCCTCAACGCCATCACCACGGTGCTGGCCGCGCTCATCGCGTACTTCCTCCTGGGGAGCGCGATCGCTCTGCCCGGTGAGGCCCGGTGGTTCGTCGTTCCGACACTCGAGACGATCCGCGATCTCGCGGTCGGCGCGGTGTTCAGCTGGGCCGACGTGCTGACGCTCGCCGCGCCCGTCGGGGCCCCGCCGCACGTCTCGGTGCTGCCGTACGTGTTCGCCCTCGTGCTGGGGCTCCTGGGCGGTGTGCTCACCTTCCGCTGGCTGTCCGCGCGCTATCGCACGCTGTGGCGCTGCGCACTCGTCATGCTCATTCCGCTCGTGGCATACGCCCTGCCCGTGGTGTTCGGCACGGTCGATCCGTTCTTCCCGGCGGCGCGCGGTCTCGCCGTGGCCGTCATCGCGCTCGTGTGGCTCGGCTGGCGACGCCCCGAGGGCAAGAACATCAGCCTCTCCGAGAAGAGCGGTCTGCGTCGCGCACGCATCGTCGGAACGATCGCGGTCACGGTCGCAGCCGTCGTGGTCGGCGGTCTCGCGGCATCCGTTCTCACCCCCGCCCCGCAGAGCCGCTTCGTGCTGCGCGACCTCGTGCAGCCACCGTTCGACCCGCAGGACTTCGCGAGCCCGCTCTCGGGCTTCCGCTCATACACGAAGACGCTCAACGACACAGACCTCATGTCGGTGACCGGGCTCATCCCCGGAGACCGCGTGCGTCTGGCGGTCATGGACACCTACGACGGACACCTCTGGAATGTCGCCGGCCCCGACCTCGCGACCGACGGCTCCGGCATCTTCGAGCTCGCGAGTTCCGATCTGCCGAAGGCCTCGCTCGCGACGATCGTCGACCAGCGCTCCGTCACGGTCGATGTGCTCGGATACTCCGGCCCCTGGCTGCCGACGGTCGGCGTACCCGAGACGATGAACCTCGACCACGTCGACCGCGAGCGAGCGTCCGGCTTCCGATTCAACGCGGCGACCGGCTCCGCGGTGCTGATCGACGGCGTGAACTCCGATGTGACGTACTCGCTGCGCAGCGGCATCCAGGCCGTGCCCGGCGACGACTCCCTCGAAGACACCCCGGTCGCCCCGGTGAGCATGCCGCCGGTCGAGAAGATCCCGGACGTCGTCGTGTCGGCGGCCAAGGAGTACTCGGGTGCGGCGGAGAGCCCCATCGAGCAGCTGCGCGCCATCGAGACGGCGCTCGTTACGAACGGCTATCTGAGTCATGGGCTCGAGTCGGATGCCGCGTCATCGCGCGCCGGTCACGGCGCCGACCGCATGGAAGAGCTCTTCACTCGCGCCAATCTGATCGGCGATCAGGAGCAGTACGCGTCCGCGATGGCGCTCATGGCCCGCAGCCTGGGCTACCCGGCGCGCGTCGTCATGGGCTTCGAGCCGAAGAATGTGCTCGAGGGCTCGCCGACCGTCATCACCGGGGACGACGTCACCGCCTGGGTTGAGGTTCCGTTCGAGGGCATCGGCTGGGTTCCGTTCTTCCCGACCCCCGACGAGACCGAGATCCCGCAGGACCAGAACCCTAAGCCGCAGAGCGAGCCGCAGCCGCAGGTTCGGCAGCCTCCGCGCTCTGAGAAGCGCCCCGACGACCTGCTGACCGACAGCGACATCGATGACAAGTCCGACAAGGACGACGACGAGGAATTCGTGCTGCCGGTGTGGACGATCGTGTCGCTCGGCGTGCTCGCGGGCCTGCTGCTTCTCTACCTCGTGCCGCTGGCGATCATCGCCCTCATCAAGCGCAGGCGCGTCAAACGCCGTCGCGCCGGGCCTCCGCACCAGCGAGCGTCGGGTGCGTGGGACGAACTGATCGACCGGCACGCCGAGCTCGGCTATCAGATTCCGTCGCAGACGCGCTTGACGGTCGCGACGGCGCTCGCTGAGCAGAGAGACACGGATGCCGCCGGCACGGCGACCCTGCAGCAGCTCGCTCACGGGGCAGACGCCGCCGTGTTCTCGGGTGCGGACGCGCCGGACGACGAGATCGAAGCGCTGTGGACGACAGCATCCGACCAGTCTCGCGACGCATCGAAGACGGTAGGCTGGTGGCGTCGCCAGGTGAGCAGATTCCGAGTCCGCAGGTCCGATCGCGACCGCGGTCGGAGCAGGGCACCGAGGAGGAAGCGTGAGTGATGACGCAGTCGGTCCCGGCAATGGACAGGGGCCCGAGACATGGAAGGGCGTGCCGATCCCGCCGCGCCCGCCGCTGCCCGTTCCGCTTCCTGAAGAGAGCGAGACGGATGCCGCACAGCCCGCTGTTCCTGCGGGAACTCCGGAGCGACCCGCCTTCATCGGCCTCCCGCCCGGCATGGAGGCCGACATCGACACCGTCCCGGCGACCGGCGCCCCGCCAGTGCCGGTGCGACCGCAGACGGCGCCTCCGGAGGAGGGCCCGTCAGACTTCGACCTGGAGTTCGAGGACGGCGCGCACGTTCCGCTGAGGAAGGGCGTGCTGATCGGCCGCGATCCGAGCGCGCAGAGTGCCTACCCCGATGCGGAGCTCGTCTCCGTCACCGACCTCGGCCGGAGCGTCTCGAAGACCCACGCCGCCGTTCAGTGGTCCCGCGGGGCCGTCTGGGTGACCGACCTCAATTCCACCAACGGAACGCGCGTCATCGACGAGAACGGTCGTGAGACCGTCTGCGTGCCGGAGGCCCCCACCCCGGTCCCTGCCGGCGGAGGCATCCTCTTCGGCGTCACTCGCGCCACGCTGCGTGCGAGGCTCGGCGATGGATGCGAATGAGGCGCGCGATCCGAGGCTGACGGCTCTCGCCCTCACTGCATTCGCGGTCGCGCTGTATCTCGCGCTCATCGTCGCATCGTTCGGCGTCATCAGTCTCGTGACCGACACCGACGTCATCGACGAGCCCGACTCCAGCCTTCTGCTCGGCCCCACGATGTCGGGCACCGCCGTGATCATCGTCGCCCTCCGCCTCGTCGCGGTCGCAGCGCGGCTCGTGAGCGAACGCGAGCAGGGCGACCTCGTCGTGCGGGTTCCGCTTGTCGGCGGCATCCTGACCGGTCTGGCCGCGCTCGCCGCGTACTGCGTCGTCGGCGGCATGTTCCAGGCGCTCGCGGTCGGCGACGTCGACCTCGTCCTCTCGGTCGCGCTGCACGAGCTGCTGCGTCCGTACTCTCTCGCTGTCGGGGTTCTCGCGTTCGTGATGCACGTGCTCTTCGCGATCGTGCTCGCGGCAGGAGGACCGGAGCCGAAACGCCCGCTCTGGCCCTGGGAGAAGTGACGACACGCCGTTGTCAGAGTACGGTTGAGACATGGAGCGCACCCTCGATGCGAAGGTCGGCGCCGCTGTCGACTCCTGGATCGAATGGCTTCCGCGGTGGAAGCCGGCGACGCATCGTGTTCGCACGCGCGTCTGCCGACGCTGCTTCGGGTCGCCCTTCCTGCGCGCCGCCGGCATCGACAACGACGTTCCTCATGGCGTTCAGCACGCGCTGACGACCCGACTGAAGAAGATCATCGACGACATCGTCGACGAGTACACCGATCAGAATCTGCCGTTGCTCGCCCGCGAGCTCGAAGACGTCGAGCATCGCAAATCGAAGAGCTACCGTCCCGAGGTCGGCCTCGAACCGGAGTTCGACGGTCTGCAGGTGGACCCCGACCCGGTGCCGGGGGAGCCCTTCCTCTTCACTCTGTCCGAACTCGCGCAGGACGGCGATGTGCCCGAGTCCGTGCGGCCCGTCGACCTCAGCGAGGAAGAGAAGCAGGCGCTCCGCACCGAGATCAGGCTCGCCGACGAATGCGCTGATCACGCGGGGCGTCTGGTCTGTCTCTCGCTGCAGCAGCACCGCCTTCGAGCGCGTGAGGCGATCGCCACAGTGATCGAACCGCAGGTGGATGCTCTGCTCGACGCGCTCTCCGAAAGCCTGGATTCTCCGCCCACCCGATGGTGACGGGTAGTTCTGCCCCTGGACGACCGTCGCGGTTCACGACAAACTGTTACTCACATTCCACATGGTGAGGGGGAAGAAATGTCGTACCCGCCGAACGACCCACAGCAGCCAAAGAATCCTTGGCAGCAGCAGAACGAACAGCCGCAGGCGCAGCAGCCGTACGGTCAGAACCAGGGCCAGCAGCCCTACGGCCAGCCGCAGCAGGGCCAGCCTTATGGGCAGCAACCGCATGGTCAGCAGCAGCCTCAGCAACCGCAGCAGCCTCAGCAACCGCAGCAGCCGTATGGTCAGCCCTACGGTCAGCAGCAGCCTCAGCAGTCGGGCGCTGGAAGCCCGTACCCGCAGACTCCTGACAATCAGCCCACGGGGCAGCAGCCGACTCAGCCGTATGGTCAGCAGCCGGATGCCGCGAACAGCCAGCAGACGCAGGTTTACCCGCCGTCTCAGAGTGCGGCCTACCCCGCTGGCGCCGGCGCGCCTCCGCAGAGTCCCGCCAAGAAAAAATCCATGGTTGGCTGGATCGCCGGAGGGGCGGTCGTCCTGCTGGTCATCGTCGCCGGCATCGTCGGGGTCTCGATCGGCAACAGCATGCACGCCCCGGACAAGCAGGTCACAGCGTTCCTCGACCTCCTCAAGGAGGGCAAAGCGAAGGATGCGCTCGCCGCTGCCGGCATCAAGGCGGAGAAGAGCGACATCCTGCTGACCGATGACGCTTACAAAGCCGCAGACGACCGCGTCTCGTCGTACTCGATCACGTCGACGGAGGTCAGCGGAGACTCGGCCACCGTCACGGCATCCATCTCGCAGGGCGGCGAGAAGTTCGAGCAGGACTTCACGCTGACGAAGACCGGCAAGGACCTCGTACTCTTCGACGTCTGGAAGCTCGACGCACCGGAGCTGGGGGAGGTCACCTTCTCCATGAACGGACCGACATCGACGCCCGTCGCGGTTTCCGGCACGAAGGTTCCCCAGGACTCGCTCGGCGACACCGTCACGCTCCGCGCGCTTCCCGGTACGTACTCGGTGGGCCTCGCGGGCGACCAGAAGAACTTCGAAGCCAAGAAGATCACCGCTGCCGTGCTCGGCTTCGCGGGCTCCAGCAGCGACAGCGAAAGCAGCGACAGCGAGGAGGGTGCAGAGCTCACGGTCGGCCTGTCCAGCGACGGCAAGAAGGCCGCGGAGGACGCCATCTCGAAGTTCCTCGACGAGTGCGAGGCATCGACTGAGCTCAATCCGGACGGATGCCCGAACTTCGCGAACGATGACGGAATCGACAAGGTCGAGGACATCGTGTGGACGTTCGACCCGCTGCCCGAGTTCACGCTCGAGGAGTTCGACGGCTCCGGTTGGCCTGTCACTACCGACAGCGACGGCGAGTTCGCCCTCGACTGCACCATCACGGTCGATGGCAAGAAGCAGACCCACGTCGGTCTCCAGGCGGGAACGCTTCCGTTCAACGTCGACGGCTACGTGACATTCGACAAGGACGGCAAGGCGACGTTCGAGTGGGACGGCGACGATTCGACCTACTGACTTCGCAACCTTCCGTAGCACAGGCCCGGTTTTCGCCGGGCCTGTGCTATTTGACCGCTTACGCGCGTGCCCGTATCATTGATCAGGTGTGCGCATTGTCGTGCGCTTGAACCGTGCCTGCGCGCGGTTCGGCTACGCGGGCACGCACGATCCTGGGCCGGATCCCCAATGGAACGGCCCCCACGGCATATCCGCCGAGAAGAGCGCCTCGCGAGGGCGCTGGCGGATCGTGGTGGCTCTCACCTCGGTGAGAGCCTCACCATCACAGAATCGCTGTCACCGTGCAGCATCATGAGGAGAAGCAGTGCCAACTATTCAGCAGTTGGTCCGCAAGGGACGCAAGTCGAAGTCTGCAAAGACTAAGGCTCCCGCCCTTAAGGCCAACCCCCAGCAGCGTGGCGTGTGCACGCGTGTCTACACCACGACCCCGAAGAAGCCGAACTCGGCCATGCGCAAGGTGGCCCGTGTGAAGCTCTCGAACGGCACCGAGGTCACCGCGTACATCCCGGGTGAGGGTCACAACCTTCAGGAGCACTCGATGGTGCTCGTCCGCGGAGGTCGTGTGAAGGACCTTCCCGGTGTTCGCTACCGCATCGTTCGCGGTGCGCTCGACACCCAGGCCGTGAAGAACCGCAAGCAGGGACGCAGCCACTACGGCGCGAAGATGGAGAAGAAGTAATGCCACGTAAGGGACCCGCACCCAAGCGCCCCGTCGTTGCTGACCCCGTCTACGGCGCTCCTGTTGTCAGCCAGCTCGTCAACAAGATCCTTGTCGACGGCAAGAAGTCGCTCGCTGAGCGCATCGTCTACGGCGCCCTCGAGGGTGTCGCGGCAAAGAGCGGCCAGGACGCCGTCGTGACCCTGAAGAAGGCGCTCGACAACGTCCGTCCGTCCATCGAGGTCAAGAGCCGTCGCGTCGGTGGCTCGACCTACCAGGTGCCGGTCGAGGTCAAGCCTCACCGCGCCAACACGCTCGCCCTCCGCTGGCTTGTCAGCTACGCGAAGGGCCGCCGCGAGAAGACGATGACCGAGCGTCTCACCAACGAGATCCTCGACGCATCGAACGGTCTCGGCGCCGCTGTCAAGCGTCGTGAAGACACGCACAAGATGGCTGAGTCGAACCGCGCATTCGCCCACTACCGCTGGTAGCAGGCTGGTGATGTCCCGCACCCGTGCGGGACATCACCTCCGACACACTTCATTCTTACTTTTCGGAGGAATCCCGTGGCACAAGACGTGCTCACTGACCTGAAGAAGGTTCGCAACATCGGCATCATGGCTCACATCGATGCCGGTAAGACCACTACCACTGAGCGCATCCTGTTCTACACGGGCGTCAACCACAAGCTCGGTGAGACCCACGACGGTGGCGCGACCACCGACTGGATGGAGCAGGAGCAGGAGCGTGGCATCACGATCACGTCCGCTGCTGTGACGTGCTTCTGGAACAACAACCAGATCAACATCATCGACACCCCCGGTCACGTCGACTTCACCGTCGAGGTGGAGCGTTCGCTCCGCGTGCTCGACGGCGCCGTTGCCGTCTTCGACGGCAAGGAGGGCGTCGAGCCCCAGTCCGAGACCGTCTGGCGTCAGGCCGACAAGTACGACGTTCCGCGCATCTGCTTCGTCAACAAGATGGACAAGCTCGGCGCTGACTTCTACTACACGGTCGAGACCATCAAGAGCCGCCTCGGCGCCAAGCCGCTCGTGCTGCAGCTCCCGATCGGCGCTGAGAGCGACTTCGTCGGCGTCGTCGACCTGATCGAGAAGCGTGCCCTCGTGTGGCCCGGCGACTCGAAGGGTGACGTCACCATGGGCGCCAAGTTCGAGGTCCAGGAGATCCCGGCCAACCTGGTCGACAAGGTCGAGCAGTACCGCACCGAGCTTCTCGAGACCGTCGCAGAGACCAGCGACGAGCTCATGGAGAAGTACTTCTCCGGTGAGGAGCTCACGACCGACGAGATCAAGGGCGCGATCCGCAAGCTCACCGTCAACAGCGACATCTACCCGGTTCTCTGCGGTTCTGCATTCAAGAACCGCGGTGTGCAGCCGATGCTGGATGCCGTCATCGACTACCTGCCGTCGCCGTTCGACGTCCCCGCCATCGAGGGCCACGACCCGCGCGATGCCGAGAAGGTCATCCTCCGCCACCCCGACCGCGACGAGCCGTTCTCAGCTCTCGCGTTCAAGGTTGCGGTCCACCCCTTCTTCGGTCGTCTCACGTACGTCCGCGTCTACTCGGGCAAGCTCGACAGCGGTGCTCAGATCGTCAACTCGACGAAGCAGAAGAAGGAGCGCATCGGGAAGATCTTCCAGATGCACGCCAACAAGGAGAATCCGGTCGACGCTGTGACCGCTGGCCACATCTACGCGGTCATCGGCCTCAAGGACACCACGACCGGTGACACGCTCTGCGACCCGGCTGAGCCCGTGGTCCTGGAGTCGATGACCTTCCCGGAGCCCGTGATCGAGGTCGCGATCGAGCCGAAGACCAAGGCTGACCAGGAGAAGCTCTCGACGGCTATCCAGAAGCTCGCCGAAGAGGACCCGACGTTCCGCGTCGAGCTCAACGTCGAGACGGGCCAGACCGTCATCAAGGGCATGGGCGAGCTCCACCTGGACATCCTCGTCGACCGCATGAAGCGCGAGTTCCGCGTCGAGGCCAACGTCGGTAAGCCGCAGGTTGCCTTCCGCGAGACCATCCGCAAGGCAGTCGCGCGTCACGACTACACGCACAAGAAGCAGACCGGTGGTTCCGGTCAGTTCGCGAAGATCCAGTTCGCTCTCGAGCCTCTCGAGGTCGAGGGTGACAAGATCTACGAGTTCGAGAACAAGGTGACCGGTGGTCGCGTTCCGCGCGAGTACATCCCGTCGGTCGATGCCGGGTTCCAGGACGCGCTTCAGGTTGGCGTGCTCGCGGGCTACCCGATGGTCGGCGTCAAGGCGACGCTGCTCGACGGTGCTGCTCACGATGTCGACTCGTCGGAGATGGCGTTCAAGATCGCCGGTTCGATGGGTATGAAGGAAGCCCTCCCCAAGGCCAGCCCGGTTCTCCTTGAGCCGCTCATGGCCGTTGAGGTCCGTACTCCTGAGGAGTACATGGGTGATGTCATCGGCGATCTCAACTCTCGCCGCGGCATGATCCAGTCGATGGAGGATGCGTCGGGTGTGAAGGTGATCCGCGCCAACGTTCCCCTCTCGGAGATGTTCGGTTACGTCGGTGACCTTCGGTCGAAGACCTCGGGTCGTGCCGTCTACTCGATGCAGTTCGAGACGTATGCCGAGGTCCCGAAGGCGGTTGCCGACGAGATCATCCAGAAGGCAAAGGGCGAATAGCCCTTCGGCCGAGGGGCTGCCAGTTTTCTGGTAGGTTGCACGGTCGTCAGCTAGTAACATAAGTACACAAATCCCCGTAGAGAACCGGTCGCAAACCAGCGCCCGCTATCTACATGAGAGTCCTGAGGAGGACCACAGTGGCTAAGGCCAAGTTCGAGCGGACCAAGCCGCACGTAAACATCGGAACGATCGGTCACGTCGACCACGGTAAGACCACTCTTACCGCGGCGATCTCGCACGTTCTGTCGCTCAAGTACCCGTCCGACGTCAACGTTCAGCGTGACTTCGCGAGCATCGACTCGGCACCGGAAGAGCGCCAGCGCGGCATCACGATCAACATCTCGCACGTCGAGTACGAGACCCCGAAGCGTCACTACGCACACGTTGACGCCCCGGGTCACGCCGACTACGTCAAGAACATGATCACCGGTGCCGCTCAGATGGACGGCGCGATCCTCGTTGTCGCCGCCACTGACGGTCCGATGGCCCAGACCCGTGAGCACGTTCTGCTCGCGAAGCAGGTCGGTGTTCCCTACCTCGTCGTGGCTCTGAACAAGTCCGACATGGTTGACGACGAAGAGATCATGGAGCTCGTTGAGCTCGAGGTCCGCGAGCTCCTCTCGAGCCAGGACTTCGACGGCGACAACGCTCCGGTCATCAAGGTTTCCGCTCTCAAGGCCCTCGAGGGTGACGAGAAGTGGGAGCAGGCCATCGTCGACCTCATGGAGGCCGTCGACGAGAACATCCCCGACCCCGTGCGTGACAAGGACAAGCCGTTCCTTATGCCGATCGAGGACGTCTTCACGATCACCGGTCGTGGAACCGTCGTCACCGGCCGCGCCGAGCGCGGTACCCTCGGCATCAACTCCGAGGTCGAGATCGTCGGCATCCGCCCGACGCAGAAGACCACGGTCACTGGTATCGAGATGTTCCACAAGCAGCTCGACGAGGCGTGGGCCGGCGAGAACTGTGGTCTGCTCCTTCGCGGTACCAAGCGCGAGGACGTCGAGCGTGGCCAGGTTGTCGTGAAGCCGGGCTCCGTGACGCCGCACACTAACTTCGAGGGCACTGCCTACATCCTCTCGAAGGACGAGGGTGGCCGTCACAACCCCTTCTACACGAACTACCGTCCGCAGTTCTACTTCCGTACCACGGACGTCACCGGCGTCATCTCGCTGCCCGAGGGCACCGAGATGGTCATGCCTGGCGACACCACGGACATGTCGGTCGAGCTCATCCAGCCGATCGCTATGGAAGAGGGCCTCGGCTTCGCTATCCGTGAGGGTGGCCGCACCGTTGGTGCCGGTACCGTCACCAAGATCAACAAGTAGTCACTGACTGCAGATCTCGAAAGGGGTCGGGCCTTCGGGTCCGGCCCCTTTCGGCATCCCACGGGTCTTGTCGGAGAAAGCGTCTCCGGTACACACTGGGGACAAGCAGTCCGTGATTCAAGGAGGACACTGTGGGATTCGACGACATGCTGAACAAGGGCAAAGAACTCTACGAGCAGAACAAGGACAAGATCGATGACGCGCTTCACTCGGAGAAGGCGGAGGGCATCAGCGATTCCGTCCTCGACAAGGCTTCGGAAACCGCGGACTCGGTAACTGGGGGCAAGTTCACAGACAAGATCTCAGGGGCGAGGGATGCCGCCGACAAGAAGATCGGCGACGAATAGAGCCTGTTCAGACGGCGGGGCTGCGCGGAGCAGCTCCGCCGTCTGTGTGTCCGCGGAACATCGCGTTCAGCATCCACTGTTCCTGCCTCCCGAATCGCGACACGCCCGGGTTGCATGACGCCGCAATTTCTGGCAAACTCAACTAGTTCCAAATTTCGGAGCCGTCTTGTGGCGTGCCTTCCGAATCACTGCCAGGCAGTGCATAGACCGATTGAGATGTCTAGGCCGCGGGCAGCAGAACATCGACTTAATCACCCACATATTTCACGGCGCATCCGTGTGCCCGCAAGCCGGGGCCGGAAGCCGTGAAGGGTGAGCGAGCTTGACAGAAGAACAGTGGTACGTGAAGTAGTGCCAGCACCGGCGGGGCAACTCGACGGTGCGCCAAGAAGAGCGTCCTATGCGATATCCATTCGTAAGACGCAAGACAGAGAGTGAGTCACAAATGGCGGGACAGAAGATCCGCATTCGACTTAAGTCGTATGACCATGAGGTCATCGACACCTCGGCGCGCAAGATCGTCGACACTGTCACCCGCGCGGGTGCACAGGTCGTCGGCCCCGTGCCGCTTCCGACAGAGAAGAACGTGGTGTGTGTCATCCGTTCCCCTCACAAGTACAAGGACAGCCGCGAGCACTTCGAGATGCGTACCCACAAGCGGTTGATCGACATCGTCGACCCGACTCCGAAGGCCGTTGACTCGCTTATGCGCCTCGACCTTCCGGCCGACGTCAACATCGAGATCAAGCTCTAAGGGAACCCATGTCTACGCAGAACAAGACCAGCAAGGGTCTGCTCGGCAAGAAGCTCGGCATGACCCAGGTGTGGGACGAAGCAGGCAAGGTCGTTCCCGTCACCGTCATCGAAATCACCCCGAACGTCGTCACCCAGGTGCGTACGCCCGAGATCGACGGCTACAACGCCGTTCAGATCGCCGCCGGCGAGATCGACCCGCGCAAGGTCACTCAGCCTGCTTCCGGCCACTACGCCAAGGCTGGCGTCACCCCTCGCCGCCACCTCACCGAGGTGCGCACGGAGGATGCTGCTGACTACTCACTCGGTCAGGAGCTCACCGTCGAGGGCGTCTTCGAGGCCGGACAGAAGGTCGACGTCGTCGGCACCTCGAAGGGTAAGGGCTTCGCCGGTGTGATGAAGCGCCACAACTTCCAAGGCGTCTCCGCATCTCACGGTGCTCACCGCAACCACCGCAAGCCCGGCTCGATCGGTGCTTCGGCCACCCCGGGACGCGTGTTCAAGGGCCAGCGCATGGCCGGCCGCATGGGCGGCGACCGCGTGACCGTTCTGAACCTCACGGTTCACTCCATCGACGCGGAGAAGGGCATCATGCTCGTCAAGGGTGCCGTTCCCGGTCCCCGCGGCCGCATCGTTTTCGTCCGCAACGCAGTGAAGGGAGCGTAGTTCAATGGCTACCTCGCTCGACGTTCTCGACGCCAAGGGCAAGAAGACCGGTTCGGTCGACCTTCCTGCCGAGGTGTTCGATGTTCAGACCAACATCCCGCTGATTCACCAGGTCGTCGTGGCACAGCAGGCTGCTGCTCGCCAGGGCACCCACAAGGCCAAGGGCCGCGGTGAGGTCTCGGGTTCCGGCGCCAAGCCGTTCAAGCAGAAGGGCACGGGCCGCGCTCGTCAGGGCTCGATCCGTATGCCTCAGCACACCGGTGGTGGAATCGTCCACGGTCCGGTGCCCCGCGACTACGGTCAGCGCACCCCCAAGAAGATGATCGCCGCCGCACTGCGCGGTTCCCTCTCGGACCGTGCCCGTGCTGGCCGCATCCACGTCGTCGAGACCTTCGCGGTCTCAGAGGAGCGCCTCACCAAGAACGCCGCTGAGTACCTCGCGACTGTCGCGGACTCGAAGCACGTTCTCGCGGTGATCGACCGCAGCGACGAGGCGAGCTTCCGCGCCGTCCGCAACATCCCGACGGTGCACGTTCTCACCTACGACCAGCTCAACGCCTACGACGTCCTCGTCTCCGACGACATCGTCTTCACCAAGGCTGCCTTCGACGGCTTCGTCGCGGGTCCGGCCTCGGGCAAGTCGGTCAAGGCGACCGCGAGCTCGGCTGAAGCAACTGAGGAGGTCTCGGCATGAGCCAGACAATCAAGGACCCCCGCGACATCATCATCGCACCGGTCGTTTCCGAGAAGAGCTACGGCCTGATCGACGAGGGTAAGTACACCTTCATCGTCGACCCGCGCTCGAACAAGACCGAGATCAAGCTGGCGATCGAGAAGATCTTCGACGTGAAGGTCGCCTCGGTCAACACGCTGAACCGCCAGGGCAAGTCGCGCCGCACTCGTTTCGGCATCGGCAAGCGCAAGGACACCAAGCGCGCCATCGTGACGCTGGCATCCGGTTCCATCGACATCTTCACGGCTGTCGGCTAGGAGTACAGGAATAAACAATGGCTATTCGTAAGTACAAGCCCACGACCCCGGGTCGTCGTGGCTCGAGTGTCGCCGACTTCCACGAGATCACGCGCACGACGCCGGAGAAGTCTCTCCTGCGTCCGCTGTCGAAGACCGGTGGCCGCAACAATCAGGGTCGCATCACCACCCGCCACATCGGCGGTGGCCACAAGCGTCAGTACCGTGTCATCGACTTCCGTCGCAATGACAAGGACGGCGTGAACGCCAAGGTCGCTCACATCGAGTACGACCCGAACCGTACCGCACACATCGCGCTGCTCCACTTTGTCGATGGCACGAAGCGTTACATCCTCGCTCCCGAGAAGCTCAAGCAGGGCGACATCGTGGAGTCGGGTGCAGGCGCCGACATCAAGCCCGGCAACAACCTCCCGCTGCGCAACATCCCAACCGGTACCGTCGTGCACGCGATCGAGCTCAAGCCCGGTGGGGGAGCCAAGCTCGCCCGCTCGGCCGGTGCCTCGGTGCGTCTCGTCGCGAAGGACGGCCCCTACGCTCAGCTGCGTCTCCCCTCGGGCGAGATCCGCAACGTCGATGCGCGCTGCCGCGCGACCATCGGCGAGGTGGGCAACGCCGAGCAGGCGAACATCAGCTGGGGCAAGGCAGGCCGCAACCGCTGGAAGGGCGTCCGCCCGACCGTCCGCGGTGTCGTGATGAACCCCGTCGACCACCCCCACGGTGGTGGTGAGGGCAAGACCTCCGGTGGTCGTCACCCGGTCAGCCCGTGGGGCCAGAAGGAAGGCCGCACGCGCCACCCCAACAAGGAAAGCGACAAGCTCATCGTTCGTCGTCGGCCCACCGGTAAGAAGCGCAAGTAGGAGTTGTAGAAGATGCCACGCAGTCTCAAGAAGGGCCCCTTCGTTGACGAACACCTGCTCCGCAAGGTGGTTGCCGCGAACGAGGCGAAGAACAAGAACGTCATCAAGACCTGGTCGCGTCGTTCGATGATCGTGCCCGCCATGCTCGGACACACCATCGCCGTTCACGACGGTCGCAAGCACATCCCGGTGTTCGTCACCGAGAGCATGGTCGGCCACAAGCTCGGCGAGTTTGCTCCGACCCGCACCTTCCGTGGTCACGTGAAGGACGACAAGAAGGGCCGTCGCCGCTGACGCGGTGACGTGAAGGAGGAATAGAAATGGTGGAGTCGATCGCACGAGTGCGACACATCCGCGTCACCCCCATGAAGGCTCGCCGCGTCGTCAACCTGATCCGCGGCAAGCAGGCGCAGGAGGCACTTGCCATCCTGAAGTTCGCCCCGCAGGGTGCATCCGAGCCCGTCTACAAGCTGGTCGCCTCGGCCATCGCCAACGCTCGCGTGAAGGCGGACGCCGAGAACACCTTCCTCGACGAGCAGGACCTGTACATCACCAAGGCTTACGTTGACGAAGGAGCGACGCTCAAGCGGTACCAGCCGCGCGCGCAGGGTCGTGCTTTCCGCATCAACAAGCGCACGAGCCACATCACGGTCGTCCTCTCGACGCCGGACGAGGTCAGCGCGGCCACGGAAACAAAGAAGGCGAGCAAGTAATGGGCCAGAAGATCAACCCGTACGGCTTCCGCCTTGGTGTCACCACCGACCACGTGTCGCGCTGGTTCGCAGACAGCACCAAGTCGGGGCAGCGTTACAGCGACTATGTCGCTGAAGACGTCAAGATCCGCAACCTGCTGACCACCTCGCTCGACCGCGCCGGTGTGTCCCGCATCGAGATCGAGCGCACCCGTGACCGCGTCCGCGTGGACATCCACACGGCACGTCCGGGCATCGTCATCGGTCGTCGTGGTGCAGAGGCAGAGCGCATCCGCGGCGAGCTCGAGAAGCTCACCGGCAAGCAGATCCAGCTGAACATCCTCGAGGTCAAGAACCCCGAGGCCGACGCTCAGCTCGTCGCGCAGGGCATCGCCGAGCAGCTCTCCGCACGTGTGGCGTTCCGCCGCGCGATGCGCAAGGGCCTGCAGGGCGCTCAGCGCGCCGGCGCCAAGGGTGTCCGCATCCAGGTGTCCGGTCGTCTCGGCGGCGCCGAGATGAGCCGCTCGGAGTTCTACCGCGAGGGTCGCGTTCCGCTGCACACCCTGCGCGCCAACATCGACTACGGCTTCTACGAGGCACGTACGACGTTCGGTCGCATCGGTGTCAAGGTCTGGATCTACAAGGGCGACGTCACCAACAAGGAACTTGCTCGCGAGCAGGCCAGCTCGAAGTCGGGCCGCGAGCGCAACGACCGTTCCCGCCGCCAGCCTCGTGAGGCTCAGGCACCGGTCGCAGAAGGAGCCAGTGCTTAATCATGTTGATTCCCCGCAGAGTTAAGTTCCGCAAGCAGCACCGCCCGGTGCGCACCGGACAGGCGTCCGGTGGCACCAAGGTGAGCTTCGGTGAGTACGGCATCCAGGCACTCACGCCTGCGTACGTCACGAACCGCCAGATCGAGGCTGCTCGTATTGCAATGACCCGTCACATCAAGCGTGGTGGAAAGGTGTGGATCAACATCTACCCGGACCGCCCGCTCACCAAGAAGCCGGCTGAGACCCGCATGGGTTCCGGTAAGGGCTCGCCCGAGTGGTGGGTCGCCAATGTCAAGCCGGGTCGTGTGCTCTTCGAGGTGGCAGGTGTCGACGAGACGCTCGCCCGCGAGGCACTCACCCGTGCAATCCACAAGCTGCCCCTCAAGGCACGCATCATCAAGCGCGAGGAGGGCGACGCGTAATGGCGATCGGTTCCAAGGAGCTCACTCCCGCAGAGCTCGACACATTTGAAGACGAGCGTCTGACAGACGAGCTGCGGAAGGCGAAGGAAGAGCTGTTCAACCTCCGCTTCCAGGCAGCGACCGGTCAGCTGGAGACGCACGGGCGACTTCGCGCAGTCAAGCGCGACATCGCTCGCATCTACACGGTGATCCGCGAGCGCGAGCTCGGCATCCGTGCCACCCCGGCACCTGTCGAGGCTCCCGCGAAGGCGACCCGCAAGAGCAAGAAGGCCAAGGCCGCTGAAGAGGCAGCTGAGGCAGACGAGACGAAGGAGGCCTAGACATGGCTGAGTCTGCAAAGGCAGCATCCGAGGCCGCGTCAGGCGCTCCTGCCCGCGGCTACCGCAAGACGCTTCGCGGCTACGTCGTCAGCGACAAGATGGAGAAGACCATCGTCGTTGAGGTCGAGGACCGCGTGAAGCACCCGCTGTACGGCAAGGTCATCCGCCGCAGCTCCAAGGTGAAGGCGCACGACGAGCAGGGTCAGGCCGGCATCGGTGACCTGGTTGTCATCGACGAGACCCGTCCGCTGAGCGCCACCAAGCGGTGGCGCCTGGTCGAGATTCTCGAGAAGGCCAAGTAAGCCCGACGGCTTGCTGTGAGAAGGAGTAAGGAATGATTCAGCAGGAATCACGGCTCAAGGTCGCCGACAACACCGGCGCCAAGGAGCTGCTCACGATTCGCGTGCTCGGCGGATCCGGCCGTCACTACGCTGGCCTCGGTGACACCATCGTCGCCACCGTCAAGGACGCGATCCCCGGCGGCAACGTGAAGAAGGGCGATATCGTCAAGGCGGTCATCGTTCGCACGAAGAAGCAGACCCGTCGTCAGGACGGTTCGTACATCAAGTTCGATGAGAACGCCGCAGTGATCTTGAAGAACGACGGTGAGCCTCGCGGCACCCGCATCTTCGGACCGGTCGGTCGCGAGCTGCGTGACAAGCGGTTCATGAAGATCGTCTCGCTGGCACCGGAGGTTATCTAGTCATGGGAGCAAAGATCAAGAAGGGTGACCTGGTCCAGGTCATCAGCGGCCCGACCCAGGAGCGCGGTGGATACCGTGGCAAGCAGGGTCGCGTCATCGAGGTGCTCGTCGAGAAGAACCGCGTGATCGTGGAGGGTGTCAACTACATCACCAAGCACGTTCGCCAGGGTCAGACCCAGCGCGGCACCAAGACCGGTGGTCTCGAGACTCACGAGGCTCCGATCCACATCTCGAACGTTGTGCTCGTCGACCCCGACAGCAAGAAGCCGGTCAAGGTCGGCTTCCGCAACGAAGAAGTCGTGAAGGACGGCGTCAAGAAGACGGTCCGCGTTCGCTACGACAAGAAGTCTGGTAAGGACCTGAAGTAATGACAGACACCGCAACTGCTGCGCCCGCTGGCAAAATCCAGCCGCGCCTGAAGCAGAAGTACAAGACGGAGATCTCGCAGCAGCTCAAGGAGCAGTTCGGGTTCGACAACATCCACCAGGTCCCCGGACTTGTGAAGGTCGTTGTGAACACGGGCGTCGGCGACGCTGCTCGTGACAGCAAGGTCATCGACGGCGCTATCGCCGACCTGACCAAGATCACCGGACAGAAGCCGCAGGTCACGAAGGCTCGCAAGTCCATCGCGCAGTTCAAGCTGCGCGAGGGCCAGGCCATCGGCGCGCACGTCACCCTCCGCGGTGACCGCGCGTGGGAGTTCCTCGACCGCCTCCTGTCGCTTGCCCTTCCGCGCATCCGCGACTTCCGCGGGCTCAGCGACCGTCAGTTCGACGGAAACGGCAACTACACCTTCGGTCTTACTGAGCAGTCCGTGTTCCACGAGATTGACCAGGATAAGATCGATCGGGTTCGCGGTTTCGACATCACTGTCGTCACCACGGCCAAGAACGACGACGAGGGTCGCGCGCTCCTGAAGGCGCTCGGCTTCCCGTTCAAGTCGAACGAGGCTGCGTAACTCGTGGTCTCACGGGGCCGGCACACCGCCGGCCCCGATCACACCACAGGTCTGCATTCGTGTAACGGGTGTACGAAACCTGGTGAACAAAGGAAATAACTCATGACAATGACAGATCCGGTCGCAGACATGCTGACCAGACTGCGCAACGCGAACACCGCACACCACGACACGGTGTCGATGCCGCACTCGAAGCTCAAGAGCCACATCGCCGAGATCCTCACCAACGAGGGCTACATCACCGGCTGGACGGTCGAGGACGCTCGCGTCGGCAAGACACTGACCCTGACCCTGAAGTTCGGCCAGGACCGCGAGCCCTCGATTGCGGGCATCAAGCGCGTCTCGAAGCCGGGACTCCGGGTGTACGCGAAGTCGACCGAGCTGCCCAAGGTCCTCGGCGGGCTCGGCGTCGCAATCATGTCAACCTCCTCCGGTCTTCTGACGGACCGCGAGGCCGAGAAGAAGGGCGTCGGCGGGGAAGTCCTCGCTTACGTGTGGTAACGCGTCATGTCACGTATTGGAAAGCTTCCCATTGACATCCCCGCAGGGGTCGATGTCGCCGTCAACGGCCAGGTCGTCACGGTGAAGGGACCGAAGGGCGAGCTCGCTCTCACGGTCGCCGAGCCGATCGTCGCCACGGTCGATGACGGACAGATCACCGTGAGCCGTCCGGACGACGAGCGCGAGTCGCGTTCGCTCCACGGCCTCACGCGCACGCTGATCAACAACAACATCATCGGTGTCACCCAGGGGTACAGCAAGGCCCTCGAGGTCGTCGGCACCGGTTACCGCGTGCAGCAGAAGGGCTCGAACATCGAGCTCGCGCTCGGCTTCTCGCACCCGGTGCTGGTTGAGCCGCCCGCTGGCATCACGTTCACCGTCGAGGGCAACAACAAGCTCACGGTGTCGGGCATCGACAAGCAGGCAGTCGGCGAGACCGCTGCCAACATCCGCAAGATCCGCAAGCCTGAGCCGTACAAGGGCAAGGGTGTGCGCTACGCAGGCGAGGTCATTCGCCGCAAGGCCGGAAAGGCTGGTAAGTAAGCATGGCTGTCAAGACCAAGTCGTCAGCCCGCATCCGTCGTCACGCGCGCCTTCGCAAGAAGATCACGGGTACTGCCGAGCGTCCGCGCCTCGTCGTCACTCGTTCCTCGCGTCACGTGTTCGTTCAGGTTGTGGACGACTCGAAGGGCCACACGCTCGTGTCGGCCTCCACTCTCGAAACCGACCTGCGCTCGTTCGAGGGCGACAAGTCCGCCAAGGCCAAGAAGGTCGGCGAGCTCGTCGCAGAGCGTGCGAAGGACGCCGGAATCGAGTCCGTTGTATTTGACCGTGGTGGAAACCGTTACGCAGGACGCGTCGCGGCGATCGCCGAAGGTGCTCGAGAGGGTGGGCTGAACCTGTGAGCGAAGCAAAGAAGGAGCAGGACGTGGCTACAGACCAGACTGCTGAGAAGCCGGTAGAGACCGCTGCCGGCACCGCGCCTCGTCAGGACGAGGGCCGTGGCGGACGCCGTGGCGGCCGTGACCGTGGCCAGGGCCGCGGCCAGGGACGTGACCGTGGCGGTCGCGACGACAAGAACCAGTTCCTGGAGCGCGTCGTCACGATCAACCGTGTCTCCAAGGTCGTCAAGGGTGGACGTCGCTTCAGCTTCACCGCTCTTGTCGTCGTCGGTGACGGAAACGGCGTCGTGGGCGTCGGATACGGCAAGGCTCGCGAGGTTCCCCTCGCGATCTCGAAGGGCGTCGAGGAAGCGAAGAAGAACTTCTTCCGCGTTCCCCGCGTCGGCCAGTCCATCCCGCACCCCATCCAGGGTGAGGCCGCTGCCGGTGTGGTGCTCCTGCGCCCTGCCGCTGCCGGTACCGGTGTTATCGCCGGTGGCCCGGTCCGCGCCGTCCTGGAGTGCGCTGGCATCCACGACGTTCTGAGCAAGTCGCTCGGTTCGTCGAACACCATCAACATCGTGCACGCGACCGTCGAGGCGCTGAAGCAGCTCGAGGAGCCTCGCGCTGTCGCCGCCCGTCGTGGCAAGGAGTATGACGAGGTCGCTCCGGCCAAGTTGCTGCAGATCGAGGCGCGTGCCGCTGAGGCCGCTGCCGCTGCAAAGGTAGGTGCGTAATGGCCGCACGTCTGAAGATCACGCAGATCAAGTCCAAAGTTAGTGAGAAGCAGAACCAGCGCAACACGCTCCGCAGCCTCGGGCTCAAGCGCATCGGTGACGTGGTCGTCCGCGAAGACAACTCGCAGAACCGCGGCTACGTCAACGCTGTTTCCCACCTTGTGAAGGTTGAGGAGATCGACTAATGGCTGACGAGAAGAAGGACGTCTCGGAAGAGACGACCGCTCCCGCGGCGAAGGCTGAGAAGAAGGCCCCCGCCAAGAAGCCGGCTGCCAAGAAGGCCGACTCCGCTGCGACCGCTGAGAAGAAGGCGCCCGCCGCGAAGAAGCCTGCTGCCAAGAAGGCTGAGAAGGCTGACGAAGCTTCGACGCCGGCCCTGAAGGTGCACCACCTCCGTCCGGCCCCGGGCGCCAAGACCGCGAAGACCCGTGTCGGTCGCGGTGAGGCCTCGAAGGGTAAGACGGCAGGCCGTGGAACCAAGGGTACGAAGGCTCGTTACCAGGTTCGTCCCGGTTTCGAAGGCGGCCAGCTCCCGGCGCACATGCGTACGCCGAAGCTGCGCGGGTTCAAGAACCCGTTCCGGGTCGAGTACCAGGTTGTGAACCTCGAGCGTCTGGCTGAGCTCTACCCGAAGGGTGGAGACGTCACCGTCGCCGACCTCGTCGCCAAGGGCGCCGTTCGCAAGAACGAGAAGGTCAAGGTTCTCGGCAACGGCGAGATCTCCGTGAAGCTGAACGTCGAGGTCGACAAGGTCTCGGGCTCGGCTGAGGAGAAGATCGTCGCAGCCGGCGGTTCGGTCAAGTAAGTCACGACTGGTCGTGCGACTCGCCACTGTCTGCGAATCGTGCCTCCGATTGTTCGTTGGGCCCAGTAATCGGCTAGATTCGATTGCTGGGCCCTTCGATTTCGGAGGGTTCACTGTAGGCATGGCGAGCCGAAAGGCCGGCTCAACCCAGGAGGCCCTTGTTGTTTAGCGCTATTGCGCGGATCTTCCGCACCCCCGACCTGCGTCGGAAGATCGGCTTCACACTCGGCATCATCGCCCTGTATCGACTCGGCTCGTTCATCCCGACGCCGTTCGTCGATTTCGGCAACGTCCAGAAGTGTCTGGCCCAGAACCAGGGCACGACAGGTCTGTACGAGCTCGTCAACCTGTTCTCAGGTGGAGCTCTTCTCCAGCTCTCGATCTTCGCCCTCGGCATCATGCCCTACATCACGGCGTCGATCATCACCCAGCTGCTGCGCGTGGTCATCCCGCACTTCGACACCCTTCACAAGGAGGGGCAGGCGGGCCAGAGCAAGCTGACCCAGTACACGCGCTACCTCACGATCTTCCTCGGCGTCCTGCAGTCGACCACGCTGATCACAGTCGCACGAAGCGGTGCGCTGTTCGGCACGAACTCAGGCGCGGAGTGCAGCTCCCTCATCACCGACGACACCTGGTACGCGGTTCTCCTCATGGTCCTCACCATGACGGCGGGCACCGGTCTCATCATGTGGATGGGTGAGCTCATCACCGAGCGCGGCATCGGCAACGGAATGTCGCTGCTGATCTTCACCTCGATCGCCGCGACCTTCCCGAGCTCGCTGTGGGCGATCGCCGAGTCGCACGGCTTCGAGACCTTCCTGCTCGTGCTCGCAATCGGATGCGTCGTCGTCATCGCGGTCGTGTTCGTCGAGCAGTCGCAGCGTCGCGTCCCCGTGCAGTACGCGAAGCGCATGGTCGGCCGCCGCACCTACGGCGGAAACAGCACCTACATTCCGATCAAGGTGAACATGGCCGGTGTTATCCCGATCATCTTCGCCTCGTCGCTCCTCTACCTCCCCGCGCTCATCGCGCAGTTCAACCAGCCGGCGGCTGGCGAACAGCCCGCGGCGTGGGTCACCTGGATCACCACGTACCTCACAAACGGGGACCACCCGCTGTACATGGCGATCTACTTCCTCCTGATCATCGGGTTCACGTACTTCTACGTGGCGATCACGTTCAACCCGGAGGAGGTCGCCGACAACATGAAGAAGTACGGTGGCTTCATCCCGGGCATCCGCGCTGGTCGCCCCACGGCGGAGTACCTGGACTACGTGTTGACCCGGGTGACGCTGCCCGGATCTCTGTATCTCGGATTGATCGCCCTGATTCCGCTGGTCGCGCTCGCGACGGTCGGTGCGAACCAGAACTTCCCGTTCGGTGGGGCGTCGATTCTCATCATCGTCGGTGTTGGACTTGAGACGGTCAAGCAGATCGACTCGCAGCTCCAGCAGCGACACTACGAAGGGTTGCTGCGATGACAGAATCTCGAACGACGGGCGTGCGCCTGCTGATCGTTGGTCCACCTGGAGCTGGAAAGGGGACGCAGGCAGCGGTAATCGCGTCGGCGTTCGGGATTCCGGCGATCTCGACGGGAGACATCTTCCGGAAGAACATCGCCGAGGGCACCGAACTCGGCAAGAAGGTCGACGAGATCGTCTCGAGCGGGGGCTACGTGCCCGACTCGCTCACGAACGAGATCGTGGCCGATCGCCTGCAGCAGGACGACGCCGCGCAGGGCTTTCTGCTCGACGGCTACCCGCGCACCACGGAACAGGTCACGGAGCTGGACCGCATCCTCGCGGCATCCGGCCACCAGCTCGACGCGGTCGTGCAGCTCACCGCTGATCGCGACGAGGTCGTCGCGCGTCTGCTGAAGCGCGCTGCGGAGCAGGGACGCTCCGACGACACGGAGGACGTCATCCGCCACCGTCAGGAGGTCTACCAGGAGCAGACCGAGCCGGTGATCGCCGCGTACGCGGACCGCGGGCTCGTCGTGAGCGTCGACGGCCTCGGCTCGATCGACGAGGTCAGCGAGCGCGTGCTCGGCGCACTGCAGGAGCGCGGACTGGCCGTCGCCGTCTGATGCGCCCTCTGCGTCGCTCCATCTACAAGTCACCGGCACAGCTTCGGCTGATGCGCGAGCCCGGCCTGCTCACGGCGCGAGCCCTGCAGGCGGCCTGCGCGGCCGTGCGCCCCGGCGTGACGACCGGGGAGGTCGATGCGATCGCCGAGAAGGTGATCCTCGATGGAGGCGGCCGACCGAACTTCAAGCTTGAGCCGGGGTACGAGCACACGTTGTGCGTCTCCGTCAACGATCAGGTCGTGCACGGCATCCCTGGATCTCGCATCATCGAACCCGGCGACATCGTGTCCATCGACTGCGGCGCGATCGTGGCGGGCTGGAACGGCGACTCGGCTGCGACCGTCGTGGTGCCGGACCCAGAGCGACCCGAGCTGGTCGCCGCACGCGAGCGTCTCTCTGAGGCGACCGCGGGATCCATGTGGGCGGGCATCGCTCGTCTCGCGCGAGCATCCAACCTCAATGAGGTCGGAGACGCGGTTGAGACCTACATTGAGACCCACCCCGACGCGGACGGCGAGGCTTACGGCATCATCGAGGACTACGTGGGGCACGGCATCGGGCGGTCGATGCACGAGGAGCCGCCCGTCTTCAACTATCGCGTTCGTCAGGCAGGACCGGTTGTGAAGCCGGGCCTGGTCGTGGCGATCGAACCCATGATGGTCGAAAAATCGCCCGAGACGCACGTGGAGGGCGATGACTGGACCGTCACAACCTCCGACGGCGGGGCTGCGGCCCACTGGGAGCACAGCGTCGCGGTCCACAAGGACGGCATCTGGGTGCTCACGGCCGACGATGGGGGAGCGGCAGGACTCGCGCCGTTCGGTGTGACACCGACGCCCATCGCCTGAGGGTAGTGTCGGCACATGACCGTCGTCTATCTGCTCCGTCCGCGTCAGACGGCATCCGATGCTCTCGACGCACTGTTGACACGGGTCGATGAGGATGCTCCGGCCCTGAGCCTCTTCGACGCCGGCGCCGCTCGTGGCGATGGCATCTTCGAGACGATCGGAGTGAACGACGGCTCCGTTCGCAAGGCAGAAGCGCACCTGAGCCGTCTCGCGGCGTCGGCGCGCATCATGGACCTGCCGGAGCCTGACCTCGAGCAGTGGGCGCACGCGATCGATGTGGTCCTCGCGGAGTTGCCGACGGTCGGGGCCGCGGTGATCCGGCTCGTCATCACGCGCGGACTGCCGGGTCGTGGTCCGACATGCTGGATCACCGGCCAGGAGTCGGCGAGCGACGTCTCCGCGCGCACGACCGGCGTTCGGGTCGCCCTGCTCGACCGGGGCTGGCCGATCGACATTGCCACGCGGGCGCCATGGATGCTCGCGGGCGCGAAGACCCTCTCCTACGCCCCGAACATGGCTGCGCTGCGCGAGGCCAGACGTCGCGGGGCCGATGACGTCATCTTCACGTCGCTCGAAGGCTACGCGCTTGAGGGACCGACATCGTCGCTGATCCTGCGTCAGGGCGGCACGCTCGTCACGCCGGCATCCGGCGATGGAAACCTCCCCGGCACGACGCAGCGTGAGCTGTTCGCGTGGGCCGAGCAGAACAGTTTCGCGACCGAGTCGCGCCGTGTGCGCGCCGACGAGGTGCGCGAGGCGGATGCCGCGTGGCTGGTCTCCAGCGTGCGCCTCGTCGTTCCCATCACCGCGATCGACGGACGCGAGCTGCCGGTGGATGCCGAGATCACGGCGCGCATGAACGAGCACCTGCTGACCGAGGTCTGAGCGACCGGAGCGGTGCAGACGGAGCCTCAGCGCGTCACGAAGATCAGCTGTCCATCGTGCGAACGAGCTCGTCGATGAAATCGCCGAACGTCCGCGCACCGCGAATGATGCGCGCCACCTCGTCGCGCTCCGAGAACACCTCGACGAACTGGTCGAAGACCTCCTGGAACTGCGCTCGTCCCTCCGCACTGAAGGCGATGAGTGCGACGACGTTCACGCGTCCGTCGCCCCACGGCATGCTGTGCTCGTTGACCGCGATCGCGATGGAGGTGCGCGTCGCGGTCATCTCCATCGCGTGGGGCACCGCGAGGGTGTCAGTGAACGCCGTCGACGACATCCGCTCGCGATCGATGGCTCCCTGCACGTAGGTCTCGTCGATGACGCCGAGCTCACGCATCCGTTCGCCGAGAAGCCGGATCATGGACTCCTCGTCGTCGCAGGAGACGTTGCGCAGAAACAGCCGCTCGTCGAGATAGCGCAGCAGCTCGTCGCGGATCGCGGCCCGTCGCGTCAACCGTCGCACGCGGCTGAGCGCCTGGCGCGCGCGGTCGATGTCGCCGGGGGAGAGGAAAGGCTGAATCTGCACGATGCGGTCGTCGGGCACGGGCGGGTCGAGCGTGGACAGCACGAGATCGGCGTCGAGACGGCTCCACGGAACGTCGGTGCGCGTCACAACCTGTGTGACGGTGAGAGCATCGCCGAGTGCCTGCGTCACGCGGTCCGCGAGGCGCGCCTGCAGGTCGTAGTACCCGGGGCAGACGATGATGCACGTTGCGAGGTCCTCGCGGCGGGTCTGCTGCTGCAGGTGGGAACCGACGTGCATCGCGATGTAAGCGATCTCGTCGTCGTTGACGACGATGCCGCACGCCTCGTGCAGGCCGCTTGCGATGAAGACCGCGAGCTCGTAGATCATGGGGTACGCCGACTTGATCGACTTCGTGAGCGGGTTGCGCGAGAACGACTGGTCTTCCGCGCGCTCCAGCAGGTTGCTCACGTGAACAGTGAGGCGGGTCAGGAAGTCGGTGTCCGACAGATCGACGAGGTACTCTTCTGCGGCGCGAGTCGTGATGCGGCGCACCATGTCGAACTCGTCGGGAGTGAAATACTCGGATGCCGCGACCGAGGCGTCCGCGTCGGGGCCGGGTGCGACGGCGCGCGTCGCCAGCAGATACGCGAGGTAGCCGATATCGCCGTGGTCGAGGCCGCGGGGGAAGTGCGTCGAGGCGAGGTCCGAGAGGATGCCGGCGAGCTCCGCGCCTCCCGCGGGAGCGCGCCCGTGGCCGTCCACCGCTCCGCTCTTGCCGGCACGGTCTGCGGCGATCGCGATGTGCAGCAGCACGTTGTCCATGCCGTAGTCGTTGATGTAGTAGCCGCGGTCGCGAAGCGCGTCGATCAGGTCCGTCTTGAACGATCCGAGGTTCGCCGACTCGAACTCGCGCTGAATGGCGTCGAGCTCGGTCATGCCCGACCCGGTCTCCTCGCGGAAGAGTCGCGTCAGCAGGCGTCGCCGCTCGAGCTCCGAGCCGCGCAGCGTCACCCGACTGCCGGTACGGCGCAGCTCCAGCGAGGTGTCGCCGAGCATCGAGCGGATGCGTGTCAGATCGGCATCCAGAGTCGAGTCGCTCACGAAAAGATCGGCCGCCGCCTCGTACACGTCGAAGCCCGTCTCATCATCGACCAACCGCCGGACCAGGCGGTACACGCGCTCGCGCGGGGTGCCTTCCGAACCGGTGCCCGTCGCACGCCGGTACTCCGCATAGCCATCGCGGTTGATGCGATACCCCTCGGGGCCGGCCTCGACGACCGTGATCGGGTCGGCCTTGGTCTTGATCGCCGCGATGTACGAGCGGATGCTGCGGTCGGAGACGCCCAGGCTGTCGGCGAGCTCCCCCGACGTCAGCCAGCCGCCCGAGCGGACGAGCTGCTCGAGCACCTGCGACTGCCGGTCTGCGCTCACGATCCTCCTCTGGACATCATGCACCCACGAGTCAACCAGTTTCTCGCGCGCGTGAGGGAGATTTTCTGCCCGGAAGGACTTCCGCCCGGGCGGAAGACCGTCGGCTGGCAGGCGCTCGCGACCACGGCGAGACTCGAAGTCAGGCATGAGGTGTCGAATCGCGAAGGAGGAACGCCATGCGGATTCTCGTAGCGTGCGGAGCGGGAGCGTCGTCGACGTTCGTCGCGATGCGCGTGCGTCGCGCGGCGGCATCCCGAGACCTCGACGTGACGGCGAAGGCGGTCACGGTCGAAGACATCGCGAGCAGGCTCGACAGTGCAGACGTGCTGCTGCTCGGCGCGCACCTCGCGGCGCAGGCGCACGACCTCGAAGCGCTTGCGCAGCAGGCCGGAGTCGGCTTCGCCATCATGCCGGAGAACGTCTTCTCGTCGCCCACCGGCGACGAGGCGCTCGACCTCGCTCTCGACGTCGCAGGAGCGGGCCGATGACACCGAATTCGTTGTGCCCGAACAAGCGCTCGGGCTATGGTGACAAGCACAGCAACCACGCGCGACGGTGGAGGACAACATGGTGGAACGTCTCATCAGAATCGGATCGTCGCACGGGCTGCACGCTCGCCCGGCCAAGCTCTTCACACAGGCCGCTGCGGCGTCCGGCGCGACTGTCACCATCGCCAAGGGTGACAAGTCCGTCAACGCGGCGAGCATCCTCGGCGTCATCTCGCTCGGAGTGGACCACGGTGACGAGGTCACGCTCACGGTCGAGGGCGACGGCGAGGAACGAATCTTTGACGAGCTCGAGGAGCTGCTCGTCACCGATCAAGACGAGGCCTGACCGCACCTTTCGCGCGGCCTCGCGGGAACGAGGAGGTCGCTGATGGAGTTCACGGGAACAGGAATCGGGCAGGGCGTCGCCGTCGGACGGACGCTGCGCATGCCGGATCCGCTGCCTGAGCCGGACGACACGGCGAGCACGCGAACCGCTGATGATGAGGCTGCGCGCGCCGCGGCATCCATGTCGGCTGTCGCGCGTGAACTGGAGAAGCGCGGCGAGCTCGCCGGCGGCACCGCCCGCGACGTTCTCGAAGCGCAGGCGATGATGGCGGAGGACCCGTCGCTCATCGACCTTGTGACCCAGGCGACCGCTTCCGGAAAGACGGCCGAGCGCGCCGTGTTCGAGGCCTTCGGGTCATTCCGCGACCAGCTCGCCGCGATGGGCGGCTATCTGGGGGAGCGCGCCGCCGACCTCGACGATGTGTCGCAGCGCGTCATCGCTGACCTTCAGGGAGTCTCCGCTCCCGGTGTGCCGCAGCCCGATGAACCGTTCGTGCTGATCGCACGCGATCTCGCTCCCGCAGACACCGCGCTGCTCGATCTCGACAAGGTCCAGGCACTCGTGACGAGCGACGGCGGCCCGACCTCTCACACCGCGATCCTCGCGCGGGAGAAGTCGATCGTGGCTGTCGTCGGCGCGCTCGACGTGCTGAGCATCGCCGACGGCACGGAGGTCGTGGTGGATGCCGCATCCGGCTCGATCGTGACGGAGCCGAGCTCGGAGGCGATTGCTGCCGCCGAGCGGCGCATCGCAGAGCGCAGGGCCGCGGCATCCGCCCCCATCACCCCGGGCGCGCTCGCCGATGGCACATCCGTTCCGCTCCTGGCCAACCTCGGCTCGAGCGACGGGGCGCAGGATGCCGCTGACCTCGGTGCCGAGGGCGTCGGACTGTTCCGTACCGAGTTCCTGTTCCTCGACGCGGGGGACACCGCGCCCAGCATCGATGAGCAGACCGCGCACTACGTGAAGCTGCTGCAAGCGTTCCCCGGCAAGAAGGTCACGGTGCGTGTACTCGACGCGGGTGCCGACAAACCCCTGCCCTTCCTGAACGACGCGGCGGAGGAGAACCCTGCACTCGGCCTCCGCGGACTGCGGGCGCTGCGGGCGAACGAGCAGATCCTGCGCGATCAGCTCAGCGCGCTCGCCGCGGCTGACGCGCAGACCGAGGCGGACCTGTGGGTCATGGCGCCGATGGTCTCGACCGTCGAGGAGACCGAGTACTTCGTCTCCCTCGCGCACGAGGTCGGCCTGAAGACGGCCGGCATCATGGTCGAAGTTCCGTCGATCGCACTTCTGGCCGAGCGCGCGTTCGCGCACGCCGACTTCGCATCCATCGGCACGAACGACCTCACCCAGTACACGCTCGCGGCGGACCGCCTGCTCGGCTCCGTCGCGCACTTCCAAGACCCGTGGCACCCTGCCGTGCTGCGGCTCATCGGCGAGGTCGGAGCTGCGGGCGCCGCAGCCGGTCGCCCCGTCGGAATCTGCGGTGAGGCTGCCGCAGACCCGCTCCTGGCCGTCGTGCTCGTCGGCCTCGGAGCAACCACCCTCTCGATGTCGCCGTCCGCGCTCGCGGATGTGCGGCACTCCCTCGCGCAGTTCGATCTCGACGCTGCGCGCAATCTCGCCACCCTCGCCCTCGCCGCCGAAGATGCGGCGTCGGCGCGCGCGGCCGCCGATGAAGCGGCCGCTCCGCTACAGAAAGAGTGATCACAATGACGACGACGTCCAGCACTTCACGAAAGGGAGGGGTCCGGGTTCGCGTGCAGCGGTTCGGAACCTTCCTCTCCGGAATGGTGATGCCGAACATCGGGGCCTTCATCGCGTGGGGTCTCATCACGGCGTTCTTCATCGAGACCGGATGGACCCCGGTGCCGCAGCTCGGCGGCTTCGGTGAGGATGCCGACGGCAACGCCTACGTCGGACTTGTCGGACCGATGATCACGTACATGCTGCCGCTGCTGCTCGCCTACACGGGCGGCAAGATGGTGTACGACGTCCGCGGCGGAGTCGTCGGCGTGATCGCGACGATGGGCGTCATCGTCGGAAGCGACGTGCCGATGTTCATCGGCGCCATGATCATGGGACCGCTCGCGGCCTGGATCATGAAGAAGGTCGATGGCATCTGGGACGGCAAGATCAGGGCGGGCTTCGAGATGCTCGTCAACAACTTCTCCGCCGGCATCCTGGGTGGCCTGCTCGCCCTCGGTGGATTCTTCGGCGTGGCCCCGCTCGTCTCGGGCCTCAGCCACGCACTCGAGGTCGGCGTCGGCTGGCTCGTGAACCTCCACCTGCTGCCGCTCGCGAGCCTGCTCGTCGAGCCCGGCAAAGTGCTCTTCCTGAACAACGCGATCAACCACGGCGTCTTCACCCCGCTGGGCGTCGACCAGGTGGCGGAGCAGGGCAAGTCGATCCTCTTCCTCATCGAGGCGAACCCCGGCCCCGGCGTCGGCATCCTGCTGGCCTTCATGTTCTTCGGGGTCGGCATGTCCAAGGCCAGCGCACCGGGCGCCGCCATCATCCAGTTCTTCGGCGGCATCCACGAGATCTACTTCCCGTACGTGCTCATGAAGCCGATGATCATCATCGCGGCGATCGCCGGTGGCATGACGGGTGTCGCGATCAACGCTGCCTTCCAGACCGGGCTTCGTGCACCGGCATCCCCGGGAAGCATCATCGCGGTGCTCATTCAGACTGCGCCGGACAGCTACGTGGGTGTCATCCTCTCGGTCGTGGGAGCGGCGGCGGTGTCGTTCATCATCTCGGCTGTGATCCTGCGGGCATCCCGCAAGCGCGACCTCGAGAACGAGAACGCGGGTGATCTCTCGGCCGCGATCGCGAAGACCGAGGCAAACAAGGGCAAGAAGTCGAGCGTGCTCGGCACCATGGGCGGTGCAGAGGCCGAGACGGATGCCGATGCCACTGCGACCGCGACGGACGCCGGGCCCATTGAGAGCATCGTCTTCGCGTGCGATGCGGGCATGGGCTCGAGCGCTATGGGGGCATCCGTGCTTCGCAACAAACTGAAGAAGGCCGGAATCACCGATGTAAAGGTCACGAACCAGGCGATCGCCAATCTGACAGGTGACGCAGACATCGTTGTGACGCAGAATGAACTCACGGAGCGTGCACGTCTGAAGTCACCGAACTCCTCGCACGTCTCCGTCGACAACTTCATGAACAGCCCGCGGTACGACGAGGTCGTGTCTCGGGTGGCCGAAAGCAAGGGCAAGGGGGAGACCGAATGACAAGCGACATCCTGGCACGGCGCAACATCGTCGCCGAGGGGACAGCGTCAACGCGCGACGAGGCGATCGCGGAGGCGGGCGCGCTGCTCGTCGCCGCGGGAGCCGTGACCGAGGCATACGTCGACGCGATGCGCGAACGTGAGAAGACCGTGTCGACCTACATGGGCAATTACCTCGCGATTCCGCACGGAACCAACGAGGCGAAGGACGAGATCTCGGCATCCGCCCTCTCGTTCATCCGCTACGCGAACCCGATCGACTGGGACGGCGAGGAGGTGCGCTTCGTCGTCGGCATCGCCGGTGTGGAGAACGAACACCTTGAGATCCTGTCGAAGATCGCGATCATCTTCTCGGAGGAGGAGTCGGTTCAGCAGCTCATCGACGCCGCTGACGCCGACGCGCTGTACTCCCTGCTGCAGGAGGTCAACGAATAATGAAGGCGGTTCACTTCGGAGCGGGCAACATCGGACGAGGCTTCATCGGGCTTCTGCTTCACGAGGCCGGGTACGAGGTGGTCTTCTCCGACGTGAACCCGCAGCTGATCCAGGCGTTGCAGGACGCCGACAGCTACACCGTTCACGAGGTGGGCGACGGCGCTCGCGACCACCTCGTGACGAAGTTCCGCGCGATCAACTCGGCCGAGGACGAGGCCGGACTCGTGCGGGAGCTCACCACCGCAGACGTCATCACGACGGCGGTCGGCCCGAATGTGCTGCGCTTCATCGCCCCGGCGATCGCGTCGGGCCTCGCAGCGCGAGCTGAGGATGCCTCGCCGGTGGCGATCATGGCGTGCGAGAACGCGTTGGGGGCCACCGACACCCTGCGCGAGCACATCGCGGAGAACGCCGGGGCCGACTGGGACGCTCTCGCATCGCGAGCGATCTTCGCGAACACGGCTGTCGATCGCATCGTGCCCGCGCAGGACGCCGATGCGGGCATCGACGTGACGGTCGAGGCTTTCCACGAGTGGGTGGTCGAGCGTGAGCCCTTCGGCGGTGCGGAGCCGCACCTGCCGGGTGCTCACTTCGTGGACGCGCTGCGTCCGTACATCGAGCGCAAGCTCTTCACGGTCAACACGGGGCACGCGACCACGGCGTACTTCGGGTTCCTAGCGGGGCACGAGTTCATCGCGGATGCCGCGGCCGATCCGGTCGTCGGGGAGAAGGTGCGCCGCGTGCTGGAGGAGACCTCCGCGTATCTCATCGACGCGCACGGGCTCGACTCCGCGGAGCAGTCCGCGTATCGCGAGACGATCCTGTCGCGCTTCGCAAACCGGCACCTCCCTGACACAGTTGTGCGTGTGGGACGCCAGCCGCTGCGGAAGCTCAGCAGACATGAGCGGTTCATCGAGCCCGCTGCCGCCATCGCCGAGCGCGGGGGAGAGCTCGACGCACTGTGTGAGGCGATCGGAGCGGCGCTGCAGTTCCATGTTCCAGAAGACGAGCAGAGTCAGGAGATGGCGGAACTGCTCGAGGAGCTGTCGGCGGATGACTTCACCACGCAGGTGATGGGCCTGGAACAGCAGCATCCGCTGTTCGCTCGCGTTCGTGACGAGGTCGCGGCCGTCACCCGCAGCTGAGCGGCCGCTCGCGCTCCCAGCGCATGTGGGATATGTGTTGTGCATTGCCAGTGAACAAGACTGCTCATAGCCTCGAGCCATGTTGATCCAAACCATGAGCCGAAAAACTGCAGTACTCCTGAAGAGTGAAATTGTAGAAGAGATGCGCACGGCTGACGCTGCGGTGTATCACCTGGCACAGACGTCGATGGTTGGCGCATTCATCGATTTCCCAATTGCACAAGGACGGCGTTCTCACACGTGGGTCGGCTACTGGCCATCACGACGGGCATTGGAATCCGCAGCGTCGCCTAGCTGTTGCTGGCCATGAGGTTGTTGACGGGGACCTCGTGCACGGTTGCCGATCGACAAGCGAGTCGCGTCACTCCGTGAGCAGGGCGATGTGGTTAGTTTGTCCGGCTTGGCCAGGCAAGGGAACCGGAGCGGATGCGGCGGATGATCGCTTCCAGCCATGAGCGTTCGTGGTCGAGCTGGTCGCGGTAGTAGTGGGTCTCGATCATGTGCAGTTCGGGGATGTTCTCCGCTTGGTCTAGCGCGCCTTCCAGGCGCTCTTCTTCGCGATGGATGCGGTCGACGCGTCCTTGCAGTGCGGCTGCTGCTTCGGCCGGGACGAGGATTCCGAGGTAGGCCAGCGCGACCATGAATGCGGTGCGGTCGCCTAGAGCGCCGTCCCGAACCTGGCGCTCGACGCGCTCGGCGAGAGCCTGTCGGCCAGCCGGGGTGAGCTGGAATACCTGTCGGTCTGCGTCTTCCTGCTTCGAGCGCAGCCAGCCGGCCTCTACGAGTGTGTTGAGCAGTGTGTAGACGGTTGAGTTCCGCGCGCCGATGTAGGCGTAACGCGAGCGCAGCTCGCTGAAGAGGGCGTAGGCGTGCCGGGGCTGCTCGGCCATCAGCCCCAGGATCGGCAGAACGAGCGGGTTGGCGAGCGCGCTGGTCGGCATCGCTCCAGACTAGCGGAGATAGCCGTATACGGCTATGGTTTCAGTTGCCCGTATACGGCTAGTGAGGAGTTCGTCATGTTGTTTGGAATCTGGCCCGGTGTGGTTGCGGCGGATCTGGTGGATCTGACCCCGTTGGCGACGCCGCCAGAAGACGTCGAGCGCACACGCGCTGGCCTTGACCGGTTGCAGGGCGATGCGGCGCAGTTCTATATCCGCTGCTATCGGCACTACCGCGGGGTCGGAGCACCCGAACCCGGCGTCGATGCGACGCCCGCCGACCCGGGGAACTACATCGGGCGCGGCCGGCTTATCGACCTCACTGCGTGCTATCGCGCCACCGAGCCCGACCCTTCCGGCTACGCCGAGTTCGTCCGCCAAGCCGTCCGGGACGTTGCCGCGTGGGGCGGTGGGAAGGTCCAGGTCGGCGAAGAACTCAACGTGCCGTACCCACAGGACGGTGGCTTCCCTGGCTGCTTCGAGGCAGTTGGCGCGGGCGTCGCGGCCGGGATCGAGGAACGCGACCGCCTCGACGCGAATGTCGCAATCGGCGTGAACTGCGCCGGAGTCGCCGACCCCGCGTTCTGGACCAGGATGGCCGATGCTTTGGGGACGGACTCGACAGCCCGACTCGACTTCATCGGCCTAGACATGTTCCCCGACGTTTTCCACCCCATCCCAGAAGACAAAGTCAGCGCAGGGGCACAGTTTCTCGTCCGCACTCTGCGACAGGTCACCCGCGACGTCGGAATCTCCGAGGCAACGCCGATCCATGTGACCGAGACCGGCTGGCCCACCGGTGCAACCCGCGATGAGGAGAAGCAGGCACGCATCCTGCACGCCGTCGCAGAGGCCGTAGCCGCGACCGGCGAGGTGAGCGTGTACGAGTTGTTCTCGCTCCGCGACGGGATCAGCGACGGCAACTGGCAGAACGGATTCGGGCTCCTCCGCGACGACTACACGCCCAAACCGGCATACGACACGGTTCGACGTCTCATCGAGGCGTCGTGACGGGTGCCGCCGCGTCAGACGAGGGTTGCCTCTTGGCTGCGATGACCCACCGAAACGCCCCGCTCACCCCCGAAGGCCGTAAGCGACTCATCGAACGCTGCCGCACTCGCCCGATCGCGCACGTGGCTGCTGAGATGGGGATTTCTCGGGCGACCGCATCGAAGTGGGTAAACCGCTACAAGAAGTTCGGGGAGCTGGGGCTCCTCGACCGCTCATCAGCTCCAGCTCGGCAGCCGACCGCCACACCAGGGGCCCTCGTCGAGCAAATCGAGTCGATGCGGCGTGAGCACAAATGGTCCGCATCTCGCATCGCTTTCGAGCTCGCCCAGCAGGGCAGACCGCTCGGCCGCCGCACCATCACCCGGATACTCGCCCAGCTCGGCCTGAACCGGAGGAAATTCATCGATCCGAACGGAGAGGCCAACCGCGCTCCACGGAAGATCATCGCCGAGCGCCCCGGGCACATGGTGCATCTCGACGTGAAGAAGACCGGCCGCATCCCGGACGGCGGCGGCTGGCGCGTGCACGGAAGAGACAGCGCTGAGGCCAGAGCCGTCGCACGCACGAAGGAGCGAGGTGCGCGCACCGGCTACGTCTACCTGCACTCCGCGATCGACGGCCATACCCGCCTCGCCTACACCGAAGCCCTCGAGAACGAGCAAGCAACGACGGCGATCGCGTTCCTCGACCGAGCGCGCGAGTGGTTCGCCAAGCACGGCATCGCGAAGATCGAGCGGATCATCACCGACAACGGCGCCTGCTACCGCGCCCAAGCATTCGCAGCCGCTCTCGGCGGCTCGCAGCACCGGCGCACGAGGCCGTACACGCCGAAGCACAACGGCAAGGTCGAGCGCTACAACCGCATCCTGGCCGAGGAGTTCCTCTACGCACGAACTTGGAACTCAGAGACCGAACGCGTGAACGCGCTCGCGACCTGGAATCAGCACTACAACTACCACCGGCCCCACGGAGCCCACGGTGGAAAGCCGCCCGCGTCCGCAACACCATTGCGTGTCAACAACGTCCTGGCCTCATACAATTTTGTCGACACAGATGATTACGTCTTGATCCTCGCGGCTCCACATGTTCGCCTGCCGGACCACGCCCTGGTCGCCTCAACGTTGGAACGAGATGACTTCATTACAGGGTGGCTGACACTTTCTCAGGGAGGGGACGAGTCAGCGGGCGATCGATGAAAGCCTGAGTATCTGTGACGTCAGGGCACGGGCAGGTGAAGGCGTACCCCGGGATTCTCTTCGCATTGTCTCAGGGCGGATAATTGCAGTGCGGTGGTTGCGATCCGCGCGAAGCTCGGACTGGCGAAGCGCCGCAATATCACATAAGATAATCCGTTGGTGCATTGTGCACGTCGCACGGCGTGTCCGTCCCGCACCGAAATCCAACGCACGACCAGTGCGACAAACCTGAGCGACAGTGAGGCTATGGCCAAAAAAGACGGTGTCATCGAGATCGAAGGATCCGTGATCGAAGCCCTGCCCAACGCCATGTTCCGCGTTGAGCTGACGAACGGTCACAAGGTTCTTGCCCACATTTCGGGCAAGATGCGCCAGCACTACATCCGCATCCTCCCCGAGGACCGCGTGATCGTTGAGCTGACCCCTTACGACCTGACCCGCGGCCGTATCGTCTACCGCTACAAGTAAGTCGCGCTGTAAGTAACGGTTGAGCGCAGCTCACGGCTGCGTTCTTCACGAGGACAGCGAACTGAAGGAAGAACATGAAGGTCCACCCCAGCGTCAAGAAGATCTGCGATCACTGCAAGGTGATCCGTCGTCACGGACGCGTCATGGTGATCTGCAAGAGCAACCCGCGCCACAAGCAGCGCCAGGGCTAGCAGACGCGGCTCTGCCGCGCGCCACAACACAATAACGAAAGCAGGCAGTCCCAGAACTCGATCCGTCGAGGGACACCCAGGGGAGGAGGCCCTGGCACCGGAACTGTCCCATACCTCCACGAAACTCCTAGGAGAAGCCACCATGGCACGTCTCGCCGGCGTAGACATTCCTCGCGACAAGCGCGTGGAAGTCGCACTGACGTACATCTACGGTGTCGGCCGCACTCGGGCGCTCAAGACCCTCGCGGACACCAACATTGACGGAAACACTCGCGTCAAGGACCTCACCGACGACCAGCTCGTCGCACTCCGTGACTACATCGAAGGCAACTTCCAGGTGGAGGGTGACCTTCGCCGCGAGGTCGCCGCTGACATCCGCCGCAAGGTCGAGATCGGCTCGTACCAGGGCATCCGCCACCGTCGCGGACTCCCCGTGCACGGTCAGCGCACGAAGACCAACGCGCGCACCCGCAAGGGCCCGAAGCGCACTGTCGCCGGCAAGAAGAAGGCCCGCTAGGTCGGCCTCGCCTCAAGGATTCAGGAGATAACCAATGGCAGCAACCAAGTCGGCCGTCCGTAAGCCGCGCAAGAAGGAAAAGAAGAACATCGCTGTGGGTCAGGCCCACATCAAGTCGACCTTCAACAACACCATCGTCTCGATCACCGACCCTTCCGGTGCCGTCGTCAGCTGGGCTTCGTCCGGTGGCGTGGGCTTCAAGGGCTCGCGTAAGTCGACGCCGTTCGCCGCGCAGATGGCAGCCGAGTCGGCCGCCCGTCAGGCGCAGGAGCACGGCATGAAGAAGGTTGACGTCTTCGTCAAGGGACCGGGCTCGGGTCGCGAGACCGCCATCCGTTCGCTGCAGGCCGCTGGTCTCGAGGTCGGTTCGATCTCGGACGTCACGCCGCAGGCTCACAACGGATGCCGCCCGCCCAAGCGCCGCCGCGTCTAAGCACTTCACTCCCGAGATCGGGCCGGTTCATCCCGGCTCGATTCTCGCCGGTTAAACAACTCAATATCCCGTCAACGCAAGTGTCATATAGCGGACACTTAGCCGAAAGGAATACATAGTGCTTATTGCACAGCGCCCAACGCTCACCGAGGAGAACATCTCGGAGTTCCGCAGCCGCTTCGTGATCGAGCCGCTCGAGCCCGGTTTCGGATACACGCTCGGCAACTCGCTCCGTCGCACCCTGCTCTCGTCGATCCCCGGCGCCGCTGTCACCAGCGTCCGCATCGATGGCGTGCTGCACGAGTTCAGCACGATCCCCGGTGTGAAGGAAGACGTCACCGAGATCATCCTCAACATCAAGGGCCTCGTCGTCTCCAGCGAGCACGACGAGCCGATCACCGCGTACCTCCGCAAGACCGGTTCCGGCCAGGTCACGGCTGCGGACATCTCGGCTCCCGCGGGTGTCGAGGTCCACAACCCCGACCTCGTGATCGCCACTCTCAACGAGGACGCCAAGTTCGAGCTCGAGCTCACCATCGAGCGCGGCCGTGGCTACGTCTCGGCGAGCCAGAACCGCAACGAGTTCTCCGAGGCCGGCCAGATTCCGGTCGACTCGATCTACTCGCCCGTGCTGAAGGTCACCTACCGCGTCGAGGCGACGCGTGCCGGTGAGCGCACCGACTTCGACCGCCTCGTGGTCGACGTCGAGACGAAGGAAGCCATCATGCCGCGCGACGCGATCGCCTCGGCGGGAAGCACCCTCGTCGAGCTGTTCGGCCTCGCGAAGGAGCTCAACAACCAGGCCGAGGGCATCGAGCTCGGCGCCGCGCCCGCCGAGACCGTGCTCTCGAGCGAGCTGTCGGTTCCGATCGAGGACCTCGACCTCTCGGTTCGTTCGTACAACTGCCTCAAGCGTGAGGGGATCAACACGGTCTCCGAGCTGGTCGCCCTCAGCGAGACGCAGCTGATGAACATCCGCAACTTCGGTCAGAAGTCTGTGGACGAGGTTCGCGACAAGCTCGTCGAGATGGGACTGTCGCTCAAGGACTCGGTTCCCGGGTTCGACGGCGCACACTTCTACTCGGGCTACGAAGACGAGAACAACTGACGGTCAGTCGCTAGACGGCCCGAGATAAATCTGGAGAAACACGAGAATGCCTAAGCCCACCAAGGGACCCCGCCTCGGAGGCGGACCGGCGCACGAGCGCCTTCTGCTCGCCAACCAGGCGGCTGCTCTCTACACCCACAAGAGCATCACCACCACGCTCACGAAGGCCAAGCGTCTTCAGCCCGTGGCCGAGCGCCTGATCACCTTCGCGAAGCGCGGTGACCTTGCCTCGCGTCGTCGTGTCGCAGCGACGATCAAGGACAAGACGGTCGTGCACGTGCTGTTCACCGAGATCGCCCCGCTTCTCGCGGAGCGTGAGGGCGGCTACACGCGCATCACCAAGATCGGCAACCGCAAGGGCGACAACGCTCCCATGGCCGTGATCGAGCTCGTTCTCGAGCCCGTCACACCGAAGGCGAAGCCGGCCAAGAAGGCTGCCCCCAAGGCTGAGGAGCCCGTCGAGGAGCCCGCAGCCGAGGAGGCAGCCGAGGAGGCTCCCGCAGAGGAGACCGAGGCCGCTGCCGAGGAGGCCCCTGCTGAGAACGCTCCCGCCGAGGAGGCCGCAGACGAGAAGGCTGAGTCCGAGGACGACGCCAAGTAGTCGCAGCACACCTGCAGAAGGCCCTGAGAACTGTGAGGTTCTCGGGGCCTTCTCCGTTGCGGGACGTGTGGCGCCCACGCGCCTGTGCGGGTCACGATTAGACTCGGTCGGATGAGCAACGATGCGATTACCGAACTTCTCGATGCCACACGACTGACCGGACTCACTGCGACGCGCGACGGGCGCATGGTCGCCACTGTCTCCGCGCCGAACGCCGCCGGCAACGGCTACGTTGGCGCACTCGTGGACCTGAGCGGCGAGAGCGCTGTGCCGCTGACGCGCGGCGAGGCCTCGGCATCCTCACCCGCCATCACCGATGACGGACACGTACTGTTCGTCTCGAAGCGCCTCGGCGAAGACGGCTCCGAGGCGAAGGACGGCTCGCTCTGGAGCCTGCCGCCCCGAGGAGAGGCACGACAGCTCGCGACGCGCGCCGGCGGATTCGGCAATGTGCGCACTGCGGCGGGCCTGGTCGTCGCCGAGCTCGAGGTGCACTCGCACGCGACCACGGAAGACGAGCACGCGGAGCTGTCGAAGGCGCGCTCCGAGGCGAAGGTCTCCGCTATTCTGCATCGCGGCTTCCCGACGCGGTACTGGGACCACGATCTCGGTCCGACTCGGACGGTGCTCGCCGTGGCGACGCTGCCGGACAACCTCGACGCGCCGACAGATCGCCCGGCGCCGAAGCCCGACGACGATGATGATGCCGGTGCGCAGGCGGCACAGCTGCTCGACTTCAGCTATGCGGACATGCCGGAGGGACGACTGCTCGGCTGGGACCTCGCACCCGATGCGACGTTCGCGGTCGTGACCGTGCAGATCACGGGAGCTGAGGAGCTGGAGCAGACTCAGGTCTGGCGCGTCGACCTTCGAGGCGGGGCGCCCACGCTGCTCGTCGAGTCGGATGATCCGAGCCGCGAGCAGGTGGGAGCCGGACGCATCTCGCCCGATGGCACGCGCGTGCTGATCAACCGCGAGGCTCTCTGGACCGCGACGCAGAGCCTCGGGATGCGTCTTCAGGTGCTCGAACTCGACACCCACGCGGCCGCCGAGGTGTGGCCCGAGGGTGACCACTGGTTCGATGCGCTGTGGCTCGATGACGAGACGCTCGTCGCGGCCAGCGACGACACGGGGCGAGGCTCTGTGTGGATCGGAGCGGTGACGGATGCCGCACCGCGACGTCTCGCGGGCGGCCCAGGCCAGACGCTCGCGTTCGGCGGCCTCGAGGTGCAGGAGGACCGGCTCGTCGCGATCGCGTCGGCCGTGGACGTCGCGCCGCACCCGCTCGCGATCGATCCGGCCTCCGGCGAGGTCAGCGCGCTGCCGAACCCCGCAGACGCCCTGGCCGCTCCGGGTGAGCTGCGCGAGATCAGCGTGACCGCGGAGGATGGCACCCAGATTCGCGCGTGGCTTCGCGTGCCGAACGGCTCGGGGCCGCATCCTCTCGTCGTCTTCGCTCACGGCGGCCCGTGGGGCTCCTGGAACGCCTGGACCTACCGGTGGAACCCCAACCCGTTCGTCGCGGCCGGCTACGCCGTGCTGCTGCCCGACCCCGCGATCTCGACGGGCTACGGGCAGAGCATGATCGACCGCGGCCAGCAGCAGCTGGGCGGCACGCCGTTCACCGACATCATGGCACTCACGGATGCCGCGATCGCGCAGCCCGACATCGACGCGGAGCGCACCGCGTTCGCGGGTGGCAGCTACGGCGGCTACATGGCGAACTGGGTGGCGGGACACACGGGCGACAGGTTCCGCTGCATCGTGACGCATGCCTCGCTGTGGAATACAGAGTCGATGGGCTTCACAACCGACAATTCCGCGTGGGATAAACCGATGCGCATCCAGCACGCGCAGTACTCGCCGCACCTGTCGGCGTCCGAGATCGAGGTTCCGGTGCTCGTGATCCACGGCGACCGCGACTACCGCGTGCCGATCGCTCAGGGGCAGCACCTCTGGTACGACCTGCTGACGAAGTCGAAGACGCCGCTCGGTGAGGACGGGAAGACCCAGCACCGCTACCTGTTCTTCCCCGATGAGGGGCACTGGATCCTCGGGCGAGGCAACGCGCAGGTCTGGTACGAGACGTTCCTCGGCTTCCTCGATCAGCACGTGCGAGGCGTGGCGTTCGAACCGTCTGACCGGCTGGGCTGAGGCACCGTCGCTAAACTGGGGGCATGAGCGTCACAAGCGTTGCCCTCCGTGACCGCGTCGCTGCGCCTGAGCTGCGGCTTCCCGAGCATCCCGATGTGGCGCGCTGGAGACCGGCGACGCTCGACGATCTCGACGCCATGATGATTCTGATGGATGCCGCGGATCGCGTCGATCACCCGGCATCCACCACCACGCGCGCAGAGGTGGAGAACGCGCTGCGCTCGTCGAAGCTCATCATGGCGACCGACACGCTCGTGGCCGAGAGTGCCTCGGGGGTGCTGATCGCGGCGGGCCTCGTGGCCGAAGCTCAGGCGCAGTCGACGCGCGTGCAGGTGTACCTCGAGGGCACCGTGCACCCGGAGTGGCGTGGTCGCGGCATCGGAAGGCTGCTGCTCGCGTGGCAGCGTGATCGTGCGCTGCAGCTGCTCGCTGTCAACCCGAACGCACTGCCCGCGTGGATCATGGTCGACCAGGAGCAGGGCAACATCGCGGGGCAGCATCTGAGCGAGCGCGCCGGCTTCGAGCTGAAGCGGTACTTCACCGAGATGGAGCGTCGGCTCGCCGACCCCATCGAGATCGTGGACCCGCTGAGCGATGTGCGCATCGTGCCGATGACCGATGCGCTCGTGGAGTCAGCGCGTCAGGCTCGGAACGACGCGTTCCGCGATCACTGGGGCAGCCAGCCGACCACGCCGGAGCGCTGGGAGCACCTGACGGCATCCCCGGTCTTTCGCAAAGACCTCAGTCGCGTTGCGATCGAGAAGACCGACGACGGGGAGCCGCGCGTCGTGGCGTTTGCGCTCATCTCGGTCAACAAGCGCGATTGGGAGGCCGCGGGCTACTCCAAGGCGTACATCGAGTACATCGGCGTGGTGCGCGATCACCGCGGAGAGAAGCTCGCGCCCGCCGTCATCACCGAGGCGCTGCAGGGCCTGCGCGAAGCGGGCATCGAGCGCGCGACGCTCGATGTCGACTCCGAGAGCCCGACCGGGGCGAACACGCTTTACGAGCGCATGGGCTTCGTGGCGGGGGACCGCGAGTTCTCGTACGTGCTCGAGGTCTGAGGCGCCCGGGCCGACATCACCGCACGAGCGGCATGTTGTAGCCGGAGCCGTCAGTCGCGGGAGGCGGCGTGTCGGCGAGCACCTGCACGGCCTGAACGATCGTGTCGGCATACACGGTGCCGCCCTCGAAGCCGGGGTGGATGCCGTCGGCGGCCAGAAGCTCTGTCGCTTTCGGCTCGATCGCCCGGTTCCAGTCCGCGATCGCGGTCGTTCGATGCGCGGCGGCGAATGACGTCAGCTCGGCGTTGACACCCTCGATCCAGTCGCGTGGCGCGTAGGCGGTCACGAGGATCAGCTGCCGGTCCGGTCCGATGACCCTCAGGACGTCGTCGAGCGAGTCGGGGTTCACGGGCCCGTTGGTGCCAAGACCCAGCACGACGGTGCCGCGCAGCTCACCGGCATCCGCTCGCTGTTTGAGAATGTCGACGGCCACGTACATCGATCGCGAGACCTGCGCGTCGACGTCGATGCCGGGGAGCTTCTCGCGCAGCGCCGGCTCCGCGGCGAGCATCACGGAGTCGCCGACCGCGGTGATGTCCTCTCCGGAGATCGGCGTGCGGGAGTCCTCGTCGTCGCGCTTCTCGGCCTCGTGGGATGCCGTGGACTTCTGCGCCTGAGCGATCAGCTGCTCGACGGACGATGACTCGGGAGCGACAGCGACCGCGGTACCCGTCGACGCCGTGAGCGAGACCGCCACAAGTGCGACACCCGCGGCGATGGCCGGTCGCGGGGAGGACGCACGGAAAGCGCGGCGCATGGCGTGCCAGCATCCGATGTACCCGCGTGTGCGGACGGGCGTCTCGACGATGCGGAACGAGAGCTCCGCGAGCGCGAGGGTCAGAGCGACAGCGATGAGGGATGCCGCGAGCGGCGGGCTCGTCGTCGCGGTCGATCCGCTGACGGCGAGTGCGAGCGTGAAGATCGGCCAGTGCCAGAGGTAGACCCCGTACGATCGGCGCCCCAGCCAGCGCAGCGCCGTCGAGTCGAGCCGTGCGCCGAGCAGGGAGCCAGGGCGAATGGATGCCGTGATGACGACGACCGTCAGCACCGACGCGAGAGCGAGACCGCCTCGATATGTCGCATCCTCGCCGTCGCCGAGCGCGAATGCGAGGGCGAGGATGCCGGTCAGGGCCAGCGTTCCGGCTACGTCGAACCCGATGCGCGCCGCGCGACTCGCCGAGCGGGGAAGCCCGTCGCCGAGGCGCCCCTCCAGCAGAACCGCGAGAGCGGCTCCGGCGAGCAGACCGAACGCGTGGGTGTCTGTGCCGTAGTACACGCGCGTCGCGTCGCCGCCCGGGCTGAACAGCGTCGCCATCCACACGGCGGAGGCCGCAGCGGCGAGCACGAGCACACCCGCGCGAAGCCAGCGCGACGGCAGCAGAAGCAGCGCGAGAAGCAGGAGCGGCCAGAGAATGTAGAACTGCTCTTCCACCGCGAGCGACCACAGCGTGCGGAACATCTCGGGCGTGAGCGCGTCGAAGTACGAGCCGCCCGAGGCGATCTCGACCCAGTTGTAGCTGAACGTCGCGGCTCCGAGAATCTGTCGGCCGATGCGCACGAGCACATCACCGCCGATGACGAGCGCGGCTGTGGTCGAGGCGGTCACGACGAGCACGAGAGCGGGAAGGATGCGGCGCGCGCGACGCACCCAGAAGGAGCCGAGGCTGACGCGCCCCGTGCTCGTGTGCTCGCGCATGAGCAGGCTCGTGATGAGGAAGCCTGAGATCACGAAGAACACATCGACCCCGATGAAGCCTCCGGGCATCGCGCCGGGGAAGAGGTGATAGACGAGCACGGCGGCCACGGCGACGGCGCGCAGCCCGTCGAGCCCCGCGTAGTGGATGCGGGGCGCGGACGGGGAGATGGAGGCAGGGGAGTTCACCATGGGACCGCACGAGGATAACCCTCGAGGGTGACAGGGACGTGTGCGCGACGTGCCGTGCCCGTCATGCGCGCAGCTTGCCGTCGATAGACTTGGCGCCGTGACCGAGCTCTCCGAAACGACGCGATTCCGCCTGGACGTCGCGTACGACGGCACCGATTTCAAGGGGTGGGCGCGGCAGCCGGGTCTGCGGACCGTCCAGGGTGTTCTCGAGGATGCCGTTGCCACGGTGTTCGGCAGGCGCGGTGATGAGCCGGGGCTCGTCGTCGCGGGGCGAACGGATGCCGGCGTGCACGCGACCGGTCAGGTGGCGCACGTCGATCTCACCGAGCGACACGTTGAGATCCTGAACCGACAGCGGCGCCGGGGCGTCATCCGCCAGACCGCGGGCGAGGCGCTTGTCCGACGGGTCGGGGGAGTTCTCGGGCACCGCTCCGACGTCGAGCTGCTTGCGGCGGACGAGGCGCCGGCGGGCTTCGATGCGCGCTTCTCCGCCAGTTGGAGACGCTACGAGTACCGCATCGCGGACCCGGTGGCAGGAAAAAACCCCCTGCTCCGGAACACCGTGGTGTGGCATCCTCACACTCTCGACGTCGCAGCCATGGACGATGCCGCCCGCGAGCTCGTCGGTCTTCACGACTTCGGCGCCTACTGCAAGCCGCGGGAGGGCGCCACGACCATCAGAACCCTTCAGGACTTCGCGTGGCGACGCGACGGCGACGGTCGCCTGGTCGCCGAGGTCCGGGCTGACGCGTTCTGTCACAGCATGGTGCGCTCGCTCGTCGGGGCGTGCGTCGCGGTCGGAGAGGGCAAGCTCACCTCAAGCGATCTGGTGAGGCTTCGGGATGCCGCGGAGCGGACCAGCGACTTCAAGGTCATGCCCGCTCACGGACTCACGCTCGTCCAGGTCGGGTACCCCGAGGACGACCTGCTCGCCGCCCGTGCCGAGCTCACCCGGGCGAAGCGCACGCTTCCCTGACGCGCACGCGGCACGACCACCGCCACGCGGAGGTATTACATGAGTCTCGTCGATGAATTGACCCTCGCGGGCGTGTCGCGTACTATTGACCGTTGGTGTCGTGCCTTTTGGGGTGCGCACCCGTAGTTGAGCCCTCCACCTGCGGAGTTCGATCTCTCGAACGCCCAACGGAGCGGGATTCACGAACGTCCAACTAACGACAAGAAAGCAGCACTACTGTGACGCGCACTTACACCCCTAAGGCCAGTGAGATCCAGCGTGACTGGGTCGTCATCGACGCCGCGGATGTCGTCCTCGGCCGTCTGGCCAGCCACGCCGCGGTTCTCCTTCGCGGAAAGCACAAGCCGACCTTCGCGAACCACATCGACACCGGTGACTACGTCATCATCGTCAACGCAGAGAAGGTCGCCCTCAGCGGCGACAAGGCGCTCAAGAAGCGCGCCTACCGCCACTCGGGCTACCCGGGCGGCCTCTCCTCGATGAACTACGGCGAGCTTCTCGAGAAGAACCCCGTCCGCGCCGTCGAGAAGGCGGTTCGCGGCATGCTGCCGAAGAACTCCCTCGGCCGTGACCAGCTGAAGAAGCTCAAGGTGTACGCAGGCAGCGAGCACCCGCACGCCGCTCAGCAGCCGAAGCCGTACTCGTTCGACCAGGTCGCCCAGTAAGCGCCCGCACAAGCTTAAGGATTCATACAGTGGCGAAGATTTCAGACTCCATCGAAACACCGGAGAACTTCAGCACCGAGACCCCGGCCGAGTCGGCAGAGGCGACCCCGCGTCCGGCGCTCACCGTTCCCGGCGCAGCCGTGGGCCGTCGCAAGCAGGCCATTGCCCGCGTGCGCCTCGTCCCCGGCACCGGCTCCATCACGGTCAACGGCCGTGAGCTCGCCGACTACTTCCCGAACAAGCTGCACCAGCAGCTCATCAACGACCCGTTCACGGTGCTCGACCTCTCGGGCAGCTACGACGTGATCGCCCGCATCTCGGGTGGTGGCCCCTCGGGCCAGGCCGGTGCTCTCCGCCTCGGCATCGCTCGTGCGCTGAACCAGATCGACGTCGAGAACAACCGTCCGACGCTCAAGAAGTCCGGCTTCCTCTCGCGTGACGCACGCGTCAAGGAGCGCAAGAAGGCTGGACTCAAGAAGGCGCGCAAGGCACCTCAGTTCTCGAAGCGCTGATTTCGGAGGGTCTGGCTCTCCATGGCTCGTCTGTTCGGAACTGACGGCGTTCGCGGTCTCGCGAACGGTCTCCTCACAGCCGACCTCGCTCTCGGCCTTGCTCAAGCCACCGCAGTGGTGCTTGGGCAAGGCCGAAGTGCTGAGGCCCGGCGTGCACAGGGCAAGCGCCCGGTTGCGGTCGTCGCTCGCGACCCCCGCATCTCCGGTGACTTCCTCGCGGCCGCGGTGTCGGCCGGTCTCGCCTCCAGCGGCGTCGATGTGCTCGATGCCGGCGTCATCACGACCCCGGCAGCCGCGTTCCTCGTGCAGAGCATCGACGCCGACTTCGGCGTGATGATCTCCGCATCGCACAACGCGGCACCTGACAACGGAATCAAGATCTTCGCGCACGGCGGCACGAAGCTTCCCGACATCGTCGAGGAGCGCATCGAGGAGCACCTCGAGGCCGAGCAGCTGATGCCCACCGGCGGTGCCGTCGGTCGCATTCAGCGCTTCGCCGATGCCGAGGATCGCTACCTGATCCACCTGCTCGGCAGCCTGCCGCACAGTCTCGACGGCCTTCACGTCGTCATCGACTGTGCACACGGTGCGGCCGCAGGCGTGTCGCCTCAGGTGTTCGCGGATGCCGGTGCCAAGGTCTCCGTCATCGGAAATGATCCGGACGGCCTCAATATCAACGACGGCGTGGGCTCCACCCACCTCGAGAACCTCGCAGAGGCCGTCGTCGAGCTGGGGGCGGATGTCGGAATCGCGCACGACGGTGACGCTGATCGGTGCCTCGCGATCGATGCGCAGGGCAACACGATCGACGGTGACCAGATCATGGCGATCCTCGCTGTGTCGATGAAGGAGAGAGGGAAGCTCGTCGACGACACGCTCGTCGCGACCGTCATGAGCAACCTCGGACTTCGCCGCGCCATGGAGGCGAACGGCATCTCGATGCTGCAGACCAAGGTCGGCGACCGCTACGTGCTCGAGGCCATGAACGAGAAGGGCTACGCGCTCGGCGGCGAACAGTCCGGCCACGTGATCATGAGCGAGTTCGCCACGACGGGCGACGGCATCCTCACTGGCCTTCACCTGGTGAGCGAGATGGCGCGCACCGGCAAGAGTCTCGCCGAACTCGCGTCGATCATGACGGTGTACCCGCAGGTCATGATCAACGTGAAGGACGTCGACAAGACTCAGGCGCACACGCACGAGCTCGTCACCCGGGCGGTGGCGGAGGCCGAAGGCCAGCTGGGTGAGACCGGCCGTGTGCTGCTGCGTCCGAGCGGCACAGAGCCGCTCGTCCGCGTGATGGTCGAGGCCGCAGACCACGACACGGCAGGTCGCATCGCCGACCAGCTCGCTGGAGTGGTGCGCGCCAACCTCAGCATCGTCTGACCTGACCCCGCATACACGTCGGCCCCCGCTCGATTGAGCGGGGGCCGACGCTTTTCCGGCTGCGCTACAGGCGACGGCTGGAGCCGACGACGTCGCCGGCCTTCCAGTCCGCCCAGCCCGGCTGACCCTCCATGAAGGCTTCGACCTCCTCCTTGGTGGCCTCCAGCTTGGGGTCGTGCTTGAGGTAGTGCCGCGTCTCGCGTGCGACGAGACCCGACAGCACGAGCAGTCCGACGAGGTTCGGTAGTGCCATCAGGCCGTTCATAACGTCGGAGAACGCCCACACAACACCGAGCTGCACCGTGCAGCCGATGTAGACGATGAGCGAGAACAGGATGCGGAACGGCATGACCGCGCGGCGTCCGAACAGACGCTCGATGTTGCGTTCGCCGTAATACGACCAGCCGAGGATGGTCGAGAACGCGAACATGACGAGGGCGATCGTGACGACCCAGTGACCCCACTCGCCCGGCAGGCCATTCGTGAACGCCTCACCGGTCATGAGGGCTGCGGAGATCTGCTCGCCGGTCTCAGGATCGACGACCTTCCACGCTCCGGTCGTGACGATCACGAGGCCCGTCATCGTGACGACGATGATCGTGTCGATGAAGGTCTGCGTCATCGAGACCAGGCCCTGACGGACCGGGTGCGTCGTCTGCGCGGCGGCGGCAGCCATGGGCGCCGAGCCGAGGCCCGACTCGTTCGAGAAGAGACCGCGAGCGACACCGTACTGGATCACGATGATGATCGCTGAGCCGGCGAACCCTCCTGCGGCGCTCGTCCCTGTGAAGGCATCCGTGAAAATCTGAGCGAGAGCCGCTGGCACCTGCCCGATGTTCGCGATGAGGATGTACAGTGCGGCAACCACGTAGAAGATGATCATGATCGGAACGAAGCCCGCCGTCACACGACCGATGACCTTGATGCCGCCGACGAGCACGAGGAGCGCGAGGACCGTCAGGATGAGACCCGTCGCCCACGTGGGCACGTTGAAGCTGGCCTGAACGTTGGACGCGATCGAGTTGCCCTGCGTCATGTTGCCGATGCCGAAGCAGGCGATCGTCGCGAAGATCGCGAACATGAGGCCGAGCACCTTGCCGAACGGTCCCTTGATGCCGCGCTCGAGGTAGTACTGCGGTCCGCCGGACTTCTCGCCCGCGGCATCCGTGCCTCTGAACCTCACTCCGAGGAAGGCCTCGGTGTACTTCGTGACCATGCCGACCAGACCCGTGATCCACATCCAGAACAGGGCGCCGGGGCCGCCGATCGCGATCGCGGTGGCGACGCCGACGATGTTGCCGGTGCCGACCGTCGCGGCGAGTGCCGTGGTCAGCGCCTGGAACTGTGAGATATCGCCCTCGGAGCCCGCGTCTTTGCGTTTGATGAGCCCGAGGCGAAGGCCAGCGCCGAGTTTGAGGAACTGGAGTCCGCCGAGGCGGAACGTGAGATAGATGCCGGTGCCGATGAGCAGTGGAATGAGGACGAACGGCCCCCACACGACTGAACTGATGTTGCCGAGGGCTTCCTCAAGCCAGGACAGATCCATGGTTCTCCCGTCTGTGCTGCGTTGCACGTTGCGCCCATCTTAGACGCAGCTGGGAGCCACAGCGGGCTTTTCGGTGACACGGTTCACGACCGCGTCGCTAGGTCAGATCTTTCGGAGCAGAACCTTGCTCACCTCATGGTTGCGCTCCTTGCGCAGAACCAGCTTGGCGCGCGGCCGAGTTGGGCGGATGTTCGCCTGCAGGTTCGGTTCGTTCACCTCGCGCCAGAAGAACCGCGCCTTCTCACGGGCCTGCTCCTCGGTCAGGTCGGCGAACACGTTGAAGTACGAGTTCGGGTTGCTGAAGGCCCCGCGCTGCAGCGCCATGAAGCGCTCTTCGAACCAGTGGGCGATGTCGTCTGTGCGTGCGTCGACGTAGATGCTGAAGTCGAAGAGATCGGCGATGGTCAGGTGGCCGGCGACGGCGGGCTGCAGCACGTTGAGCCCCTCGACGATGAGTACGTCGGGACGGCGGACGACGACGCTCGCATCGGGAACGATGTCGTAGTGCAGGTGGGAGTAGAAGGGAGCGCGGACCTCGTCGGCGCCGGATTTCACCTCGGTGATGAAACGCAGCAGCGCCCGCCGGTCGTATGCCTCGGGGAAGCCCTTGCGGTGCATGATGCCACGGCGCTCGAGCTCGGCGTTCGGGTAGAGGAAGCCGTCGGTCGTGATGAGTTCCACACGCGGGGTGTCGGGCCAGCGTGCCATGAGCTCGCGCAGAAGTCGCGAGACCGTCGACTTGCCGACCGCGACGGATCCAGCGACGCCGATGACGAAGGGCGTTCGCGCTGAGGACTCGCCGAGGAAGGACTGCGTCGAGTCATGCAGCTGCTTCGCGTTCGCGGCATACAGGCTGAGCAGACGGCTGAGCGGCAGGTAGACCTCTGCGACCTCGTTCATGTCCATGCGGTCGCCGAGTCCGCGCAGCTGCACGATCTCGGCGTTCGTGAGGGGCGACTGCATGTTGGGAGCGAGCTGCGCCCAACGGGAGCGATCGATCTCGACGAAGGGGGTCGTGTGCACGGGGATTGAACCGGTTCCGCGGGTGGGCGACATAGCACGTCATTCTACGCGGATGCCGCCCCGCGCCGTTTCCTATGAACGACGCAGAATAAACGCCGAGAATCTGGGCACGCGGACCGGTCGTGCTCCGCGCCGCCCATAAACTTGTTTCCATGTGTGGAATCGTGGGATACGTCGGAGGACGTGCCAGCATTGACGTCCTGATGAACGGCCTGAAGCGGCTCGAGTACCGCGGGTATGACTCTGCGGGAGTCGCCGTCATCGCTGAAGACGGAACGCTGAGCACGCGCAAACGCGCGGGCAAGCTCGCCGTGCTGAGTGAAGACATCGCGGAGCAGCCGCTCCCGGATAGTACGACCGGTATCGGCCACACGCGCTGGGCGACGCACGGCGGCCCAACAGACGAGAACGCGCACCCGCATCTCAGCGCCGACGGCAAGCTCGCCGTCATCCACAACGGAATCATCGAGAACTTCGCGGCTATCCGCGACGAGCTCGCGGGCGAGGGGTACACCTTCGCGAGCGAGACCGACACAGAGGCCGCGGCCATCCTCCTCGGTCGCGAGTACGAGCGCACCGGTGACCTTCGCGAGGCATTCAAGGCCGTCGTCGGCCGCCTCGACGGCGCTTTCACCCTGCTCGCCGTGCACCAGGACGAGCCCGATCTCGTGGTCGGTGCGCGTCAGAACTCACCGCTCGTCGTCGGGCTCGGACAGGACGAGAACTTCCTCGGCTCCGATGTCGCCGCGTTCGTGGAGTACACGCGCTTCGCGCTCGCCGTCGGTGAGGGCGAGATGGTCGCGATCACGCCCGAGGGCGTCGAGGTCACCGACTTCGCAGGCAATCCGGTGCAGTCCACCCCCTTCGAGGTGCAGTGGGACGCATCGGCGGCCGAGAAGGGCGGCTGGTCGAGCTTCATGGCCAAGGAGATCAGTGAAGAGCCGGATGCCGTGGCGAACACGGTCCGCGGCCGCGTCGCCGACGACGGCACCGTCCGCATTCCTGAGCTCGAGGGCCTGGACGACCTGTTCCGCGACATCTCGCGCGTGATCATCGTCGCCTGCGGAACCGCCGCATACTCCGGCATGGTCAGCAAGTACGCGATCGAGTCGTGGACTCGCCTTCCGGTCGAGGTCGCGCTGAGCCACGAGTTCCGTTACAGCGACCCGGTTGTCGACGCCAGCACGCTCGTCGTCTCGATCAGCCAGTCCGGTGAGACGATGGACACTCTGATGGCCGTCAAGTACGCCGCCGAGCGGGGCGCGAAGACGCTCTCCATCTGCAACACGCAGGGTGCGACGATTCCGCGCGAGTCGGATGCCGTCGTCTACACGCACGCCGGTCCCGAGGTCGCTGTCGCATCGACGAAGGCCTTCGTCGCCCAGATCACGGCGCTGTACCTCTTCGGTCTGCACCTCGCGTCGGTGCGGGGGAGCCTCAGCACCGAGAAGATCATCGAGGAGACCGCAGAGCTGCAGGCTGTTCCCGAGAAGATCGCGGAGGTGCTGACGCAGCACGACGAGATCGCTCAGCTCGCGCACTGGATGAGCGACACGCGTTCGGTGCTTTTCCTCGGTCGCCACGTCGGCTACCCGATCGCGCTCGAAGGTGCGCTGAAGCTCAAGGAACTCGCGTACATCCACGCCGAGGGCTTCGCCGCGGGTGAGCTGAAGCACGGTCCGATCGCGCTCATCGAGCCCGGGCAGCCCGTGTTCGTCATGGTGCCGAGCCCGCGCGGCTCGCAGACGATGCACGCCAAGATCGTCTCGAACATTCAGGAGATCCGTGCTCGCGGAGCACGCGTCATCGCGATCGCGGAGGAGGGCGACGTCGCGGTCCTTCCGTACGCAGACTCGGTGATCCGCGTGCCGCTGGCTTCGCCGCTCTTCGAGCCGCTGCTCACGGTCATCCCGACGCAGATCTTCGCGATGGAGCTTTCAGAGGCCAAGGGACTCGACGTCGACCAGCCGCGCAACCTGGCGAAGAGTGTGACCGTCGAATGACCGTGCGGTGCAGGTGAGTACACGATGATCGTGGGAGTCGGAGTCGATCTGGTCGACCTTGCGCGCTTCGAGCGGGCGGTCGACCGGACGCCGCGCTTGCGCGAGCGCTTGTTCGCCGAGAGCGAACGCGACTTACCGCTTCGCTCGCTTGCAGGTCGTTACGCCGCGAAGGAAGCTCTGATCAAGGCGCTCGGCGGTTCGGACGGCGTGCGCTGGCTCGATGTCGTCGTCGCCAAGACGGAGGACGGCGACCCCTTCTTCGAGCTCTCGGGCACGACGGCAGATGTCGTCGCAGCCCGTGGCATCACACGGCTTCATGTCAGCATGTCTCATGATGGCGGCGCGGCCATGGCGTTCGTCGTGGCAGAATCCGATCCGAGCGTGGGAGAGGCCTGAAGGTGACGGAGTCTCGTGAAGCAGCGGTCGATCTCGACGCGATCGCGCACAACCTGCGAACGCTGCGAGAGAAGTCACAGGCGCCGCGCGCGCTCGCGGTCGTCAAGGCCAACGCCTACGGTCACGGAGCGGTTCCCGTCGCGCGGACACTCGTCGCGGCAGGTGCGGACATGCTCGGAACCGCCGACCTCACCGAGGCGCTCGCGCTGCGGGAGGCCGGTATCGACGCGCCGCTGCTCTGCTGGCTGCACGGGCCGGAAACGGACTTCGGCGCGGCAATCGCCCGGAACGTCGAGGTCGCGGTGTCGAACGTCGAGCAACTGGATGCCGTGGCCGACGCCGCGCGTCGGGCGACGGCATCCGATGTCTCGGTTCAGATCAAGCTCGACACGGGTCTGAGCCGCAACGGCGCTGCGCCCGAGGAGGCTGGTGCGCTCTTCGCACGCGCCGCTGAGCACGAGCGTGACCGGGCGCTGCGTGTGAGCGGCCTCATGACGCACGTTTCGAACACGTCGCCCGAGGACGACCGCGAGCAGGTCCGGGTCTTCACGGGCCTCGCGCAGGAGGCGCGCTCTGCGGGTCTGCGACCCGAGTTGCTGCACGCCGCAGCGACGGCCGCGGCGCTCCGCATTCCGGAGGCACGTCTCGACATGGTTCGCCTCGGCATCGGGCTGTACGGGCTCACTCCGTTCGACGATGAGACGAGCCAGGAGCTCGGGCTCCGCCCGGCGATGACGCTTCGCGCTCGTGTCGCCGCTGTGCGCCGTGTTCCCGCCGGGGCAGGGGTTTCGTACAGCTACGCCCACCGCACGGAACGCGAGACGACGCTCGTGCTCGTGCCGCTCGGCTACGGCGACGGCATCCCCCGTCAGGCCTCGGGAGCGGGTCCCGTCTCGATCGGAGGGCGCGTCTACACGAACGTCGGCCGCATCGCGATGGATCAGTTCGTCGTCGATGTCGGTGACGCCGCAGTCTCCGTCGGGGACGAGGCGGTGCTGTTCGGCGACGCGTCGCGCGGTGAGCCGAGTGCGGACGATTGGGCGAACGCGGCATCCACCATCAACTACGAGATCGTGACACGCATCGGCGGCCGCGTGCCCCGTACGTACGGAGAGGCATGATCGAGGTTCCGTCGACGACCGTGCTCGAGACTCCGGAGCAGACGCACGCGTTCGGGGTCCGGGTGGGGCGGATGCTGCGCGCCGGCGACCTGCTCGTGCTCACGGGGCCGCTCGGGGCCGGCAAGACGACCCTCACGCGTGGAATCGGAGAGGGGCTTGGCGTGCGAGGCCCGGTGACCAGCCCGACGTTCGTGCTGGCTCGCACGCACCCGAGCCTCGTCGACGGTGCGCCGCTCGTGCACGTCGATGCGTATCGACTGGGCGACGCGATGGAGCTCGACGACCTCGACATCGACTTCGCCCGAAGCGTCGTCGTGGTCGAGTGGGGCCGCGGCATGCTCGAGGGTGTCGCCGACGAGTGGCTCGAGGTTGAGATCGAGCGTCCGACGGGCGCCGCCGAGTCGGAGCAGCCGGAGGATCGCGACGAACCGCGCATCATCCGCATCACGCGCGCACACGCGTAGGCTTGAATCGTGCTTCTCGCCATCGATTCGTCCATCGGAACCACGGCCGCCGTCGTCGACAGCGGCCGCGGCATCATCGCCGAGCGCAGCGTCGTCGACACCATGCGGCACGCCGAGGTCGTCGGCTCGCTCATGCGCGATGTGCTCGAGGAGGCCGGGGTCGCTCCCACCGAGCTCTCTGCGGTCGCTGCGGGCATGGGGCCCGGGCCGTTCACGGGACTGCGCATCGGCATCGCTGCGGCGCGCGCCTTCGCGATCGGCGCCGCCAAACCCGTCGTTCCGGTCGTGAGTCACGACGCGATCGCGGCCGCCTGGTATGCGGATGGCGGCGAGGGCGAACTGCTCGTCGTGACCGACGCGCGGCGCCGTGAGGTGTACTGGTCCCGCTATTCGGGGTTGGATGCCGCGCAGCTGCCCGTCCGCACGGAAGGCCCGGCCCTCGCGAAACCCGCCGACGTCCTCGTTGGTGACGCCTCGCGGCTCGATGCGGACAGCGTTTCCGCGGGACACCTGGGCATGGTCGCCGAGCGCACATGGGCTGCCGGTCGGTCCTTCAGCGCTGACGAGCCCCTGTACCTGCGCTCGCCGGACGTGTCTCCATCTGCCGGAAAGCGGGTCTCCGCGTGAGCGGCATCCGTGAGGCAGATCTGCGCGACCTCGATGCCATCATGGCGCTCGAGTCGGCGACGTTCGCTCCAGACGACTGGTCGCGTGAGTCGATGAGCCGCGAGATCGCGAGTGAGCACACGCGCTACCTCGTGGCGGAGCAGGGCGGTGAGTTAGTCGGCTATGCGGGGGTTCTCGCTCCGAGCGGCAGCACGGATGCCGACATCCAGACGATCGCCGTCGCTCCCGCCCATCGCGGTGCGGGCCTCGGCAGACGCCTCATGAACGAGCTGCTGGACTACGCGGCATCCTCCGGCGCTCGCGGCGTGTTTCTCGAGGTGCGCGCAGATAATCCTGGAGCCCAGCACCTGTATACGTCGCTCGGCTTTGCCGTCCTCGGTGTCAGACCCCGGTACTACAAGGGCGGCATTGACGCCGTCGTCATGAAGCGCGACGCGCGCGAGCCCGTGCGAGGAGAGGCATGAACCGCGAGAATCCGCTCGTTCTCGGCATCGAGACCAGCTGCGACGAGACCGGAATCGGAATCGTCCGCGGCACGACCCTGCTGTCGAACACCATCTCGTCGTCCATGGAGCAACACGCGCGCTACGGCGGGGTCGTTCCCGAAGTCGCCGCGCGCGCCCATCTTGAGGCGCTCGGCCCTGCGCTGAGCGCCGCCGTCGAGGAGGCCGAGGTCGGACTCTCCGACATCGACGCCGTCGCGGTCACGAGCGGTCCTGGCCTTGCGGGAGCCCTCATGGTCGGCGTCGGTGCTGCCAAGGCCCTCGCGCTTTCGCTCGGTGTGCCGATCTACGCGGTCAACCACCTCGTCGGTCACGTCGGTGCGGACATCCTCGACGACCGCGGAGTCCCGTTCGAGTACCCGACGATCGCGCTTCTCGTCTCGGGAGGGCACACCTCTCTTCTGCTGGTGCGAGACCTCGTCGACGACGTCGAGATGCTCGGCGAGACGATCGACGACGCCGCGGGCGAAGCGTTCGACAAGGTGGCGCGCGTGCTGGGTCTGCCGTATCCGGGCGGCCCGCAGATCGATCGTGCTGCGGCCGAGGGCGATCCGAAGGCGATCCGCTTCCCCCGCGGGCTGAGCCTGCCGAAGGACATGGCCGCGCATCGCTACGATTTTTCGTTCTCCGGACTCAAGACGGCGGTCGCGCGCTGGGTCGAGCAGAAGCAGGATGCCGGTGAGGAGGTGCCGGTCGCCGACGTCGCGGCATCCTTCCGCGAGGCCGTCGCGGACGTTCTGCTCACCAAAGCTGTGAACGCCTGCCGGGACCACGACGTGCCCCGGCTGCTGCTCGGCGGCGGCGTCGTCGCGAACAAGCGCATCCGCGAACTCGCTGAGCAGCGCACAGCAGAAGCCGGAATCGCACTGCGCATTCCGCCGCTTGCGCTCTGCACCGATAATGGAGCGATGATCGCGGCGCTCGGCGCGCAGCGCATCATGGCCGGGTTCGAACCGTCCACACTGGACTTCGGGGCCGATTCGACTCTTCCGGTCACCGATATTCAGGTAGCGTGAGACAACACTGCCGCAACCGCGAGGAGATGTCCCGATGACTGAGCCGAACGAACCTGCAAAGCCTGCCATGCCTCCGCGCCCGCCGCTGCCCTCGGAGCAGGGAGAGGCGGATGCCGCGAACGCGTCGCAGCCGCAACAGCAGCAGGCTCCTCAGGCACAGCAGGCTCCGCAGCCTCAGCAGGCTCCGCAGCAGAGCGACGCTCAGAAACCTCCGGCCGGGGCCCCAGGCCCGTGGGCGCAGCCTTCTGCTCCCGCGCAGGTTCCGCAGCAGAACCAGCAGGCTCAGCCCGGTCAGGCGTCGCACGCACCGCAGTCGACGAACCCCGGCAACGCGCCGCAGCCGACGAACCCCGGCAACGCGCCGCAGCCAGGCTCTGCCCCGCAGCCGGGCCGGCCGCCGCAGCCCGGGCAGAACGCACCCCAAGCGGGCCAGGCTCCGCAGCCGGGGCATCCCGCTCAGCAGCAGCCGCAGCCGTGGGCTCAGCCTGCTCCGCAGCGACCGCAGCGACCGCAGGGCGCGCCCAGCGGGTACGCGGCGCCGAGCGCTCCGGGCTACGGCGGTCAGCCGACCGCGCAGCATGCGCCGCAGCACGCACCCCAGCCGACGCAGCACGCACCCCAGCAGCCGTACGCTCACGGCGGCCACCCCGGCTATCCCCAGCAGACCCAGACGATGGCGTACCCCACTCAGCAGGGCATGCAGCCGGTCGCGAAGCCGAAGTCGGAGAAGAGTCGGCTCGGTCTTCTCGGACTCATCTTCGGAATCATCGGCGTGGTCGGCGGGCTGTTCTTCGGGTGGACTCTGCCGCTCGCCATCGTCGCGATCGTGCTCGGCTTCATGGCCCGCAAGAAGCCGAAGGATGACCGTTCGTTCGCTCTCTGGGCCATCACCACCGGCTTTGCAGGCACGGTCTTCTCGCTCGGCTGGTTCGTGTACAGCATCCTCGTGCTTGTCATGAGATGATCATTGTTCGAAGGGGAGTGACACAACTATGAGCAATCCGACGCCACCCGGGGGTCAGAACCAGCCGGCGTACGGCCAGCAGCAGCCTGGCTACGGTCAGCCACAGCCACAGCCACAGCAGCAGCCATATCCGCAGCAGGGCCCCGTGCAGCCATACGCACAACAGCCCTATGCGCAGCAGCCGTACGCGCAGCCTGCGTACGCGCCATATCCGCAGCCTCCGGGCACGAACGTGCTCGCGATCGTCGCGATCATCACCGGGTTCCTGTTCCCGATCGCCGGGATCATCTGCGGACACATCGCGCGCAAGCAGATCAGGCAGACTGGCGAGCAGGGAGACGGGCTGGCGCTGACCGGTCTCATCGTGGGCTACGTGTTCACGTCACTGGCCGTGGTGTACATCCTGGTCTACGTTGTGATCTTTGTCTTCATCATCGGCTCCATCGGTGTCGCAGGAACGATGTATTCATAACCCGACCGGGCAGAGGGCGCGCATCCGCACTGGATGCGCGCTCTTTTTCGTATACCGTCGAGGTGTCACCCCCAGACAGGCTCCCGGAGGATCCATGCACCGCTCCCGTTCACACCGTCGATGGATGCTGCTTGCCGCGGCGCTTCTGGCTACCGGCCTCACCGTGACTGGCTGCACCGCAGGCCCCGCGGCTTCGTCCTCGACGTCGGGAAAGACCAAGCAACAGGCAGCGGAGCCGCGCGAGGTGCCCGCGGGGGAGTTCCTCGACGATCACGACCTGGCAGGGCTCGAGGCCGCCGAGATCATCGACCGCCTCGACGCCCTTCCCGTCGACGAGCGTCCGACCGATCTGATCGCATCTGTGCAGCCGGAGTCACTGGAGCTGACAGATGATCAGAATCGCCAGACAACACTGCCGATGCCCGACGACCGCGTGTACATCTCGGTCGCGCCGTACCAGTCGCAGACTCACGACTGCTACTTCCACAGCCTCACCACTTGCCTCGGCGAGCTGACCAACGCCGAGGTCCGGGTCACGCTCACAGACGCTGACGGAACGGTGTTGATCGACGAGTCACGGCAGACCTTCGACAACGGGTTCGTCGGCCTCTGGGTGCCGCGAGGCATCGAGGCATCCCTCACGATCGCCCACGCCGGGCAGACGGCGACCGCGGAGATTTCCACGACGGACTCCGACGACGCGACGTGCATCACGACGATGCGCCTGAGCTGAGCTGAGCTACGCGGTCGAGAGGACGCGCTCGGCCACGAGAGCGACGTGACGACCGTCGACGCGCGTGAGGACGAGCGTGGCGCTCGCGGTTCCCCGCGGGTTCAACCGCTTTCTGAAGACGGCCGGGTCGATGTCGACACCGCGCTTCTTGATCTCGAGGGTTCCGATGTCGTTGTCGGCGACCCAGCGCCGCAGCGACTTCTCGTGCAGCGGCAGCGACTCGCGAACGCGGAACGCTGTCGCAAAGGGTGTCTCGTGCAGCTCATCGCCAGTGAGGTAGGCGATTCCATCGCTCACCGGCCCCGCGTGGATGCTTCGCGCGAGATCGCCGATCAGCCGCGCGCGGATCACCGCGCCGTCGGGCTCGTAGAGGTACTCGCCGAGCGGTCGCACCGGCTCATCCTCTGTGTCTTCCGAGGCGGTGAGCTCGAAGGAGCCGTCGTCAGTCAGCACGAGGGCGGCGCGATGGATGCCGTCACGCGCAAGCGCTCCGGACCACAGCATGAGCTCCACGACGGAGCCGTCGACGCTGACCCACTGCGCTTCCATCGTGTCGGGGATGAGGTCTCGGTCGAAGCCGGGGCCGAGCTTGACGCCCGTGGGGAGGCGGCCGGCCACGTCGAAGACCAGATCGAGGCCGGGGGAGTAGTCGTCGGGGTTCGTCAGCCGCGCGGTGTCGGAGTGCCCTGCGGTGCGCCGCGCGGGATCGAAGTACACGGCGTCGACGTCGTCGAGCACGATATCCTCCGCACGCGCGTGGATCACGTGCGCGCTGGAGAACGGTGCGAGGTTGTGCGTGGCGACAGCGGCTGTCATCTCGTCGGCATCCGCGGCTGTCACTTCCACCTGCATCGCGGCCAGCGCCATGGCGTCTCCGCCGATGCCGCAACCGAGGTCCGCAACGCGTGTCAGGCCCGCCTGAACGTAGCGTCCCGCGTGCATGGCGGCCGCGCGGATCCGCGTGGCCTGCTCGAGGCCCGCCTGCGTGAACAGCATTCGAGAGGCGAACTCGCCGAACTTCGCCCCTCCGCGGGCGCGGAGTCGTGACTGCGTCAGCGCGGCAGCGACCAGCCGCGGGTCGTGCCCGGCCTTGCGGAGCCGGCTCACGGTCGCGACGAGGTCTTCAGCGGTGCCTTTCTCGGCGAGTTCATCGAGCAGCTCGAGACCCGTGGGGGACAGCAGAAGGGCCAGCTCGTCGCGTTCCATCCGGCCAACATATCAACCCGCGGCTCTCGCTGTCGGCGAAACTGGCGCTTCGATTGGCACTCACGTTGCACGAGTGCCAGCGCATCCGTAAACTTGCAATTAGCACTCGGATAGTGAGGGTGCTAACTCACGTCTTCTTATAAGAAAGAGGTCAACCGTGTCGGTCTCCATCAAGCCGCTCGAGGATCGCATCGTCATCAAGCAGGTCGAGGCAGAGCAGACCACCGCGTCTGGTCTGGTCATCCCTGACACCGCCAAGGAGAAGCCGCAGGAGGGCGAAGTCGTGGCCGTAGGCCCCGGTCGCATCGACGACAACGGCAACCGCGTCCCGCTCGACGTGAACGTCGGCGACCGCGTGCTCTACTCGAAGTACGGCGGCACCGAGGTCAAGTTCGGCGCTGACGAGTACCTCGTTCTCTCGGCTCGCGACGTTCTCGCGATCGTCGAGCGCTGATCAGAGCTCACAGCGAAGGCCCGGGTGCATGCCCGGGCCTTTTCTCATGTGCAGGCACGTAAACTCGATGTCATGGGTGCGCGGGTCTTCGTCTTCGACATCGACGGAGTCGTGCGCTCGTTCCGTCCCGCGCGCATGGCCGCTCGTCTCGACGCCGAGCTGAGACTTGCGCCGGACATCATCGAACAGGTCGCCTTCGCTCCGCCGTTCGGTCGCGACCTCGTCGAGGGTCGACTGACGCGCGCGCAATGGGTCGAGAAGCTCACGGAGAAGCTCACCGACATGACGCACAACGCGTCGGCCGTGGCGTCGATCGTCACGGAGTGGGCAAGCGACATCGGGCAGCTCATTCCCGACACGATCGAGCTCATCGACGAGCTGCGCACGGAGCATCCGGTGTTCGCCCTCACCAACGGAACCGACCAGACCCTCCGTGAGCTGACGGAGCACGACGTGGCGCATCGCTTCACGGGCATCCTCAACTCATACGACTTCGGCATCGCCAAGCCGGAGATCGAGGTGTATCGACGTGCGCACGCTCAGATCGAGGATGCTCTCGCCGAACGCATCGCACCGGCATCCGTGCACTTCGCCGACGACCTCGACGAGAACATCCGCGCCGCCCAGGCATTCGGCTGGCAGGGTACGCGATACACGGATGCCGCGGCGCTCCGTCGCGCGCTCGGCGCTGTGACCGCCTCGTGACGCAGCCCACGCCGCTGGCCGGGCGCTCCGGATTCTTCTACGCCGCCTCGGCCTACCTCATGTGGGGCGCGCTGCCGCTCTACTTCGTCGCGCTCGCGCCCGCAGGTCCGTACGAGATCGTCGCGATGCGCATCCTGTTCTCGCTCGTGTTCTGCGGCATCCTGCTCACCGCGCTGCGCGACTGGCGCGCGTTCTTCGATCTCTTCCGCTCGCGCCGAACCATGCTCTTCATGGCGCTCGCCGCGGTGTTCATCTTCATCAACTGGCAGACGTACGTCGTCGCGGCGGTCACCGGTCACGTGATCGAGGCCTCACTCGGGTACTTCATCAACCCGATCGTGACGGTGCTGTTCGGCGTGCTGTTTCTGCGGGAAAAGCTGCGGCCGCTGCAGTGGGCCGCGGTCGGAGTCAGCGTCATCGCCGTGATCGTGCTGTGGATCGGATACGGCAGCTTTCCGATCATCGCGCTCATCCTCGCGTTCTCGTTCGGGCTCTACGGGCTGATGAAGAACCGCGTGGGCGGCCGAGTCGGCGCGATCTCCGGGCTCACGCTCGAGACGCTGTTCCTCGCGCCGGTCGCGACCATCGAGCTCGTGTGGGTCGCGGCATCCACCGGTCTGATCTTCGGCACCGCGGGCGCGGGTAACACGACGCTGCTCGTCGCCTCGGGGATCGTGACCGCGGTTCCGCTGCTGCTCTTCGCCTCGGCGGCCCGCCGGCTGCCGCTCGTGTACATGGGGCTGTTCCAGTACATGACGCCGCTCATACAGTTCCTCGTGGGCGTCATCATTCTGAGAGAGCCGATGCCGCCGGAGCGCTGGGCCGGGTTCTTCCTCGTCTGGGCGGCACTCGTGCTGCTCACGATCGACATGCTCCGGCGTGCGGGAACAGCCCGCCGCGGCCGTCTGAATTCCGCCTGATCGTCACCCGGCAGAAACACTCGGCCGCGGTGGTTACCATGGATTACCGGCGTCGAAAACGGCTCCGCCGGCTTTCACGACTCACCTCTTGAAGGGAAGCAATGGACACCACGGATCCGTTCGGCTATGTCGGGCTCACCTATGACGATGTGCTGCTGCTGCCAGCGCACACAGACGTCATCCCGAGCGAGGCAGACACCTCATCGCGACTGACCAAGCGGATCACCGTTGCGACGCCCCTGCTCTCGAGCGCGATGGACACCGTGACCGAGACGCGCATGGCCATTGCGATGGCGCGCGAGGGTGGCATCGGCATCCTGCACCGCAACATCTCCATCGCCGACCAGGCCGAGATGGTCGACCGCGTCAAGCGCAGCGAGTCGGGCATGATCACGAACCCCGTGACGACGCGTGCCGAGGCCACCATCGCCGAGGTCGACGAGCTGTGCGGCCGCTTCCGCGTTTCGGGCCTCCCGGTCGTTGACGGATCGGGCGTGCTCAAGGGCATCGTCACGAACCGCGACATGCGCTTCGTGCCCGACGACAAGAAAGCCGTCACTCCGGTCTCGCAGGTGATGACCAGCACGAACCTCATCACGGCACCCGTCGGCACCTCCGCGGAGGAAGCCATGGCGCTGCTGGCCGAGCACCGCATCGAGAAGCTTCCGCTCGTGAACGACGCTGGCGTGCTCAAGGGTCTCATCACCGTCAAGGACTTCGACAAGAGCGAGAAGTACCCCCTCGCGACCAAGGACGACAGCGGCCGTCTCCGTGTCGGCGCGGCCATCGGCTTCTTCGGCGATGCCTGGGAGCGCGCGTGTGCGCTGCGCGACGCCGGTGTGGACGTTCTCGTCGTCGACACCGCGAACGGCGACTCTGAGGGCGTCCTCGCGCTCATCCGCAAGATCAAGGCCGACCCGTCGTTCAGCAAGGTCGACGTGATCGGCGGCAACGTCGCGACCGGTTCGGGCGCGCGGGCGATCGCCGAGGCCGGAGCGGATGCCGTCAAGGTCGGCGTCGGCCCCGGATCGATCTGCACCACGCGCGTCGTCGCAGGTGTCGGCGTTCCGCAGGTCTCCGCCGTGTACGAGGCGCGCCAGGCGGTGAAAGACCTCGACGTCCCGATCATCGCGGACGGCGGCCTGCAGTACTCCGGCGACATCGCCAAGGCTCTCGTGGCCGGCGCCGAGAGCGTCATGCTCGGCTCACTTCTTGCCGGGTGCGACGAGAGCCCCGGCGAGCTCGTGTTCGTCAACGGCAAGCAGTTCAAGACCTACCGCGGCATGGGCTCCCTCGGTGCCCTTCAGACGCGCGGCAAGAAGACCTCGTACTCAAAGGACCGCTACTTCCAGGCTGACGTGCCGAGCGATGACAAGCTCATTCCCGAGGGCATCGAGGGCCAGGTTCCGTACCGCGGTCCGCTCTCGGCAGTCGCCTACCAGCTGATCGGCGGACTGCGTCAGTCGATGTTCTACGTGGGCGCCCGCACGATCGACGAGCTCAAGGAGCGTGGCAAGTTCGTGCGCATCACGCCCGCCGGACTCAAGGAATCGCACCCGCACGACGTGCAGATCGTCGTGGAGGCGCCGAACTACCGTCGCTGATCTCACGGCGACCGGCCGGTGCTCGCCCCGCGGGTGCCGGCGGTCGGCGTTAACGCAGCGAGTCGTCCACCTGGATCTCGTCCCACACGCCGTGCATGTGGGAGCGTGAGTGCCGCTCTGCGGCTGCGGCATCCCCGTCGCTGATCGCCTCGGCCACGGCCTCGTGCTCCTCCAGAGTGCCGGGCGCGGGGATGCGCGGGTTGAGACCGAGTCGTGCGCGACCGGCGAGGACGTCGCGGACGGGGTTCCGCAGCGCGATCAGCTGAGGGTTTCCGGATGCTCGCAGCAGCAGCTCGTGAAAGGCGATGTCGATTGCGAGGAACTCGTCCGAGGTGCCGTGGCCGGCTTCGCCGACGGCGCGAAGCTGAGCGGCAAGCCGACGCAGCTCCGCCCGCTGCGTGGGGGTGGCCCGGAGTGCGGCGAGACGCGCGGCGGTCGGCTCGACGGCGACGCGAAGCTCCATGAGTGCGCTCAGCTGCTGGCGTCGGAACGGCCCCTGCAGGTTCCACTCGATGAGCTGGGGAGCGAAGGCATCCCAGCAGTCTCGCGGCTGCACTGTGATGCCCACCCGTCGCCGTGACGCGACCAAGCCGAGACTCTCGAGAACGCGGACGGCCTCGCGCACGACCGTCCGCGATGCGCCGTAGTCGTGCTCGAGCTGAGCGAGGGTGAAGACCGAGCCGGGCGGAAACTCACCCGCGGCGATGCGCGCGCCGAGGTCGTCCGTCACGTCGCTGTGGATTCCGGCCACCGTCGGCTCCCTTCGTCGAGGTGTAGTACTACCATAGCGTGTCATAAAGTAGTATCTTTACCGATGGCCTCGTTCGAGGCATCCCTCAGACCCCAACCAATTCAATGGAGAATCATGCTCGACGGCTGGACCCAGACCCTCGGAGCAGGCCCCCTGCTCGGCATCGCCGCAGGGGCGGTGCTGCTCATTCTTCTGCTCGTCATCAAACTCAGGGTCCATGCGTTCATCACGCTCGTCGTGGTCTCCGTGCTCACCGCTGTCGTCACCGGGCTGCCCACCGACAAGCTCATGGACGTGCTGCTCTACGGCTTCTCCGGAACGCTCGGCGAAGTCGCGCTGCTCGTGTGCCTCGGAGCGATCCTCGGCCGGCTCATCGAGCATTCGGGCGGTGCGAAGTCTGTGGCCGAGGCGATGGTGAAGGCGTTCGGTGAGAAGCACGCCGCCTTCGCGCTCGGCGTCACGTCGCTGCTGCTCGGATTCCCGATCTTCTTCGACGCCGGGCTGATCGTCATGCTGCCGATCATCTTCGCGGTCGCCCGTCGCATGGGCGGCAGGAACCTGCTGCTGTACGGCATCGGCGGCGCGGCTGCGTTCTCGGTGATGCACGTCTTCCTTCCCCCGCATCCCGGCCCTGTCACGGCCACCGTCGACTACGGGGCGAACCTCGGCATCGTGATGCTCATCGGAATCGTGATCGCCTTCCCGACCTGGTATCTTTCGGGCTACCTGTGGGGAAAGTTCGTGAACTCGCGCATCCCGCTCGCCGTGCCCGCTCTGTTCGGCTCGATCGACGAGGACCAGCCGGTCCGCCCGCCGAAGGCGCGCACCGTCATCGGCATCCTGATCATTCCCGTCGTCCTGATCTTCCTCAACACCGGCCTCACCACGCTCGTTGACACGGGCGCGCTCGAGGGCGACCAGCTGTGGGTCCAGGCGCTCATTCTCATCGGAAACTCGCCGATCGCCCTGCTCATCACCGCGCTCGTCGCGCTGGTCGTGCTCGGCAGCGCTCGCGGCGAGAAGGGCTCCGCGCTCGAGAAGCTCGTCGACGGAACGTTCGGACCGGTCGCGAGCGTCATCCTGATCACCGGCGCCGGCGGGATGTTCGGGGGAGTGCTCGAGCTCTCCGGCATCGGCGACGCGCTCGCTGACACGCTGGCGGATGTCGGTCTGCCCACGATCGTCGCGGCCTACGTCATCTCGGTGATCCTGCGCCTCGCGCAGGGCTCCGCGACCGTCGCACTCGTAACGACGGCCGGGCTCATGGCGCCGGCGGTCACCGCGGGGTCGTACGGCACGGTCGACGTCGCCGCCATCACACTCGCAACGGCGGCTGGATCGGTGTTCGGCAGTCACGTGAACGACTCCGGCTTCTGGCTCGTCGGCAAGCTGATGGACATGGACGTCAAGACGACCCTCAAGACGTGGACGGTGCAGCAGGCGCTCGAATCGGTGATCGCCTTCGTGCTTGTGCTGGTCGTGTACCTGATCTTCTGATCGCGGGGGCTGGAGAAGTGCCATGTCGTGCCCGGGCGGTAAGGTGGATGCCGTGAGCCAAGAAACCGAAATCGGCCGCGCCAAGCGGGCACGCACCACCTTCTCGTTCGACGACGTCGCTATCGTGCCGTCGCGACGAACCCGTGACCCCGAAGACGTGTCGACCTCCTGGACCATCGACGCCTACACGTTCGACACCCCGTTCATCGCCGCACCGATGGACTCCGTGGTGTCGCCGCGCACGGCCATCATGATGGGGCAGCTCGGCGGTCTCGGCGTGCTCGACCTCGAAGGCCTCTGGACGCGCTATGAGAACCCCGAGCCATTGCTCGAGGAGATCCGCAACGCCCCGGCGGACACGGTCGTGGCTCGTATGCAGGAGCTCTACGCCGAGCCGGTGAAGGCCGAGCTCATTACGGCGCGCATCAGCGAGATCCGCGAGGCCGGCGTCACCGTCGCCGGGTCGCTCTCGCCGCAGCGCACGCAAGAGTTCTACCAGACCGTCGTCGACGCGGGAGTCGACCTCTTCGTCATCCGCGGCACCACGGTCTCGGCCGAGCATGTCTCGCAGAACCAGGAGCCCCTGAACCTCAAGAAGTTCATCTACGAGCTCGACGTGCCCGTCATCGTCGGCGGCGCCGCGACCTACACGGCGGCGCTGCACCTCATGCGCACGGGAGCGGCCGGTGTGCTCGTAGGCTTCGGCGGGGGAGCGGCGTCGACGACGCGCAACACCCTCGGCATCCACGCCCCCATGGCCACCGCTGTCGCTGATGTGGCGGGCGCGCGTCGCGATTACCTCGATGAGTCGGGCGGGCGCTACGTGCACGTCATCGCCGACGGCGGTCTCGGCACCTCGGGCGACATCGTCAAGGCGATCGCCTGCGGCGCCGACGCCGTCATGCTCGGCACGACGTTCGCTCGCGCCAGCGACGCACCGGGCGGCGGCTTCCACTGGGGCGCCGAGGCACACCACTCGAAGCTCCCACGCGGCAACCGCGTCGAGGTGGGCACGACCGGCACGCTCGAGGAGATCGTGTACGGCCCCGCGACGCGTCCCGACGGCACCGCGAACCTGCTCGGAGCCCTCAAGCGTTCCATGGCGACCACCGGATACAGCGACCTCAAAGAGTTCCAGCGGGTCGAAGTGGTTGTCGCGCCGTACCTCCTGCGTTAGCGTCGAGTCAGAGGGTCTGCGACCTGAGACAGGCCTTCCTGATGGAGGTTCGAATGAGCGCCAAGAAGACCGTCGCACGGTCACGGAAGTTGGGACCTGAGGAACGCGCTGACGCGATCAGGGAGATGAGCTCCAAGGAGCTCGATGTTCTGGTCATCGGCGGGGGCATCGTCGGCGCGGGAAGCGCGATGGATGCCGTCACACGCGGCCTCTCCACGGGCCTGCTCGAAGCTCGAGACTGGGCGAGCGGAACATCGAGCCGCTCCTCGAAGCTTGTGCACGGCGGCATCCGCTATCTCGAACAGCTCGACTTCGGCCTCGTGCGCGAAGCGCTCATCGAGCGCGGCCTTCTGCTGCAGCGCATCGCGCCTCACCTTGTGAAGCCCGTGCGGTTCCTCTATCCGCTGCACAAGCCAGTGTGGGAGAGGTTCTACATCGGTGCGGGCATGATGCTCTACGACATCTTCAGCTACACGGGAGGTCGCCCTCCGGGCGTTCCGCACCACCGCCACCTGACCAAGCGCCAGGTGCAGCGGTCGATTCCGTCCCTGCGCAGCAACGCCTTCGTCGGCGGGCTCACGTACTACGACGCGCAGGTGGACGACGCGCGCTACGTCGCCTCGCTCGTGCGCACCGCATCCGCCTACGGCGCGCACGTGGCGAGCCGCGTCCGCGTCGAGGGGTTCCTCAAGGTCGGGCAGCGCGTCGTCGGGGTGAAGGCGCACGACCTCGAGACCGACGAGCACTTCGAGGTCAAGGCGAAGCAGGTCGTCAATGCGACCGGTGTCTGGACCGACGACACGCAGTCGATGGTGGGGGAGCGCGGCCAGTTCAAGGTGCGCGCCTCGAAGGGCATCCACCTCGTCGTGCCGCGCGATCGCTTCCAATCGACGATGGGCATGATCCTCCGCACCGAGAAGAGCGTGCTCTTCGTCATTCCGTGGGGACGACACTGGCTCATCGGCACGACCGACACCGACTGGCACCTCGACAAGGCGCACCCCGCGGCGACCGCCGCCGACATCGACTACCTGCTCGAGCACGTCAACCGGGTGCTCGCGGTGCCGCTCACCCGCGACGACGTCGAGGGCGTCTACGCGGGTCTCCGCCCGCTGCTCGCCGGTGAGAGCGACGAGACCTCGAAGCTGTCGCGCGAGCACGTCGTGACGCACTCGGTGCCCGGTCTCGTCGTGGTGGCTGGCGGCAAGTGGACGACCTACCGCGTCATGGCGAAGGACGCCATCGACGCCGCGGTCGACGCGCTCGACGGCAAGATCCCCGAGTCGACCACCGAGAACATCTCACTGCTCGGCGCCGAGGGGTATCAGGCCGCGTGGAACAAGCGCGGCAAGATCGCCCGCCGGTTCGGCGTGCACAAGGCCCGCGTCGAGCACCTGCTGAACCGCTACGGCGTGCTGACCGACGACATCCTCGATCTGATCCGCGATCGTCCCGACCTGCAGGACCCCCTGCCGGGCGCCGACGACTACATCAAGGCCGAGGTCGTGTACGCAGCCACGAGCGAGGGAGCACTGCACATCGAGGACGTCCTCGCCCGCCGCACCCGCATTTCGATCGAAGCCTGGGACCGAGGCGTCTCTGCAGCTCCGGTGGTCGCCGAGCTCATGGCCGAGGTGCTCGGCTGGGACGACGCGAAGAAGGAGTCCGAGGTGCAGTACTACCTGCAGCGCGTGGCCGCTGAGCGGGCGTCGCAGGAGCAGCCGGACGACGAGTCGGCCGACCGCGTGAGGCTCGAAGCACCCGATATCTCACAGGTGTGAGGATGCCGCGTCGGCGCAGCGTCTCGCGCGCCGACGCAGCTCCTCTGCGGTTCCGCGGCTTCAGCGAGCCCACAGCGGCGAGCCGGTAGAGTCGAAGCGTTCCCGGTGGGGAACTCTTCGACTGTGAAAGAGTGAGCACCATTTCCCGACGTGACTCGGAGCAGCCTCGCACGCTGCTTCGCACCATGCTCTCTGCGCGCTGGATCGCGCTGCTCGTGCTCGCCCTCGCCGTCGCCGCGGCGTTCGCAGCGCTCGGCAAATGGCAGCTCGAACGCGCCTACCGGGCGGCTCCGACCCAGGAGACCGCGCCGACCGAGACGGTTCAGCTGCTCACCGAGATCGTCGAGCCTGAGAGCCTGCTCCGCACCGAGCGGGTGGGGCAGAAGGTCAGCGTGGAGGGCGAGTTCGTGCCGGGCGACTACCTCGTGGTCGTCAACCGACTGAACGACGGCGAATCGGGCTACTGGGTCGCGGGGCACCTCGCCACGGAGGAGGGCAATGCGCTCGCCGTGGCCCTCGGCTGGACGGACTCCCGCGAGACGGCTGAGAGCGTCGCGGCGCAGCTCAATGAGGAGCCCCGCGAGGCGGCATCCGTCACTGGTCGCGTTCTGTCGGCGCAGTTCCCCGAACTGGACGAAGACGCGCCGTACGACATATCCACGATGGCCCCCGCCTGGTTCGTGAACGTCTGGCACGAGATGGACGACGTCTCCGTCTACGAGGTCTATGTGATCTCGGATGCCGCCCCCGCGGGTCTCCAGACGATCAGTGCTCCGCCTCCTGAGCAGGAGGTCGAGGTCAACTGGCTCAACATCTTCTACGCCGCAGAATGGGTGGTCTTCGCCGGATTCGCGGTGTTCCTCTGGTATCGCCTCGTGAAAGACGCGTGGGAGCGCGACATTGAGGAGCGTGAGCTCGCCGAGGCGGAGAACGCGACCCCCGTCGAGAAAGTAGACTGAGAGACATGGCCCTTGAACCCCGTGCATCAGCGCTGCCGAAGATCCCCGGTGCGCTGAAGTTCTATCAGGTGGCATCCATCATCACCGGTGTTCTGCTTCTGCTGCTGTGCGCCGAGATGATCTTCAAATACGGGTTCGGTCTCGAACTCGAGCTCGGCGGTGCGTACGGCTTCCTCGCCTTCGTTCCGAGCGGGAGCGTCGCCGCCGTGAACCTGTCGATCGGCATCCTCGTGGTGCACGGCTGGTTCTATGTGGTGTATCTGTTCGCGGACTTCCGGCTGTGGAGCCTCATGCGCTGGCCGCTGACCACCTTCATTCTGATTGCGCTGGGCGGCGTCGTGCCGTTCCTCTCGTTCATCGTCGAAGCGAGAATGGCGAAGCGCGTGAGAGCCTACCTCGCCGAGCGCGAGGCCCGTGATGCCGAGAAGCAGGAGGCAACCCATTAGCGAGCAGAACACGGCCCACCGGCCGGTACTCGTCGTCGACTTCGGCGCACAGTACGCGCAGCTCATCGCGCGTCGCGTGCGCGAGGCCGGCGTGTATTCGGAGATCGTTCCGCACACGATCACCGCGGCGGAGGTGCGCGAGAAGCAGCCCGCCGGCATGATCCTCTCCGGCGGGCCGTCGAGCGTCTACGCCGATGAGGCGCCCGGCTTCGACTCGGAGATCTTCAGTCTCGGCATCCCAACCCTTGGCATCTGCTACGGCTTCCAGGTGATGGCGCGCGCCCTCGGCGGCGAAGTTGCTCACACCGGCAGGCGCGAATACGGGTCGACGGATGCTGTGCTCTCCGGCGACGGCGGAAAGCTGCTCTCCGGTCAGCCCGCCGACCAGACGGTGTGGATGAGTCATGGTGACTCCGTCTCCGCAGCGCCAGACGGCTTCCAGGTGCTCGCCTCGACGGCATCCACCCCTGTCGCCGCGTTCGGCAACGACGATCGCTGCCTGTACGGCGTGCAGTGGCACCCCGAGGTCAAGCACTCGGCGTACGGTCAGAACGTGCTCGAGAACTTCCTGCACGCCGCGGCGGGCATCCCCGCAGACTGGAACCCGGGCAACGTCATCGCCGAGCAGGTTGAGCGCATTCGCGCGCAGATCGGCTCGGGCAAGGTCATCGCGGGCCTCTCGGGCGGCGTGGACTCCGCCGTCGCGGCTGCACTCGTGCACAAGGCCGTCGGCGACCAGCTGACCTGCGTGTTCGTCGACCACGGCCTCCTGCGCCAGGACGAACGCCGCCAGGTGGAAGAGGACTACGTCGCCTCGACCGGTGTGCGCCTCGTCACCGTCGATGCCGCAGACGTCTTCCTCACCGAACTCGAGGGGGTGAGCGACCCGGAGGAGAAGCGCAAGATCATCGGGCGCGAGTTCATCCGCACGTTCGAGCGCGCTCAGGCCGACCTCGTCGCCGAGTCGCTCGAGAGCGCTGGCGACCCGATCCGCTTCCTCGTTCAGGGCACGCTGTACCCCGACGTCGTCGAGTCAGGCGGCGGCACTGGAACCGCGAACATCAAGAGCCACCACAACGTCGGAGGCCTGCCTGAGGACATGACGTTCGAGCTCGTCGAGCCGCTCCGCACACTGTTCAAGGACGAGGTGCGGGCGATCGGTCGCGAGCTGGGGCTTCCCGAGGAGATCGTCGGACGTCAGCCGTTCCCGGGCCCTGGTCTCGGCATCCGCATCATCGGTTCGGTCACGGCGGAGCGCCTCGCCGTTCTGCGCGAGGCCGACGCCATCGTGCGCGAGGAGCTCACCGCCGCCGGTCTCGATTCTGAGATCTGGCAGTGCCCGGTCGTGCTGCTCGCCGACGTGCGCTCGGTCGGCGTCCAGGGCGATGGCCGCACCTACGGTCATCCGATCGTGCTGCGCCCGGTCAGCTCCGAAGATGCCATGACCGCGGACTGGACGCGCCTGCCGTACGATTTGCTCGCGCGCATCTCGAACCGCATCACGAACGAAGTCGAAGAGGTCAACCGCGTCGTGCTCGACGTCACGTCGAAGCCGCCGGGGACCATCGAGTGGGAGTGATCTCTCTTCCTCCCGCGCCGAAGACAGTGTCGTGCGCGGGGCGGCTCGGCTGACTCCCGCGCTACAGAATAGGGCGTGCGCTACAGGAATTCCTGTAGCGCACGCCCTATTCTGTAGCGCACGCCCTATTCTGCAGCGCACGCCCTTTTCTGTAGCGCACGCGAGAATTGCGATAGTCAGGAGGCCATCAGCACCAGCTGAGCGACCGAGGTGCCGACGCCGATCACCAGAAAGCCCAGCGCGACGAACCCGAGCGCGCGGGCGTGCGAGCGAGGCTGATCGAAGCGGATGCGGCTGGGCCGCCGCGCCCGATAGAACAGATCCGCCTCCGCAGCGCCGTCGAGATGGGCGAGCTGCGCCGGAGTGAGCTCGGCCTCGCACGCGCGGCTGCCCGAGCCGTGGAACCAGCGCAGCACGGTCTGGCCCTCGTCGTCGATCACGTAGCCGTGCGCCGACCGCCACCGGCGCGCCTCGCCGCGGCTGACGAGAGCGAGCACTCCGACAAGCGCGAACAGTGCGAAGGCCAGCCACGAGGTGATCTCGAGGGCCAGCCCCAGCATGTCGTCGCCGTTCACCGTGCTCCCGTCGGTCGTTGTCAGCTGTGTGCTCCGCGACCGGCGTCGCGTCGGTGCGATGATCTTAGCGCGGCGACCCTGCGTGGCGGTTGCGAGGTTCGCGGCGAGCGAGGCAGGATGCTGACATGAGGCCGTTGAGCGCTGACGACATCAGAGGGAGCTTCGTGAACGCGACGCCGGAGCAGCTGGAGCGGATGCCGCTGCCGGGGCTCCACGAGACGCTGTGGGACGAACGCGAGTACCTCGGCTGGCGCGACCCTCAGGCGGCGCGTCTCGGGTACCTCGTGCACTGGATGGGGGACCGCCCTGTCGGGATCGTCGTGCGAGCGGCATCCGGTGGTCTTCGTCGTGGCATCGCCGCGATGTGCTCGTTCTGCCGCTCGTCGCAGCCGGCGACGCAGGTGCGCATGTTCAGCGCGCCACGAGCGGGCGAGGCCGGTCTCAACGGCAATACGATCGGCACGTACATCTGCGAAGATCTCGCGTGCTCGATGCTGATCCGCATCACCCCGTCGCAGCCGCTGCAGCCCGACCTCGTCGAAACGAGGGCGCGCCGGCTCCTCGAGCGCGTGCAGGGCTTCACGAGCGACATCCTGAGGACGGCGTAGCGCGCGGTTCCGGCTACGGGGTCAGCTTCGCGAACGTCACGGTGCGCGGCGCTTCGTGCGCGCGGTGGCGGGTGCCGACCAAGGGTCCTCCGGCCAGGGATGCTTCGGGTAGCGGCCCCGCATCTCCCGGCGAACGTCCTGATAGGGCCCGTTCCAGAACGACGCGAGGTCGTCGGTCACCGCGAGTGGGCGACGGGCGGGTGAGAGCAGATGGAACTGCACGGCGACACGTCCGTCGACGAGCCTGGGTGTCTCGGCGAGACCGAAGACCTCCTGCAGCTTCACGGCGACGACTGGCCGCCCGGCGGCATCGTCGGCGTAGTCGATGCGCACGTGCGACCCGGACGGCACGGGCAGCCGCTTGGGTGCGAGCTCGTCGAGACGGCGGGCCTCGGGCCAGGGCAGCAGGAGTCTCAGCGCTGAGGCGACGTCGATGTCGACCAGGGATGCCGCGGTCGCAGACCCGGTGCCGAGAGCAGGCCCGAGCCAGTCGTCGATCCGCTCGAGGAGCGCGGCCTCGGAGACATCGGGCCACGGGGCGCCGAGTTCGCGGTGCACGAGTGCGAGTCTGCGTCGCAGTGCGGTCGCGTCAGCAGACCAGGGCAGGATGCCGGTGCCCGCGGCCCTGAGATGAGCGGTGAGTGCTGCGGCAGCTTCGTCTGGGCGGGGCGCAGCGGGAGTCGATGACACGAGAATCGCGCCGATGCGGCGTTCGAGGCGAACACGAGGACGTCCGTCCTCGACGCTGATCTGCCGTGATTCCGCGACGTGGCCGATGCGCAGGGCCTCGTCGGGGTGCAGAGCGGCGGCGAGCCGGATCACCGCGCCCGTCTCGTCGGCAGCTCGACCCTCGGCGCGCTGAACGTCGCACACGGCGATCCACTCGCTGCCGATGAGCGCAGAGCCTTCGGGAAGGGCGGCGCGAGTGCCGCTGGCGAGAAGGTAGCTTCGGGATGCCGGTGAGGTTCGTCTGGCAATCCAGTCCGGCCGCGCCAGAGCGGCGACGATGCCTGTTGCGCCGTGATGCTCAGCGACACGTGGTGGCCCGGAGTCGCGCGGTGCCGGCATCCTCTCGACGATCCGCGTGAACCGCTCGGTGTCGGCACGCCACCGTGTCGTGCCCCGGTCCTCGCCCCGTCGCAGCGAGCGCAGGAGCGCATCGAGATCGGCGCCAGACTCACGTGCGTCGCCGGAGATCGCAGCGACGACCTCGGCTGCGACGCGGTGATCGACGCGTGGAGTCACCGTCTTCTCATCGATGATTCGGCCGGTGGCGACGAGCAGCGCACGAGCGTCGCGCGCTCCGAGAGGCAACGTGGCGATTCGAGCCCCGAGCGTGGTGGGGCGGCCTTCGTCGTCGATCAGATCGAGCTCCGCGAGTGCGGCGACGGCTTGCCGGAGCGACTCCGCCGGCGGTGGGGTGAGCAGTGGAAGCCCGCGCGCTTCAGGGGTTCCCCACGCTGCGAGCAGGAGGGCAGCGTCGGTGAGGTCGGCCGCGGTGATCTCGGGGTCTGCGTCCGGGCGGAACGTCGCGAAATCGGCCTCGCTGTACGCACGCACCGCGCGACCGGGACCTTGGCGTGCCGCACGGCCGGCGCGCTGTTGGGCGCTCGCGCGCGAGCAGCTGACGGTGACGAGGCCAGACATCCCGCGTGCCTGATCGCGGCGCGGTTCACGCGACAGCCCGGCATCCACCACCAGTCTGACGCCGGGCACCGTGAGCGAGCTCTCAGCAAGCGATGTGCTGACGACGATGCGTGCCGGGTCGCTCGGATGCCGGCGGCCCGATGTCGCGCGATCCTGCTCACGGGGCGTGAGGCGTCCGTGCAGTGGGAGCACCTCGAAGGCCGATGTGTCAGCGCGGGATCGAAGCCGCCGCACCAGCTCGTCGACGTCGCGCGCCGTCGGCACGAAGACGAGGGCGTCGCAGCACTCGGCGCGCTGCGCGTCGAGGGTGATGTCCGCCACGTGATCGAGAAACTCCGGCGTCACCCCACGGGTGTCGAGGCGCGGCCCGCGGGGTGGACGATAGTCGATGCTCAGTGGGTGAAGCGCTGAGGGCACGTCGACGACGCGAGCGTCCCACAGGCGGGCGACGGCCGTGGCATCGAGTGTGGCAGACATTGCGACGAGCGTGAGGTCGTCGCGCAGCGCACCCACTTCGGTCAGGATGCCGAGCAGCAGATCGCCGTCGAGGTTCCTCTCGTGCACTTCGTCGAGAATGACAGCGTCGACGCCGTCGAGACCGGGGTCGCCGAGGAGCCTCCGCAGCAGAACCCCCGGAGTGACGATCTCGATGCGAGTGGAGTCGGAGACGCGTCGTTCGCCGCGCACGGTGAACCCGACTGGACCGCCGAGGGGCGAACCGTCCAGCTCGGCGATGCGTCGGGCGGCGGCACGAACGGCGACGCGCCGCGGCTGCGTGACGATGACGCGCCCTGCGCCGCGCTGCAGATTGGCGACGAGGGGCGGCACGAGCGTGGTCTTGCCTGTTCCCGGCGGAGCAGTGACGACGACAGCACCTGTCTCGCAGGCATCCGTGAGCGCATCGGCCGCCTCGGCGACGACGAGCCCGGCACCGATGCGGTCAAGATCGAAATGGTGGCGGTGCAGGGTCACAGCTTCATTGTCTCGCATGAGCGGCCGGGGCCGCGGAGCTTCCCCGAGCACGACGAAGGGGCCCGCCGAAGCGAGCCCCCTTCTGAGTGTGCGATGCGCTAATCGCGCGCGATGGCGATCATGCGGAGAATCTCGAGGTACAGCCACACGACCGTCATGACGACGCCGAAGACGCCGGTCCAGCCGTACTTGCGGGGCAGGCCGTTCTCGGAACCGCGCTTGATGAAGTCGAAGTCGAGAACCAGCGAGTACGCGGCCATGATCACGACGAGCACGCCGAGGATCAGGCCGAACGGGATGCCCATGATCTCAGCGCCGCGCATACCCCACGGGTCGTCGTTCACGCCGGTCACCATGAGAATGATGTTGACGAGCGAGAACAGCGCGTAGCTGATCATCGCGATCATGAAGACCTTCGTCGCCTTCTTCGAGGCGCGAACTTTGCCGCTGGCGAACAGCGCGAACGTCACACCGAACACGGCCACGGTTCCGATGAGCGCCTGACTGACGATGCCGGGGTAGATGGTCTCGAAGATGCCGGAGAGGCCCCCGACGAAGACGCCCTGCACCGCGGAGTACGCGAGCACGAGCGGAGCCGAAGGCTCCTTCTTGAAGATATTGACGAGCGCGAGCACGAAGCCGACGATGGCGGCGGGGATCGCAAGAGCCGGGATGAACCAGCCGATCGCCGCGCCCACGAGCAGAATGCCGAAGGCGATGACGGACTTGCCGAGGGTGTCCTCGACCGTCATGCGGTCAGTCTGCACCGCCGTGGCTGCGGGTTGATCGTACATCTGCTGCAACTGTTCGGCCGTCATGTTCGGCTGCTGCGTCGCGGCGCCGCCGCCGCGATGGAATCCGGCGTTGCGGAATGCCGGGTTGTCGATGGCCATGAGGCGTGATCCCTACTCTCGTATCGGGGTTGGAATGCTTTGTACTACGCTACTCGATCCACCTATGTTCCCGCGGGGAACCGGGGCGAATCCTCAGGCTTGCCTCGGAGACCTGTCGGTTGGGGCACGTAGCCTGTCGGTATGACAGCCCTCGTGATCGGACACCGCGGCGCTCCCGGGTATCGCCCGGAGCACTCGGAATCCGGGTATCGTCTCGCGCTCGAGCTGGGGGCGGATGCCGTCGAGCCTGACGTCGTCGCCAGCAGTGACGGCGTTCTGGTGCTGCGCCACGAGAACGAGATCGGCGGAACGACAGACGTCGCGGAGCATCCCGAGTTCGCCGACCGCCGCACGACCAAGACGATCGACGGGCACGAGCTCACCGGTTGGTTCACGGAGGACTTCACATGGGCAGAGCTGCAGACGCTGCGGGTGCGCGAGCGGATTCCCGAGCTTCGACCGGCAAGCGCATCGCACGATGGCGCGGAGCGGATGCTTCGGCTCGCCGACCTGCTGCGCATCCTCGCCGAGCACGAGGCGAACAGCGGGTGTCGCGCTGGGCTCGTCGTCGAGATCAAGCACGCCACCTACTTCGAGGCTCTGGGGCTGCCGCTCGATGACCTGCTGATCGCTGAACTCGCCGAGAGCGGGTGGGACGCGGCATCCGGCCTCGTCATCGAATGCTTCGAGCTCGGTGTCCTCGAGCGGTTGCGTCGTCGAGGGGTGGATGCTCGCTACGTCTACCTTCTGGAGAAGACTGGTGCTCCCGCCGACCGCGCGGCGCGAGACGGCGCCGAGGCGTCGACGTTCGCCGATGATCTGACGGACGCCGGGCTCGACGCGCTCGCCGGGCGGGTAGACGGAATCAGCGTGGACAAGGCGTATCTTCTGCCGTGGACCACACAGGGCAAACGCGTCGGCGATCTCGTCGCACGAGCGCACGAGAGGGGCCTCGTCGTGTTCACGTGGACCCTGCGGCCCGAGAACGCGTTTCTGAACCCGCGGCATCGCCTCGGTGACGAGCCGGGGGAGCTGGGGGACTGGGAGCGAGAGTTCGCGGCCATTCTCGGCACGGGCGTCGACGGGGTCTTCGCCGACTACCCGGATCGCGCGCTCGCCGTGCGCGACGGGCAGCGGCATCCATCTGTTCACAGCCCCGAATGACTGTCAGCGTCTCCGCCTAGACTTGAGGGGACATGACGAGCACCTCTTCTTCAGACCAGAGCGGAACCGATTCAGCAACGCCCGTGATCGTGGACTGGCCGACCGCGAGCATTCCCGGCGGGGCCGCCTCTGAGAGCCTTCTCGACGGGCTCAACCCGCAGCAGCGCGAAGCCGTGGAGTACCGCGGCAAGGCGCTGCTCATCGTCGCGGGCGCCGGGTCTGGCAAGACTCGTGTGCTCACCCACCGCATCGCGCACCTGATCGAGCAGCGCGAGGCGTGGCCGAGCCAGATTCTCGCCATCACGTTCACCAACAAGGCAGCGGCCGAGATGCGCGAGCGCGTCGAAGACCTGCTCGGCGGGCGCGCGGAGGGCATGTGGATCTCGACCTTCCACTCCGCGTGCGTGCGCATTCTGCGGCGCGAGGCCGAGAACGTCGGTTTCAGCAAGAGCTTCACCATCTACGACTCGTCTGACTCGCGCGTGCTGCTGAAGCGCATCATCAAGCGGCACGATGCCGACGTGTTCGGCTTCACACCGGCGAATGCCGCGGCGAAGATCTCCAAGCTCAAGAACGAGCTGGCGGATGCCGACAGCTACGCGCGCAATGCGAACATGTCCGACCCGAACGAGGTGGCGTTCGTCGAGATCTTCCGCGACTACCAGCGGGAGCTTCAGCGTGCGAGTGCCTTCGACTTCGACGACCTGATCGCGCAGACCGTGTACCTGTTCCGCGCGTTTCCGCACGTCGCGGCGCTGTACCAGAAGAAGTTCCGGCACATCCTGGTCGATGAGTACCAAGACACGAACCATGCGCAGTACTCCCTCATTCGCGAACTGACGCGCGAGCCCAAGGGCGACGGCTTTCTGCCGGGCACGGCCGAGGGCGCGTCGCTCACGGTCGTCGGTGACTCCGACCAGTCGATCTACGCGTTCCGCGGCGCTGACATCCGCAACATCGTAGAGTTCGAGCGCGACTTCCCGGGGGCGAAGGTCATTCTGCTCGAGCAGAACTACCGGTCGACGCAGAACATCCTCTCCGCGGCGAACGCCGTCATCTCGAACAACTTCGACCGCAAAGACAAGAAGCTCTGGACGGACGTCGGCGACGGTGACAAGATCGTCGGCTTCACCGGCTACTCCGGTCACGACGAAGCCCAGTTCGTCGCCGACGAGATCGAGAAGATGCACTCGCGCGGCATCGGCTACAACGAGATCGCTGTGTTCTACCGCACGAACGCTCAGACGCGTGCGCTTGAGGAGATCTTCGTCCGTTCCGCGCTGCCGTACAAGATCATGGGCGGCACGAAGTTCTACGAGCGTGCCGAGATCAAGGATGCCTTCGCCTACCTCACCGCGGTCGTGAACCCGGCCGACGAGCTCGCGGTCCGCCGCATCCTCAACACCCCGAAGCGCGGCATCGGGCAGGCGACCGAGACGCAGCTGGCGAGCTTCGCGGAGAACGCCGAGGTCTCACTGCGCGAGGCGCTTCGCGACGCATCCACTCTCGGTTTCGGCCCCAAGGTCACCCGTGCGATCACGGACCTGTCGAACGTGCTCGACGAAGCCGCGGCGCTGGCAGACCAGGGCAAGGTGAGCGAGGTGCTCACGACGCTGATTCAGAAGAGCGGCCTCCTCGACTCGCTGCGGATGAGCCGCGACCCGCAAGATGAAGCTCGTGCCGAGAACCTCGACGAGTTGGTCGCCGTCACCAAGGAGTTCGAGAGGAACAACCCCGATGGCACACTGCTCGACTTCCTGACCGAAGTCGCGCTCGTTGCCGCTGCGGACGACATCGACGACGCGAGCGGCACAGTGTCGCTCATGACGCTGCACACCGCGAAGGGCCTCGAGTTCGACACGGTGTTCCTCACGGGTGTCGAAGAGGATCTTCTGCCGCACCGCATGTCGGCGAACGAGCCGGGCGGCCCGTCGGAGGAGCGTCGTCTCTTCTACGTCGGCATCACCCGTGCGCGCAAGCGGCTGTTCCTCTCGCTCGCGATGACCCGCGCCCAGTACGGCGAGACGGCCGTCGCGATGCCCAGCCGCTATCTGCAGGAGATTCCGGCGGAGCTCATCGAGTGGCGCCAGTCACCCGGGTCCGTCAATTCGCGCGGCGGAACCCAGTCGCGTGCGCTCAATGCCCGGCGCTGGTCGCCCGGGCGCAACGGGGACGCCCCGGCACTGCCGCGCGCCGAGAAGAAGCAGTGGCCGAACAAAGTCACGAACGCCGTTCGCGACAACGGCGATCTCGAGCTGGTGCCGGGCGACCGCATCCGCCACACCGACTTCGGTGAGGGGCGCGTGCAGAATGTCACGGGCGAAGGAACCAAGCGGGTCGCACACGTGCAGTTCGACTCGGCGGGTGCGAAGAAGCTCCTGATCAAGATTGCGCCGATCGAGAAGATCTGACGTGGGCGCTCACGACGGCGACTCCGGCGGCGAAAGCGCACGTCCCGAGTCGCTGAGACAGTGGGCGCGCAATCTGCACGCTCTCGATTTCGAGGTCGCGACCCGGGCCGGGCTCTCGGTCGCCATGCCGCTCGTCGTGCTCGCGGGTCTCGGCCGCCTTGACCTCGCGATCTACGCGTCGTTCGGCGCGTTCACGGCGCTCTTCGGACGCAGCGAGGTCTACAGCACGCGCCTGCGCACGGCGTCGAGCGCGGCTGCCCTTCTCATTGCGTGCATCGTGGCGGGTGTGCTGCTCTCCAGCGGCGGAGGCGGGCTCACCTCGCAGGCGATCGGGCTCGTCATCGTGCTCGCCGTGGGGGTCGTCGTGATCCGCACGCTGTCTCTCCATCCACCGACGCCGCTGTTCTTCGTCTTCGCGTTTCTCGTCTGTGCGCTCGTTCCCGTCCCCGGCGGGGACGTGGCGCTGGCGATCGCCATCGCCGTGGCATCCGCTCTGCTCGCTCTTCTCATCACGATGTCCGGGTGGCTGCTCCGCCTCGGCGTGGACGTCGACCGCATCACGGCGAGCTTCAAACTGCTGAAGCCCCTGCCGAGACGTGCCGTTCTGCGCCCGCGTGCCTGGCGCGACCCGGGGGTGTGGCTCAACGTCGCTCAGGTCGTCGTCGGCGGTCTCATCGCCGGTGCGATTGCGACCGTCATGGGGCTCGGCCACTCGTACTGGGCGGTCGTGAGCGTCGTCGCGGTCATCCCGCCGACGCGCGCACCGTACTCCGTCAGCCGTGCCGTGCATCGCACGCTCGGCACCTTCGCCGGAGTGCTGGTCACGGCACTCATCCTGTGGTGGCAGCCCGCGGCGTGGGTGCTCATCGTCATCGTGGCGATCTGCCAGTTCGGGGCGGAGATCTTCGTCGGGCGTCACTACGGCACCGCCCTCATGTTCATCACCCCGCTCGCGCTGCTCATGGTGCACCTGTCGAGCCCAGACCAGACGGTCGCGGGCCTGCTGATCGATCGAGCGGTCGAGACAGCGCTCGGCGCGCTCGTCGGAATGGCGACCGTTCTCGCGGCGCGGCTCGTCCGTCTGCCCGAGCCGGGGCGCGGGCAGTGACCGATAATCGGAGCATGATCACGCGGGCCGCAGCGATGCTCATCGTGCTGTGCGGACTTCTTGCCGGCTGCGCGTTCGAGGCCCCCGTGCAATCGGCGCCGAGCGCCGGGGTTCCCGAGGGTGCCGAGGCGATGACCGTCGTCCACGTGCACGACGGTGACACGCTGTTTCTGCAGCCCGAGGGAACGAGCGGACGTGACGAGCAGATCAAGGTGAGGTTGCTCGGTATCGACACTCCGGAGCTCGACCCGGAGGAATGCTTCGGGCCTGAGGCGCGCGATGAGCTTCGCGGCATCCTGCCCGATGGTTCGACCGTGTGGACGCTGCCGGACGAGGAGCCGCTCGACCAGTACGGCCGCTCTCTGCTCTACCTCTGGACCGACGATGGCGAGTTCGTCAACGAGTCCCTCGTCGCGGACGGGTATGCGACGGTGCTCGTCTACGAGCCGAACACGCGTTACGAACCGCAGCTGAGAGAGGCAGAAGCGGATGCCGAGGCAGCCACGCGCGGCCTCTGGCAGAGCTGCCGCTGACGACGCCGCCGCAACACAGCTGTGAAACCACGGTCCGAGGGGATGGGTACTGGTGACCCTCCCGAAAACCGGGGCGGAGTCATAGGCTCAGGCCATGAGCCCACAGCAGAGCACGCGTGATGAGCGCAGCAGACTCTGGCGCGCGATCGTCGCGGATGCCCACCGTTACCCGAGCCCGCATAACTCGCAGCCGATCAAAGTCCGGCCGACGGGGGAACACACGGCGACACTGCTTTACGACCTCGATCTGGGGCTGCCCGCCGAGTCCTTCGGCATTCCATTCGCGCACGTCTGCGCCGGTGTGTTTCTCGAGTCTCTCTCGGTCGTCGCGCGAGCGCACGGGTTCCGGGTCGACGAGCGTCTCGACTTCTCGGAGATGGACTTCGCCGCGGCGAACCGACTGCACCGCTTCGCCGACGTCACCCTTCAGCCGCTGGAGTTCACCGCCGACGAGCGCGTCGACGCGCAGATCGCACTTGAGCGCTTCCGCACCCGCCGCACGTCGCGCCGCCCCTATTCGACGAAGCTCGTGCCCGGGAGCGTCCTCGCCGATGCGGGGCGCATCAGCGCGGCATCCGGTTTTGACTTCCGCTGGAGCGACGACCCAGCCCGCGTGAAGAAGATCATCCACGTCAACCAAGCGACGCTCTTCGACGATCTGCAGAACGACGCCGTGTATGCCGAGATCATGGAGTGGTTGCGCTTTTCGCGCCGCGAGGCCGCCGAGAAAGCCGACGGACTCTCTGCTGAAGCGATGCTGCTGCCCGGTCCGATCCTCCGCGTCGCGATGGGGCGCCGCGGCCTCTGGGAGGCCCCGGTGATCGGTCCCGTGATCAAACGGGTGTACCTGAACACGATGCGCGGTGTGCGGCAGCTCGGCTGGCTCGAGGGACCCTTCGACGGACCCGGTGACTACATCGAGGCGGGCCGCACGTTCATGCGGGTGTGGCTTGAGCTGCACCGGCACGGCGTGGTGCTGCATCCGTTCGGAACAGTCATCACCAACCCACGCTCGCACGAGCAGTTCGCGCAGATCGTCGACGCGCGCGAGGGCGACGGTCGAATGGCATGGATGCTGTTTCGCTTCGGCTACAGCAAGACACCGCCGTACGCCCACCGACGAAGCCCCGAGCTGATGCTCGTCACAGAGGAGGTCTCCCGATGAGAGGTGCGCTGAAGAGACGAGCGATCTTCACGCTGCTGAGCCTGCTGGAGGGGGTCATCCGCCTCCTCATGCCGCGCGTCAGCACCCACCGCATCCTGTGGGCTCCCGGAATCGAGAACCTGCGGTGGAAGCTCGGGCGGCTGCGCGCCTGGCGCACCTTCGAACAGGCTGCGCGGCGGGTGCCCGCGTACCGGGCGTTCCTCACCGAACGACGGTTTCCGCGCCACCTCGACGTCAGCCGTGGCGTTCAGCAGGCCTTTGAGACCGTGCCCGTCATGGACAAGGACTCCTACATCAGGCGCTGGTCGATTCCGGAGCGCTGCGTCGGCGGCAGACTGCCGCGGCACGGTGTCATCGTCGACGAGTCCAGCGGAAGCTCCGGTACTCCGACGAGCTGGGTGCGCGGCCCGCGCGAGCGTCAGGCGACCAGGCAGATCCTTCAGCTGGGCTACTCCAATACGGCATCCACTCTGTCGAACCCGCCGTTCGTGCTCAACGCGTTCTCACTCGGCGCCTGGGCGACAGGCATGAACGTGACGACCTCGCTCACCGACGTGAGCATGATCAAGTCGATCGGCCCGGACAAGAGCAAGATCATCCAGACGATGCGGGAGTTCGGGCCGAACTACACGTACGTCATCTTGAGCTACCCGCCGTTTCTGAAGTCGCTGTTCGATGACACGAGCATCGACTGGACGTCGTACGACATCGTGGCGGCGTTCGGCGGTGAGGGCATCAGCGAGAGCATGCGCGATCACATCCTCACGGTCGCACACTCCGCGTACGGCAGCTACGGTGCGAGCGACCTCGAGATCAACATCGCCCTCGAGACTGACTTCTCTGTCGAGCTGCGGCGCGCGCTCGCGGCCAGCCCGGAGCTGTCGCGGCAGATCAGCAAGCGCGACGAGTACGGCGTGCTGCCGATGATCTTCCAGTTCAACCCGTTCAACTACCTCATCGAGACGAACGCAGAGGGTGAGCTTCTTGTGACGATTGCGCGCGCTGAGAATCTCAACCCGCGCATCCGCTACAACATTCACGACCGTGGGCACGTGCTGCGCATGAAAGACCTGGAGCCGGTGCTTCGAGAGCACGGCCTGGGGCATCTGCTGAAGCGTCGTCAGCTCGATCTGCCGCTACTGTTCCACTACGGGCGCAGCGACCTGTCGATTGACTTCAACGGCGCGGTGATCGGTCCAGACTCGCTCCGTGACGTCATCAACGCGCACGAGCAGCTGCTCCCGATCGCACTGAATCACCGCCTGATCTCGTTCGAAGATGAGAATGGCGACCGGCAGCTTCACCTGGCGATCCAGCTTGCCGAGGGCAAGCGTACGTCAGACCTGGATGCCGCGGCGCTCGCCGCCGAGATCTTCATCGCGCTTCGGCGAGCGAACGGCGACTTCCACAATGCGATCCTCACCTCGGACGACCGGATGCTGCCGAGCCTGGCGTTCTACGATTTCCGCACCGGCCCCTTCGTCGGCGACGGTGCGAAGCTCAAGAACGTCTACGTCGAAACACTCGATGCCATTGAGGCAGCGGATGCCGGGCTCGACCGCGCCATCGTGGCGCAGAAGACGGTGCAGCTTCGCTGACGCCTGAGGCCACGAGTTAACGTGCCACGGACTGGTGCAATCCGGTCGATTCTGAGCTATGTGTCGTCGTGGTCGCTCTGCGCAGCATCTTCAAGAGCTTTCAGACGCATCTCGATTCCGCTCAACACCGATACGAGATCTGAAACCAGCGTTTCGACGGTGACTCCCGGGCCCCCAGATGACGCATGAGCCTGCCGAGCCCTCAGGCCCTCGACAAAGGTCTTGGTGATCGGTGTCTGATCTCCTAACGCAGCATCCATCTGTTTGAGAAATCGATCAAATAACTCGGGGCTTAGTGAGTTGGTCATCAGAATCCTTCAGTCGATGCCAGTTAAGTGGCTAATAGATGATTACTAGCAACCAAGTTCCATTACCGTCTGGATTAGGGACACAGCCGGCCAACGGGTACCAACCCAAGTAGATGGTTCTGTATGCCATGCATTCAACATACGAACCTGCGACGCGCAGAACGTCACTCCAATCAAAACTTGCGGGGCTTACGCCCGCGCGAGTTGATGCAGCATGAACTGACAACTCGATGTCAGCTGAAGCGTCGTTGATCAACTCCTGTTTACTCGCAGGAGCCTTGTAACTCTGCCCTGCAGCTTCAAGAACACCTGCATACTGGATCAGGATCGGTTCTGGGACCCCAGCGTTAACAAGCGACGTGTAATCAAAACGGCCGTCTGTGCCGGAAGTTTGCTCTTGGATAGTGTCCAAAGCGCGTTCGGCTTCTTGAAGCGTAATCTGATCGTTGGCTTCAGTAGTTACGCTCGCGTTCGCAGGTATCGGGATCAGAACCAGCGACGCAGCTGCCACAGTTGCCATTGCGAGTTTTTTTAGTCTCGATGCGGTCACAGCAGACTTCTCCTTATTTTCATTTACGAGCCATAATCTGAACTGGCGATTGCCGTTGATACCTCGACAGAGGTGATTCCTGGCCGGAACATTAGATTATTGGTCAGCGTACTGGAATAGCAATGGTTCGACGATGACTGTATGGATGGATTCGTTTGATCGCGGTGAGATTCGGAAGTTTCGCACTGTGGCGATGAAAGATCTGCGGTAGTTGAAGAAGGATCGATGATTTTGCAGTTCAACCCGTTCAATTACCTCGTCGAGACCCTCGATGCCGTTGAGGCAGCGGATGCCGGGCTCGACAGCGCCATCGTGGCGCAGAAGACGGTGCAGCTTCGCTGACAGCTGAGCGTACGGGCAGTTTCGTGACTTTTGACGCTGCGTCAACTCGAGGTGCGGCGCACGTGGCGTAAGAGCTTGATGGCAGGCAGGTGACGGATGCCGCGGGGCAGCGCGCGCCACAGCATCCGAGTAATTGTGAGAAAAGTGTCGAAGCGATATTGCCGTGCCTGCGACCAGGGGAGGCGGTACGCGGCTCGAAGCTCGGGATCGAGGAGGCCGGCAGTGATGAGGCGGGCGAGCGGCATCGCCGCCTTCAACCACAGCGGAGCGACGCGCGGGTGCAGGAGGTCGCGGGCGACACGGCGAGCCTCCGGAGTCACGTGCAGGGCCGCGTGCGCCCTGTTCCAGTACTCGTTGAAGGCTGCACGATTGTCGGGCCAGAGGCTCTTGGGCATACCGAGCGCGGTGCCGAGAACCGCATACTCGCGGTAGATACTCTCCGCGACAGCATCCGGGAGCGCGCCGTGAATGCGCTCGTACATCGTGATCGCCGTGCGGTACAGGGTCGCGGCGACCCAGAGCTGCAGGTCAGGGTCACTCGCCGAATACGCGGGGCGCCCCTCCGAGGCATCCCCTCGGACAGGCCTGTGGGCGACACCGACGCGGCGCGCGGCGGCTCGACGCTCGGCATCAGTGCCGTAGACCTGCACATACACATAGGTGAGTGTCGCGTGCAGCCGATCGAGGGGCCGCGAGGCGAAGTCGCTGTGGCGAGCGACGCCGAGCCCCACGCGCTCGTCTGCGATCTGCAGCAGAATCGCAGCGCCACCACCGGCGATCAGCACGGCTTCAGCGGCGATGTCTCGCATCTCACGCACATTCCGCATGCGTTAAGGCTACGTGCGAGTTCCGCATGGCGGAGTCTCGCCCGAATCCCAGCGCGCCCCGGAGTAAAGTGGAGGCGGCGATTCCCCTCGGCGTCGAGACAGCTTTGAGCGCCGAGACCGCCGCGCACACTGGACAACACAACGCCCCTGAGCGGTTAGGAACCTACGTGGATCTTTACGAGTACCAGGCACGAGACCTGTTTGAGAAGTATGAGGTCCCGGTGCTGCCGGGCATCATCGCCGACACTCCGGAGGAGGTGCGTGCAGCAGCAGAGAAGCTCGGCGGCGTCGTCGTGGTCAAGGCCCAGGTGAAGACCGGCGGCCGCGGAAAGGCCGGCGGCGTCAAGGTCGCGAAGAACCCCGACGAGGCTGAGGAAGCCGCTCGTGCCATTCTCGGACTCGACATCAAGGGCCACGTCGTCAAGCGGGTCATGGTCGCGGGTGGAGCTCGCATTGCGCAGGAGTTCTACTTCTCCGTTCTGCTCGACCGGGCAAACCGCTCCTACCTCTCGCTGTGCAGTGTTGAGGGCGGCATGGAGATCGAGCAGCTCGCCGTTGAGAAGCCCGAGGCTCTCGCGCGCATCGAGGTCGACCCCAACGTCGGCATCGACGAGGCGAAGGCCCGCGAGATCGCCGAGGCTGCGAAGTTCCCGGCTGAGCTCGTTGAGAAGGTCGTTCCGGTCTTCGTGAAGCTGTACGGCGTGTACACGGGTGAGGACGCCACGCTCGTCGAGGTGAACCCGCTCGTTCTCACGGAGGAGGGCGACATCATCGCTCTCGATGGCAAGGTGTCGCTCGACGACAACGCCGGCTTCCGCCACCCTGAGCACGAAGAGCTCGCGGACAAGTCGGCTGAGAACCCGCTCGAGGCGAAGGCCAAGGAGCAGGACCTCAACTACGTCAAGCTCGATGGCCAGGTCGGCGTCATCGGAAACGGTGCCGGACTCGTCATGTCCACGCTCGACGTGGTCGCCTACGCGGGTGAGAAGCACGGCAACGTGAAGCCCGCGAACTTCCTCGACATCGGAGGCGGCGCCTCGGCAGAGGTCATGGCGAACGGTCTCGACGTCATCCTGGGCGACGAGCAGGTCAAGTCCGTCTTCGTCAACGTCTTCGGCGGCATCACCGCCTGCGACGCGGTGGCCAAGGGCATCGTCGGTGCGCTCGACAAGCTCGGCGACAACGCCAACAAGCCTCTCGTCGTGCGCCTCGACGGCAACAACGTCGACGAGGGCCGCCGCATCCTCGCCGAGGCGAACCACCCGCTCGTCACGCTCGCTGCGACGATGGACGAGGGTGCTGACAAGGCCGCCGAACTGGCGAACGCCCGCTGAGACCCACCGAGCTTTAGGAACAACTGATATGTCAATCTTCCTCAACAAGGACTCCAAGGTCATCGTCCAGGGCATCACGGGCGGTGAAGGCACCAAGCACACCGCGCTGATGCTCAAGGCCGGCACCAACGTCGTCGGCGGAGTGAACGCCCGCAAGGCCGGCACGACCGTCACTCACGGTGATGTCGAGCTCCCCGTCTTCGGGACCGTCGCCGAGGCGATCGAGAAGACCGGCGCCGACGTGTCGATCGCGTTCGTGCCCCCGGCATTCACGAAGGATGCCGTCGTCGAGGCCATCGACGCGGAGATCCCGCTCCTCGTCATCATCACCGAGGGTGTTCCGGTCGGCGACTCGGCTGAGTTCTGGGCCTACGCCGAGCAGAAGGGCAACAAGACCCGCATCATCGGACCGAACTGCCCCGGAATCATCACGCCCGAGGAGTCACTCGTCGGCATCACCCCGGCGAACATCACGGGCAAGGGACCGATCGGCCTCGTGTCGAAGTCGGGAACCCTGACCTACCAGATGATGTACGAACTGCGCGAGATCGGCTTCTCGACCGCCATCGGCATCGGGGGAGACCCGATCATCGGTACGACGCACATCGACGCCCTGAAGGCGTTCGAGGCTGACCCCGAGACGAAGGCCATGGTCATGATCGGCGAGATCGGCGGCGACGCCGAGGAGCGCGCGGCCGAGTTCATCAAGGCAAACGTGACCAAGCCTGTCGTCGGCTACGTCGCCGGATTCACCGCTCCCGAGGGCAAGACCATGGGCCACGCGGGCGCCATCGTCTCCGGCTCGGCCGGCACCGCCCAGGCGAAGAAGGAGGCCCTCGAGGCCGCCGGCGTCAAGGTCGGAAAGACCCCGAGTGAGACTGCGCAGCTCATGCGCGAGATCATCGAGTCTCTCTGATCTGAGCACACTCTGTCAGGCCCCGCCCGTCGGCGGGGCCTGACGTGTTTCATGGGGAGGCCGGGGTAGGCTTGGGCACCGGATGAACCGCCTCACTGCCTCCCTTCTCGCCGCTCTCGAAGCGTTCATCGTCGTGGCCATCGGCGTGTTCATTCCGCTCGTTCCGCTCACGCTTCTCTGGGCCATCCAGTACGGCTTCGAGATCGACTGGATCGTCTTCTGGCGCGCAGCATCCGATATCTGGCTTCTTGGCAATGGCGTCGACCTGACGATCACACTCAACGACGCGACGCTGCAGGTCGTGGGTCTGCGCAAGGCCGCAGAACCATTCGTCGTCGGTTTCGCCCCGCTCGCCTTCGCGCTGTTCACGGTGCTGATGGGCGTGCGCACGGGGCGTCGCGCCGTCCGCAGCGGTGAGTGGCTGCCGGCATCCATCACCTCGCTCATTGTGTTCGCCGCCTGCTCCGGAGCGGTCGGGCTCAGCGCGCTCAACCCCGTTGCGACGCCGAACGTCGTTGCGGCGTTCGTGATTCCGACGCTCGTGTGGGGCCTCGGTCTCGCAATCGGTGTCGGCATCGGCCTTGCGGGAGAAGACGACGATCCCGTCATGCGCAGACTCGACGACCTGCGCGACCGCGTCCCCGATCACATCGCCGGTCTCGGCGTGCAGGCGCTGCGCGGAGCCACCGCGGCGGTCGCGGCGCTCATCGCGGTCGCGGCCCTCGTGGTGATGGTGAGCATCGCGATCAACTTCAGCGGAATCGTGTCGCTCTACGAGACCGCGCAACTTGGCGTCGTCGGCGGCATCGCGGTGACGATTGCGCAGATCGCCTTCATGCCGAACATCGTCATCTGGGCGGCATCCTGGCTCGTCGGCCCGGGCTTCAGTCTGGGAACCGGCTCGATCGTCTCACCCTCCGGAACGATCACTGGACCTGTGCCGAGCGTCCCCATCCTCGGGGTCCTGCCTGACACGGATCTCGCCTTCGGTTTCATCGGACTCGGAGTGCCGCTCATCGCGGGCTTCATCGCGGCGCTGGCCGTGCGAGACAGCGCTGTGCACGCCATCGGCATCCGCTCCAAGGTCGCCCATTTGGCCGTCACGGCGCTCGCCATCGGGGTCATCGCGGGTCTCGAGATGACCCTTCTCGCGTGGTGGTCGTCTGGTGCCCTCGGCCCTGGCCGGTTCGTCTCGGTAGGTCCACACCCGTGGCTCGTGGGGGCTCTCGCCGCGGCTCTCGTCGGAGTCGGAGCCCTGCTGGGCATGGCCTCGGGCAGCTCGGAGCGAGTCGCGGCATCCGCTCGATCAGCCTCGCGACTCGGGCAGGAACGCGACCGGTAGACTGACCTGGTGATCTCACTCGTCGTTCTGATCTCAGGCACCGGTTCGAACCTGCGCGCACTGCTCGAAGCCGCGTCAGACGCCGAGTATCCCGCGCGCATCGTCGCTGTCGGAGCTGATCGGGATGCCCCGGGGCTCGCCCACGCCGAGGAGTTCGGCGTTCCGACATTCACCGTCCCCTACACCTCGTTCGAATCGCGCGAGGCATGGGGGCAGGCGTTGCTCGAGCAGATTCGGGCGTGGAACCCCGACCTCCTCGTGCTCTCCGGGCTCATGCGGCTGCTGCCGGCATCCGTCGTCGACGCTCTCGCGCCCAACATCATCAACACTCACCCCGCCTACCTGCCGGAGTTTCCCGGCGCACACGCTGTGCGCGATGCGATCGCGGCGGGTGCGAGCGAAAGCGGGGCATCCATCATCGTGGTCGACAACGGGGTCGACACCGGCTCGATCATCGTGCAGGAGCGCGTGCCGGTCGTCGAGGGCGACACCGAGCAGACGCTCCACGAGCGCATCAAACCCGTCGAACGTCGGCTGCTCGTGCAGACGGTGCTCGACATCGCAGATGGACTCGATCTGCGCACGGTCTAACCCCTAACGAAGGAGCATCAATGAGCGGACCCAGCCACGACAAGAGCCTGTATCGCGAACGCGACCTCGTTCCCATCAAGCGGGCGCTCATCTCGGTGAGCGACAAGACGGGCCTCACCGACCTGGCCAGCGCACTCGCGAACGCGGGCGTCGAGATCGTCTCCACCGGCTCGACCGCTCAGACCATCCGTGATGCCGGGTACCCGGTGACCGACGTGGCTGCGCTGACGGGCTCGCCCGAGATGCTTGACGGTCGCGTCAAGACGCTCCACCCGACCGTGCACGCGGGGCTCCTCGCCGACCTGCGGCTTGAGTCGCACGAGCAGCAGTTGACGGACTTCGGCATCGAACCGTTCGAGCTCGTCGTCGCCAACCTGTACCCGTTCGTCGAGACGGTCGCCTCGGGCGCAGAGCCGGACGACATAGTCGAGCAGATCGACATCGGCGGCCCGTCGATGGTGCGCGCGGCGGCGAAGAACCACCCGAACGTCGCGGTCGTGGTCTCGCCCGCCTCGTACGGCGAGGTCATCGAGGCGGTCAAGGCCGGAGGCACCACACTCGCACAGCGGCGTGAGTTCGCTGCACAGGCGTTCTCGCACACCGCGGCGTACGACACCGCTGTCGCGGGCTGGTTCACGGATGCCGTGGAGGGATTCGGCTCGTCCCTGACGATCCAGGGCGAACTGTCTCACGTGCTGCGCTACGGCGAGAACTCGCACCAGGAGGCCGCGCTGTATCTTCGGGCGGGCGGGCAGGGCATCGCACAGGCGACGCAGCTGCACGGCAAGGAGATGAGCTTCAACAACTACACGGATGCCGATGCTGCAGTGCGCGCCGCATACGACTTCGCCGAACCGGCGGTCGCCGTCGTTAAGCACGCGAACCCGTGCGGCATTGCGGTCGCCAAGCCGAAGGCCAGCGACCCGATCGCCTCGGCGCACCGTCGCGCGCACGACACAGACCCGGTGTCGGCCTACGGCGGCGTGATCGCAGCGAACCGCACCGTGACGCTCGGCATGGCCGAGACCGTCAAGGAGATCTTCACCGAGGTCATCGTGGCTCCGGGGTACGAAGACGACGCGCTCGCGCTGCTGCAGACCAAGAAGAACCTGCGCATTCTCCAGCTGCCCGAGGGCTTCGCGCCCGAGCCGCTTGAGGCGAAGCAGATCTCGGGCGGACTGCTCGTGCAGGAGTCCGACCGCTTCGACCCGGACGCCGACATCACGAACGAGTGGACGCTCGTCTCGGGAGAGGCCGCCGACGAGCAGACGCTCGCCGACCTCGCCTTCGCGTGGAAGGCCTGCCGCAGCGTCAAGTCCAACGCGATCCTCCTCGCCAAGTCGGGCGCCGCGGTCGGCGTCGGCATGGGGCAGGTCAACCGCGTGGACTCGTGTGAGCTCGCCGTCAAGCGGGCCGGTGACCGTGCGGCGGGCTCCGTCGCGGCATCCGACGCCTTCTTCCCGTTCGCCGACGGTCTCGAGATTCTGCTGAAGGGTGGAGTCAAGGCGGTCGCGCAGCCGGGCGGATCGGTGCGCGACGAAGAGGTCATCGCGGCGGCGAAGGCCGCGGGAGTGACCATGTACTTCACGGGGGAGCGCCACTTCTTCCACTGATCGGGTGTGAATCCCATGAACGGGCCGGGCGCATGGAGCGTTCGGCCCGTTCGCATCCCGTAGGCTCGAGGGCATGACTGTCACTTGGGCGCGCCGCGTCATCGCTTCACTCGCTTCCGCCGTTCTCGTCACCCTTCTCGCACACGTGGCGGCAGTGACAGCCTTCTTCCTCGTGAACCAGATGTCGCCGTCGATCATCGGACCGGCGAGTGCGTACTACATTCTGTCGAGCCTCTTCGCCTTCCTGCTGCTGTTCATCGCGGGAATGCTGGGCGCGATGTCGTCATGGCGGTGGGCTCTGCCCGCGGGCATCATCGTCGGCTTCGCGGCGCCCGTGATCGGTGTGCTGCTCACGACGATGCAGCAAGGCACGCCCATCTCCGGTGAGATCCTCGGCATGATCGTGGCGACGCTCACGAGCACGAACCTCATCTACGCGTTCGCTCTCGTCATCGCGGCACCGACGCTCGGACGGGCCGTCTATAAAGCGACGGTCGGGTACCACGAGGCCCCGCGCGCCGCGGAGCGTCGCATCGCCCTCGTGCGCATGCCGTCGAAGGAGCTCGGAGACGACGCCGACACCCAGTGGGATGCCTATGCCGGAGCGTTCGAAGACAACGGCTGGTCGACGCGCGAGGTCGCCTTCGCCAGTGAGCTGACCGACTCGGCCATGCTCGAGGATGCCGTCGTGGTCGTCGAGGACCTCGCGATCATCACGCGCCCCGCCGATGAGACCCGTCGCCGTGAGCTCGAGGGTGTGGAAGACGCGATGAGCGGCCTCGGCTTCTCGATCGAGCGCATCATGTCGCCCGGGACCCTTGAGGGCGGCGACGTTCTTCCGGTCGGTGACACGCTGTACGTCGGCCGTTCGGAGCGCACCAACGCCGACGGCATCCGCCAGCTGCGTGAGCTCGTCGCGCCGTATGGCTACTCCGTCGTCGCTGCCCCGACGTCGGCTGCCGCGCACCTGAAGTCCGTCGTCACGGCGCTGCCCGACGGCACCTTCATCGGCGACCCGGAGCGCATCGACCACCTGAGCCTCTTCCCGGGATTCATCGCCGCGCCTGAGCCGGAGGGATCGGCGGTGCTCGTGCTCACCGACGACTCTGTGATGGTCGCGGAGTCCGCGCCGAAGACCGCTGAGCTTCTCACGGACCTCGGCTACGAGGTCGTCACGGTGGACATCTCCGCGTTCGAGGAGATCGGCGCGACGATCACGAGTCTCTCCGTTCGCATCCGCTGAACTCGCTCTTGCGCGACCGGGAGAAGGTCGTTTAGCCTATAAGGCTGTCTGCTCTTATTGACGTGGGCAGCGCGATCCGCACAGACGCCGAGGAGGATGAGATGTTCACGACCATCACTGCCACGTATGGCAATCGTCCGGCCTCCTTCGTCACGGTCGCCGGAACTCCCGGGCCCGTCGGCGCCATGTAACGAGAGCGCCGCCCTCACCACTCACCCGCACCGGGCCGGATGACCACCGGTTCCGTTTCTGACGATCGACGCGCCCTGGCGCCGGTTGTCTCCGACCGCCGAAACGATTCAAGCGAGCAGCACAACATGTCCGGCACTGAAGCCACACGAAAATCGAACCTCTCCACATTCCGCGCCATCTGGCGCATCTACCCCTACGCGAAGCACGCCATGCCGCGCATCAGCCTCGGCATGGTGTCCGCGCTGCTCGGGGCGCTCGTCGCGCTCGCCATTCCGATGGTCCTCGAGCGTCTCGTGAACGGCGCCCTCGCTGAGCGCGACCCGGCAGCGATCTGGCCCGCGGTGGCGCTTGTGCTCGCGCTCGGCGTCGTCGAGGCGATCATGATCGCGGCTCGACGCTGGTTCGTGCTGCTGCCCGGCACCACGGTCGAGGCCACGATGCGCAACGCGATCTACGAGAAGCTGCAGGACCTTCCCGTCGCCTTCCACGACCGCTGGCAGTCGGGGCAGCTGCTCTCGCGCATGATGCAGGACCTCAACCTCATTCGGCGCTGGCTCTCGTTCGGGATCGTGCTGCTGGTCGTGAACGTGCTCACGATCGTGATCGGCTCGATCGTGCTGTTCACATGGCACTGGCTGCTCGGCACCATCTTCATGGTCTGCGCGATTCCGGTCTGGATCTACGGCTACGTCTTCGAGAAGCGGTACTCGGTCGTGGCTCGCCGCAGTCAGGACCAGGCGGGAGACCTCGCCACCAACGTGGAGGAGTCGGTTCACGGCATCCGTGTGCTGAAGGCGTTCGGCCGTGGCAAGCACGCGCTGCGCGGCTTCTCGGTTCGTGCAGAGAACCTGCGTGGCACCGAGATTGAGAAGGCACGCGCGATCGCCGGCATCTGGTACTGGCTCATCCTGCTGCCAGACATCGGCTTCGGTCTGTGCCTGTTCGCGGGCATCTGGCTCGCGGCGAACGGCGAGATCAACGTCGGTCAGCTCTTCGCGTTCTTCGCGACGGCGACGGTGCTGCGCTTCCCGATCGAATCCATCGGGTTCCTGCTGTCGATGACCTTCGACACGCGCACGGCGATCGATCGCGTCTTCGAGGTGTTCGACGTCGTCAACACGATCACCGATCCGGAGCACCCTTCGACGATCGAGAGCCCGAAAGGCCGACTCGAGTTCGACGATGTGCACTACCGGTACCCCGATTCGCCCGCTGGCTTCCCCGACCTTCTCGACGGCGTGAATCTCACGCTTGAGCCGGGGGAGACGATGGCTTTGGTCGGGCTGACAGGATGCGGCAAGACCACCCTCACCGCGCTCACGACCCGCATCTACGACGTGACCGGCGGGGCGGTGAAGCTCGACGGCGTCGATGTGCGCGACCTGCGCCGCGGCGAGCTGCGTCGGCACATCGCGATGGCCTTCGAGGAGGCGACGCTCTTCTCGGCATCCGTTCGTGAGAATGTGCTGCTGGGCAGAGACGACCTCGAGCTGACCTCGCCCGAGGCGCAGCGAGTGCTCGACGAGGCCCTCGAGATCGCGCAGGCGCAGTTCGTCCACGACCTGCCGGAGGGCGTCGACACGACCGTCGGTGAGGAGGGACTCAGCCTCTCGGGAGGTCAGCGGCAGCGTCTTGCGCTCGCACGTGCGGTCGCCGCGGCCCCTGCGGTGCTCGTGCTCGACGACCCGCTCTCCGCGCTCGATGTCGACACCGAGGCCCTCGTGGAGGAGGCTCTGCGACGCGTGCTCGCCTCGACGACCGCGCTCATCGTGGCGCACCGCCCATCGACGGTCGCCCTCGCCGATCGTGTCGCCCTGATGCACCACGGGCGCATCGTCGACGTCGGCACCCACACCGAGCTGCTCGCCCGCAGCACCCACTACCGATTCGTCATCTCATCGCTCGATCAGGAGAACCCGCGCGACGAGACACCGACTGACCAACGAGAGGAGGTGGCGCGATGACCAGCCAGAGCGTCCTCGGCGTGGCCGGCGAAGAGCGCCACGATCTCACCAAGGAGGAGAGTCGGCAGATCCGACAGCGATCGCTGCGGCTGCTCGGCTCCCTCGTGAAGCCGCTGCGCTGGCGCGTGGTCGGGGCGATGGCGCTCGTCATCTGCTCGACGATCGCGAGCGTCGCGGGCCCCGCGCTCATCGCCTACGGCATCGACACGGCGCTGCCCGCCGTGCTGGAGCACAGCGACTGGCTGCCGGCGTTCGGCGTCGGCATCCTATACATCGTCACGGCTCTCGCAGCGGCCACCTTCATGTCGACCTACGTCGTCGCGAGCGCCCGCATCAGCCAGGCAGTGCTGCTCGACCTGCGGATGCGCGTGTTCCAGCACACGCAGAAGCTGAGCCTCGAGTTCCACGAGTCCTACACCTCGGGCCGCATCATCTCGCGGCAGACGAGTGACCTGGACGCCATCAAACAGCTGCTCGATGAGGGCATCAGTCAGCTGGTCAACGGCATCCTCTACATGGGCTTCGTCTTCTGCGCCCTGCTGCTTCTCGACTGGACGAGCGCCGCGGTTGTCGTACTGGCCATGGTGCCGCTGTTCTTCCTGACCCGGTGGTTCCAGAAGCGCTCGCAGGTGCAGTTCCGCAAGTCGCGCGTGGCCTCGGCGAAGGTCATCGTGCACTTCGTGGAATCGATGACCGGCATTCGCGCGGTCAAGGCGTTCCGCAAGGAGAAGCGCAACGAGAAGGAGTTCAGCGCGCTCGTCGAGGAGTACCGCGACATCAACGCGCGCACGATCCAGCTGTTCGGAATCTATGAGCCGGGCATCATCCTGATCGGCAACCTGTCGGTCGCGGCCGTGCTTCTCGTCGGCGGCTTCCGCGTCGTGAACGGCGACCTCGAGATCGGAGCTCTGCTCGCGGCTGTGCTGTACGTGCGCCGCTTCTTCGACCCGATGGAAGAGATGGCGATGTTCTACAACGCCTACCAGTCCGCTGCGGCGGCGCTCGAGAAGATCTCGGGTGTGCTCGAAGAACGACCGAGCGTTCCGGATCCGACGACGCCCATCGACCTGTGGACCTCGCGCGGCACCGTCGAGTTCGACGACGTCACGTTCGCCTACAACGAGAAGACCACGGTTCTGCCGAGCTTCTCACTCGAGATCCCTGCGGGGCAGACGATCGCGCTCGTCGGCTCGACGGGTGCCGGCAAGTCGACGCTCGCCAAGCTCATCTCGCGGTTCTACGACCCGAGCGAGGGTGCCGTGCGACTCGATGGGGTCGACCTGCGACAGCTGCACCCGAAGGATCTCCGCCGCGCGATCGTCATGGTCACGCAGGAGGCGTACCTGTTCTCCGGCACCGTGGCCGACAACATCGCGCTGGGCCGGCCGGATGCGTCGAGGGAGGAGATCGTGGATGCGGCGAAAGCTGTCGGGGCGCACGCCTTCATCGACGCGCTGCCTGACGGGTACGACACCGATGTGAACAAGCGCGGGGGCCGCGTGTCGGCGGGGCAGCGCCAGCTGATCTCGTTCGCGCGGGCGTTCCTCGCGGACCCCTCAGTGCTGATCCTCGATGAGGCGACCGCCTCGCTCGACATCCCGAGCGAGCGCCTCGTTCAGGAGGCCCTGGAGACCCTGCTCGCCGACCGCACCGCGATCATCATCGCGCACCGCCTCTCGACGGTCGCGATCGCGCACCGCGTGCTCGTGATGGAGCACGGGCGCATCGTCGAAGACGGATCTCCTGACGAGCTCATCGCCGGCACGGGGCGCTTCGCCCAGCTGCACGCCGCGTGGCGCGACTCGCTCGTCTGACGACGCGCATCTGATTTCTCCCGGGCCTTCTCGCGGGCCCGGGAGACGGATGCCGATACGCTGGGAGTCGTGGAGCAGCCAGACGAATCACGCATCGCGCAGGCCGTGCGCACGCTTCCGCCCGGCTATTTCGCACTCGTGATGGCGACCGGCATCATCTCTCTCGGGCTGCAGCTCGAGGGGTACGACGCGCTCTCGTACGTGCTGCTCGCGATCGCCGCTCTCGGGTACGCTGTCCTCGTCGTTCTGACGGCGTGGCGCGGCATCCGCTACCCGGGCGCCGTCGTCCGCGACTTCGCCGGCCCCCAGAACGGGTTCTCATTCTTTACCTTCGTCGCCGGCACCAACGTGCTCGGCTCCCGGCTCGCCGCCGACAATGTCGCGGTGATTCCCGGAGTTCTGCTCGCCGTATCGTTCGCTGCGTGGATCGTCCTCGGCTATGTGATTCCGGGCCTCGTCGTGAGTCGCCATCAGGGAGACGACATTCTGAACGGGCTGAACGGAACGTGGTTCATCTGGTCCGTCGCGAGCCAATCGGTCGCGGTCCTCGCGGCATCCCTCGAGCCCACGGCGGGAGCCCTGAGCGACGCCCTCTCGATCATTGCCGTGCTGTCGTGGGGAATCGGGCTCATTCTCTACGGGGTGATCGGCTGCGCGGTTGTGATCCGCGTGCTGACGCGGGGCATCCCCGTCTCGCAGATGGGCCCGCCCTACTGGGTGACGATGGGCGCCGGAGCGATCACCGTCCTCGCCGGCTCGCGCATTGTCGAGATGAGCGACACCGCGATGGTGAGCGTCGTGCGCGCTCCGGTCGCTGCGGCAGCCGTCGTCTTCTGGGCATTCGCGACCTGGTTGATCCCCGGGCTGATCGGAATCGGAATCTGGCGGCACCTCATCCACCGGATCCCGCTGCGCTACGAGGCCGCGCTGTGGAGCATGGTGTTCCCACTCGGCATGTACGCGGTCGCCGGCATCTACCTGGGCCGTGCCGACAACCTGCCGATCGTCGGCTGGATCGGCGGCCACTTTCTCTGGGTGGCCCTCGCCGTGTGGGCGATCGTCTTCATCGCCATGATCGTGAATATCGTGCGCGCCTCGGTGCGCCCGCGAGAACCCGTCGGGGCCTGAGTAGAGCGGCATGCCTGAGTGTGGTGTGCTGGCAGGTCCGAGTCTGTCAGGATGCTCCGACGAACGCCTCGCGCGCGAGCCGGTAGTCCGGCGACGATGCCCGGCGCAGGGGAGTGCCCTCGGCGTCATAGTGCTCGCGAGCTGAGTTCTCGTGGCACTGCGGCGGTTTGCCGGAGGCCTGAACCACCCGCCACCACGGAACATCGCTCCCGTACCGGGACATGACCCATCCGACGCCGCGCGCTGAACGTGAGCCAAACGTCGCCGCGACTTGTCCGTAGCTCATGACGCGCCCCGCCGGTATCGACTCGACAACCTGCAGAACAGCCTCGACGAAGTCGTCGTTCATCAGAGCGTAAGTCGGCCGACGACCTCGCCGTACTCCGTCTCGTCGATGGGGTCGAAGCCAACCGCGCGGAAGAACTTTTCAGGGCCGCCGTCACCGGGCTCGTACATGACGTTGATGTGACCGAAGCCGCGCTTGCGTGCCTCGGAGGCGAGCGCATCGACGGCGAACTTGCCGACACCCTGACGCTGAGCCTCGGCATCCACGTTCACGCGCCAGAGAATGCTCTTGAAGTAGTCGTCGGTCTCCTCTTGGTCGAAGTTGCCCTGAATGAAGCCGACGACCTCATCGCCGTCGAGAACGACACGCTGCCAGGTGGTCGCGGGGTTCGTCACCGCTGCTGCCACGGAGTAAGACACAGGCGCGACGAATTGCTCCTGCCCCGGCTTGAGAGACAGGGCGTTCACCGCCACGATCGTCGACGCCGACAGTTCTACTACGCGAAACTCAGCCATGACTCAAGGCTAGCCGCACCCCGTGACAACCGGAAGAGCTGTGGATAACGTGACGTTCGCTGTCCGCGTTCGTCAGTTGCCCTTGCAGGCCTTGACGACGCCTTTCTCTGCCTTCTCGGCGTCCGTCAGTGCTTCGGAGAGGGCGGCGGAGTCCACGGAGTCGGGGTCGTCGACGGCGGCGTCCGCGGCGCTCGCGAATTGCTCGTCGAACGACTTCAACGCCTTCGTCATCTTGTCGACAGCGGGCTTCACATCGGGGTTCGAGACCTCGGAAACGGACTTCTCGAAGTCGGCGATCGCCGCGTTCAGGTCCTTCTTCGCCGTCGCGGGGTCATCGAGCAGCGAACCGCTCGAGCTCGTGATCGCGGAGACGAGCTCGATGTCGGCGTCGTGGAAGATGTCGCAGGCGTCGCTGACCGACTGGCCGCCCGCGCAACCGGTGAGAAGAGCGGCGGATGCGGCGAGCACGACGGCGGCGCCGAGAGCACGTGAGTTCATATGAGTTGGTTCCCCTTGTGAGCGTCGCTCCCGACCGTAGCCGATCCGACCGCGAGATGCGTGAATAACGAACAGATAAACATCGGAAATCGGAGCGGGAAAAGGTTGCACGAACATTGTTAGTAGGGTTTACTAACAAACATGAGTCCGCAGGAGTACCAGACAAGCGAGCCGATGAGCTCACGCGTCGTGAGCGGCCGCGCGCTTCGCCCCAGTGCGAAGCTGCTGCCCGAGGCCACACGCGCGCACAATCGGTCTCTCGTGCTGCAGACTCTCTACCGCAGCGGTCCGCAGAGCCGCGCGGACATCGCCCGCACGACGGAGCTCACGCGCGTCACCGTGTCCGATCTCGTCGCAGACCTGATCGAGGAGCGCTACATCGTCGAGCGCGGCCCTCGCGAGGGTTCGCGACCGGGCAAGCGCGCTACTCTCATCGACCTCGACCGCGACGGCCACCAGATGATCGCGGTCGACCTCTCGGGAGAAGACGCCTTCCGTGCCGCGGTCGTGAGCCTCGGCGGTGACATCGTCGCGCGCTGCGAGATCGCGATCGAGGATGCTCGGGGGAGCGACGCTCTCGACAAAGCACTCGAGGTGATCGACGAGGCACGAGGCCTCGCGACAGCGCCGCTTCTCGGCGTCGGCGTCGGGTCTCCCGGTATCGTCGACGACGCGGGCGTCATCCGCGTGGCCGTCAGCCTCGGATGGGAAGACGTCAATCTTCGCGCGCGCATCACTGCGCGCACCGGTCTCCCGGCCAGCGTCGCGAACGACGTGAACGCGGCCGTGCTCGCGGAGCACAGCTTCGGCGAGACCGACAGCGACGACATCATGCTGCTGCGCATCGGTCACGGTGTCGGCGCCGGTGTCATCGTCGGCGGAGCGACGTTCCGCGGCGGCCGCTTCTGGGACGGCGAGATCGGCCACGTCACCGTCGGCACCGAGCAGGGTCCGCTCTGCCGCTGCGGACGCACCTCCTGCCTCGAGGCATGGGTCGGCGTCCCGCACCTTACTGCGGGGCTCGCCGACATCGAGGCATCCGACGACAGCGATGACGCGAAAGCGGCCGCGCGCACGAACCTGCTTCGCACCGCGGGGGAGCACCTGGGCATCGCCCTCGCTCCCATCGTGCGCACTCTCGACCTGACGGACGTCGTTCTGTCGGGTCCCACAGAACTTCTGGGCGGCGACTTCATGACGTCCGCTCATGAAACCCTCCTGGCGCGGACGATGACCGGCAACCCCGGTGATCTTTCGCTCAGGATGACCACGCTCGGCCAGGACAACGTCCTGTTCGGGGCCGTGGTCCTCGTCCTCACCGGACAACTGGGGGTCTCCTAGGGGCCCCTTGCACCACACCACACCACAACGACGTGGCGGCACCCGTGCTCGCCCGCATTCCTGAGAAAGGACCTCTGATGAGGAAAACCGGCATTGTGGCCCTTGGGGCCATCGCAGCGCTGGCACTCGCCGGATGCTCCGGAAGCGCCGACGGCGCGTCTGGAAGCGACTCCGCCGAGATTCGCGTCTGGCTCGTCGGCACCGACACCCCAGACGAAGCACGCGACTACCTGAAGACGACCTTCGAAGAGGAGAACCCCGGTTCGACTCTCGTGATCGAAGAGCAGCAGTGGAACGGTCTTGTCGACAAGTACACGACCGCACTCTCCGGATCCGACGCCCCTGACGTCGTCGAGATCGGAAACACGCAGGCAGCTGCCTTCACCTCGGCCGGTGCATTCACCGACCTCACCGACAAGTACGAAGAGCTCGGCGGCGACAACCTGCTGAAGGGCTTCGTCGAGGCCGGAACCTACGAAGACAAGATCTACGCGTACCCGTACTACTCGGGTGCTCGCGTCGTGTTCTACACGCCGCAGATCTTCGACGGCGCGGTTCCCACCACGCTCGACGAGTACGTCGAAGCGGGCATCACGATGAAGGAGAACGGCGTCGCCTCCGGCATCTACGCACCGGGTAAGGACTGGTACAACGTCCTCCCGTTCGTGTGGGAGAACGGCGGCTACGTCGCTGAGCAGCAGGACGACGGAAGCTGGAAGGCCGGCTTCTCGAGCGAGGGCGGCATCGCCGGCCTCGAGCAGATGCAGTCCATCTACGAGAGCGCTACGTCCGCTCCGAAGGACGGCGACGAGACGAACGCCCAGGTTCCCTTCTGTGAGGGCAACGTCGGCTTCCTCTCCGCACCGAGCTGGTTCCAGTGGTCGCTGAAGGCTGAGGCTGACGCAGACACCCCCGGCTGCCCCGACACCTACGGCAAGGACGTGACCGCATTCGCGCTCCCCGGTAAGGATGGCGGCGCTGCCGCGGCCTTCGCCGGTGGCTCGAACATCGCGATCCCGGCGAAGTCGAAGAACCAGGAGCTCGCGTACAAGGCGCTGCAGATCATGCTCTCGCCTGAGTACCAGGAGCTTCTCGCTGCCAAGGGTCTCATCCCCGCTACCAGCGAGGCGAACGGTGCCCTTCCGGAGGACGCAGTGACCGCTGCTGCCGCCGCTGCCGCTGAGGCATCCCGCCTGACGCCCGCTGCTCCGAAGTGGGCTGACGTCGAGGCCTCTGAGGTCATCAAGGACTCCCTCGTCAAGATCGCTCAGGGTGGCGACGTGACGAAGATCGCGAAGTCTCTGGACAAGCAGATCGAGGAGATCCTCAACAGCTGACCCGCTGTTTCCCCCACCTGGCGGGTCTTGATGGGCGGCGAGTCGGTTCGTCTCGCCGCCCATCCACCCCGCCTCACGGTCCCTCCCGTGATGTGACCCCTCAAGCCCTTTCCCTCACCCGATTCCCTCATCCCTCACGCCCACCGCATCAGAAGGAGCAAGCATGACCCATACGGTCAGCTCACCCCGAGCGGATACGCTGCTGCGGCGCCACAAGAAACCGCGTCGCAAGCCTCTCCTCCGTTTAACGCCGTGGCTCATGTTGGCTCCGGCCACAGCCGTCCTGCTCGTCATGACCGGCTATCCGCTCATCCGGATGGCGATCAACTCGTTCCAGGAGTACGGCAAGGCACAGATCTTCGGCGCCCCACCCGAGTGGGTCGGGCTCAAGAACTACACCGACACGCTCACCGATCCCACATTCTGGGCGGTCGCCGGTCGAAGCTTCGCCCTCATGGCCGTCCTCGTCATCGCGACGATGGGACTCGGCATCCTCATCGCCCTCCTCATGAACAAGGTGGGTACGTTCTTCCGACTCCTCATCTCCATCGGCCTTCTGCTTGCCTGGGCGATGCCTCCGGTCTCATCGGTCATCGTCTGGGGCTGGATCGTCGACACCAAGTACGGTCTGCTCAACTGGACCCTCAACACGATCACCGGAACCGACAACTGGTCCGGCCATTCCTGGCTGATCGACCCGCTGTCGTTCTTCGCGGTGCTCGTCGTCATCATCACCTGGATGTCGGTGCCGTTCGTGGCCTTCACGGTCTACGCGGGCCTCACCCAGGTGCCCGAGGAGGTTCTCGAGGCTGCGCAGCTCGACGGAGCGGGCGGCATCAAGCGCTTCTTCCTCGTTGTGCTTCCGTACCTCAAGAGCATCCTGCTCGTGACCGCTGTGCTGCAGATGATCTGGGACCTCCGCGTGTTCACGCAGGTCTACACGCTGCAGGGACTCGGCGGTATCTCCAGTCAGACCGACGTGTTCGGTACGTACATCTTCCACCTGGGTTCGAGCAACCTCGGCGGTGCCGGTGCGGTGTCGTTCATCATGGTCGCGATGATGCTCGCGATCTCCATCTACTACGTGCGCAAGACAGTTAAGGACGAAGAGATATGAGTCTCGCAACGCGCGTCGGGCCGAGCCGCACAGCGACGGCGCCCTCGGAGCCGACGACTCCCATCGAGAAGCGTCGCCTGAGCCCTGCTGCCGCCCTGCGGAACGCATCGTCGAAGACGCTCTGGGGCGTCATGTCGGTCATCGTCTTCATATGCTCGGTGTTCCCCGTCTACTGGATGCTGAACACCTCGTTCAAGCCGAACGCCGACGTCATCAGCCCGACCCCGCAGTGGTGGCCGGAGAACTTCACGTGGCGCAACTACATGACGGTGCTGTTTGAGCCCGCCCGGCCCGACCGCGCAAATTTCCCATCGTCGTTCGTCATGTCGCTCGCGGTCACCGGACTCACGCTGCTGATCTGTCTGCTGTTCGCCTTCATCGGAGCGGTCGCGGTCTCGCGATTCAAGTTCCGCGGTCGCCGCCAGTACATCATCGCGCTGCTGATCATTCAGATGATCCCCGGTGAGGCGCTCATGTTCACCATCTTCGGCATGATCGACTCCTGGCGCCTGCTGAATACGGTCATCGGTCTGACGATCGTGTATCTAGCCGGTGTGCTGCCGTTCACGATCTGGATGCTGCGCGGCTTCGTCGCCGGTGTTCCCGCCGACCTCGAAGAAGCGGCCATGATCGACGGCTGCACCCGCACCCAGGCATTCTGGAAGGTCACCTTCCCGCTGCTCGCCCCCGGCCTCATCGCCACCGGTGTGTTCGCGTTCATCCAGGCGTGGAATGAGTTCCTCATGGCGCTCATCATCATGCAGAGCCCGGGCTCCTACACGCTGCCCATCTGGCTCCGCGCGTTCCAGCAGGCCACTCAGTCCACGAACTGGGCGGCTATTATGGCCGGATCGACGCTCCTCGCGCTGCCCGTCGTCATCTTCTTCCTGTTCGTGCAGGGACGAATGACCGGCGGACTGGTCAGCGGCGCAGTGAAAGGATGACCCGGGTGCCCCCCTGCCAGATATCAGCAACTCTTCTTCCAGGATTCGAAGGCACCGAACTACCCGACTGGCTCGCAGCACGTCTGCGTGCTGGCCTGGGTGGGGTGTGCGTGTTCGGGCCCAACATCACGGATGCCGCGCAGCTGCGTCGCCTCACCGACCAGATCCGCGAAGCCAACCCTCAGGCGATCATCGCGATCGACGAGGAGGGCGGAGACGTCACCCGTCTGCACTACGCCACCGGGTCGCCGTTTCCGGGCAACGCGGTGCTCGGGCGCCTCGACGACACCGAGGTGACCGCGCGTGTGGCGGCATCCGTGGCCACTGACCTGAGGTCGGTCGGCTGCAACCTGGACTTCGCGCCCACGATCGACGTGAACTCGAACCCGTTGAACCCTGTGATCGGAGTGCGGAGCTTCGGCGCTGGCGAAGAGCTCGTCGCGCGCCATGGCACCGCGTGGATCACTGGGCTGCAGAGCACTGGAATGGCTGCCTGCGCCAAGCACTTCCCGGGGCACGGAGACGTCGACACCGACTCGCACCTCGCGCTTCCGGTGCTGGACGTCGACCGCGAGACCCTGCGCAAGCGGGAACTCGTTCCGTTCGAGGCCGCGGTGAAGGCGGGCGTGCGGGCGGTCATGACGAGCCACATCCTGCTGCCGCAGATCGATCCGGAACACCCCGCGACGATGTCGCGCATCGTGCTGCAGGAGCTCCTTCGCGAGGAGCTCGGCTTCGACGGGCTCATCGTGAGCGATGCGCTCGACATGGCCGGGGCCAGCGGCGAGCTGGGCATTCCGGAAGCCGCCGTTCGAGCTCTCGCGGCCGGTGTCGACCTGCTGTGCATCGGCACGCGCAACACCGACGAGCAGCTCGCCGAGATCGAGCTTGCCATCGCGTCCGCCGTGGTCGAGGGTCGTCTCGACGCGGACCGCATCGTGGACGCAGCGAAGCGCGTCGCCGCCGTGGCCGAGACCCTCACCGTCGACGAGCCGAAGGACATCACGACGGAGGTCTCCGAGGAAGCAATCGCTGAGACGACGCGCGCCTTCGACATCCGTGTGGACGACGCCACTCTCGATGCGGCCCGCGCTCCCGCGGCCATCGTGAGCCTCGACGCGGTCGCGAACATCGCGGTCGGGGTCGCCCCCTGGGGGCCGTTCACCGTCGCAGATCCGTGGCCCGGGGTGCCGATCGTGGGCGTCGACGTCGGCAGCCAGGGCGACGAGAGCGTCGAGGATGCCGTCGCGCGCATCGCTGCGGCCGCAGGCGATGGTCTTCTGATCGTCGTCGGCAAGGGCAACCACCGCCACGCGCGGTCCACACAGCTGGTTGACGCTCTGCGGGCCGCTGGTCGCGCGGTTCTCACGGTCGACATGGGGTGGCCCGATGACGCGCGTGCGTACGCCGACATCGCAACGTTCGGCGCATCACGGCTCGTAGGAGTCGCTCTGCTCGAGCTGCTGGGCGGCGAGGCTTCGTGATCGTCGGAGTCGATGTCGGCGGCACGACCACTGCCGGGGTGGCGCTCGACGCCGACGGAAACCAGCTGGCTCGCGCGCGTAAGGTCACCGTTCCTGGAACAGAGGCCGTCGTCGGGGCGATCCAGGCGGTCGTCGCCGAGCTCGCGGCATCCGTCCCTGAGCACCGAGCCGAGATCGAGAGCATCGGCATCGGCATCCCAGGTCGGGTGGACGCTGGGCACGTGACGCACGCCGTCAACATCGACGTCGTCGACCTCGACCTGGCCGGGGTGCTCGAAGAACGCCTCGGCGCACCTGTCACGGTCGAGAACGATGTGAAGGCCGCCGCGCTCGGCGCCGCACGTGAGATCGGCGCCGAAAATTCGCTCGCGTACCTCAACCTCGGCACGGGCGTCGCCGCTGGAATCGTGGTGGACGGTCAGATCTGCAACGGAGCCACAGGCGCCGCGGGTGAGATCGGACACCTCAGCATCCGACCCGACGGTCGTGAGTGCCTGTGCGGACAGCGCGGCTGCATCGAAACCCTCGCGGGCGGAGGAAGCATCGCCGCGCGCTGGGGGAGGGCAGAGGCGTTTCCTGTTCGCGCGATGTTCGACGCGGCTGATGCCGGCGACCCGGAAGCCGTCGCGATTCGCGACGACCTCGCACTCGGCGTCTCGAGCGCCGTGCGGGCTCTCGCCCTGACCGTCGACGTCGACGCTGTCGTGCTCGGCGGCGGCATCAGCGCCCTCGGTGAGCGATTGCTCGTGCTCGTTCAAGACCGGATACGCTCAGAAGCGAGCAGATCGCGGTTCCTCGCGTCGCTCAACTTGGATTCCCGAATCAGCATCGTCCCGCACCAGGCGTCCGTCGCCGCGCTCGGCGCCGCCCTGGTCGGACTACAGAAGGAAAAGGTCTATGGCTGAAGTCATCATCGTCGAGTCGAAGGATGCCGCCGGAGCACTCGTCGCCGAGGAGATCGCTGCGCTGGTGGCTGCGAAGCCCACCGCCGTTCTGGGACTCGCGACGGGCTCGACCCCGCTACCCGTGTATCGTGCGTTGGCGGAGCGACGCGACTCGATGGATCTGTCGAAGATCACCGGCTTCGCGCTCGACGAGTATGTGGGGCTGCCGGTCGAGCATCCTGAGAGCTATCGTTCCGTCATCAACCGCGAGGTCGTCGAACCACTCGGGCTCGACCCCGACCGCATCCATGTCCCCAACGGCTCCCTCGAGACGATCGAGCACGCGGGCGCGGACTACGAGGCTGCAATCGAGGCGGCCGGCGGCATTGACCTGCAGATCCTCGGAATCGGAACGACAGGCCACATCGGGTTCAACGAGCCCGGGTCCTCGTTCGCTTCGCGCACCCGCGTGAAGACACTCACGGAGCAGACGCGTCGCGACAACGCGCGCTTCTTCGACTCCGAGGACGACGTGCCGATGCACTGCATCACGCAGGGCCTCGGCACCATCCATCGTGCGCGGCACCTTGTGCTGCTGGCGTTCGGCGAGGGCAAGGCCCCCGCGATCGCCGGTGCGGTCGAGGGCCCCGTCACGGCATCCCTGCCCGGTTCCGCGCTGCAGCTCCACGAGCGCGCGACGGTGATCGTGGACGAGGCGGCGGCGTCTCAGCTGAAGAACGCCGACTATTACCGCCACTCGTACGCGAACAAGCCCACCTGGCAGGGCCTCTAGACCTCGGCGCTGGCAGCACCGTTGTTCCCCCACACACGCTGACACCCCCGCACACTGTCAGCACTCCCAAACTGCCAGCGCCGAGCCCCCGTCAAAAATGGCGAGGAATCGTAACGATTCCTCGCCATTTTTGACGTCTGGTGCGGGCCGCGGCGCGTGGGCGCGCGGGGCGGGCCGTGGGTGCGCGTGGCGCGCGGGCCGCGTGGCGCGTGGGCGCGTGCGGGGGGTGGCGTGGGTGCGCGTGGGTGCGGGGCGCGGGTGCGGGGCGTGGCGCGGGCGCGTGGGTGCGGGGCGCGGGTGCGGGGCGTGGCGCGGGCGTGCGGGTGCGGCGCGTGGCGTGGCGTCGGCGCGTGGCGGCGCGGGCGCCGCGGGACGTGGGCGGTGCGACGCGTCAGGCGGCGTCGGTGCGCTGCGCCTCGGCATCCTTCGACGACGTGGTCGCGTCGGAGTCACCGTTGTCGGTGACCTCGCGGACCTCCTTCTTGAAGATCTTCATCGACTCGCCGACGCTCTTGGCGAGGCCCGGGAGCTTCGGAGCACCGAACAGCAGCAGGATGATGAACAGGATGATGACGAAGTGCCATCCGGTGAGATTCGCGAGCATAGTGACCTCCGCGTCGACACTCGAAAAGTACAGGTTCCCCAATAATACGCGCAAACCTTACAAAACCGGCATCGGGTTCTGCGGACGGTGGTCAGGCGGCGTTTGACGCGAGGACTCAGGGAGCGGTCAGAAGACTTTTCCGGGGTTCAGGATGCCGAGGGGGTCGAAGACCGTCTTGATCTGGCGCTGCAGCTCCACCTGATCGACGCCGAGCTCCGCCGCGAGCCAGCGCTTCTTCAGGGTGCCGACGCCGTGCTCCCCGGTGAGCGTGCCGCCGAGTCGCAGCGCCGCCTGGAACAGCTCGTCGGCGGCCCGCCAGACGTGCTCCGGAACCTCCGGCCCCTCGAACACGAAGTTCGGATGCAGGTTGCCGTCGCCCGCGTGGGCGAGGGTCGGGATGCTCACGCCGAACTTCCGCTCGATGGTCTCGATCTCGGAGAACATCGCGGGCATGGCGGAGCGGGGAACGGAGATGTCTTCGATGAGCGTCGTGCCGAGGCGTTCGAGAGACGCATGCGCGGCCCGGCGCGTGGCGAGAAGCCGCTCGCCTTCGGCGCGGTCGGTCGTGAGATCGGCATCCGCCCCCATCTCGGTGAGGATGTCGAGAGCACGGCGCGCATCGGCGGCTGCCGAGGGACCGTCGAACTGAACGGCGAGGTGCGCAGCCCCGCGGCTCGACAGGTCGCCGCCCACGAAGTCGTCGATCGCCCGCAGGGTCTTCGGGTCGACGAGCTCCATGACGGCGGGCTGCAGACCGGCCGCCGTGAGCGCGGCGGAGGCTGTCGCGGCATCCACCACCGTGTCGAAAAATGCGGCGATCGTCGCGATCTCGCCCTCGACGACGCGGCGCAGCCGCACGGTCGCCTCCACGATGACGCCGAGGATGCCCTCCGACCCGACCATGAGCGCGGTCAGGTCGAGCCCCGTGACGCCCTTGACGCTGCGGTGCCCAGTGGAGATGAGGCGACCATCGGCCAGCACGACCTTCAGGGCGAGCACCGCGTCGCGCGTCACGCCGTACTTCGCGCACAGCAGCCCGCCGGCGTTCGTCGCGATGTTGCCGCCGACCGTGGAGATCGCGCGTGAGGCGGGGTCCGGCGCGAACCACAGCCCGTGCTGCGCCAGCTGCGCGTTGAGGTCGGCGTTGATGATTCCCGGTTCGACGACCGCGAGAAGGTCGGCTTCGTTGACCTCGAGAACACGGGTCATGGATGCCGTGGAGAGCACGATCTGCCCCGCCGACGCGATCGACGCCCCGGCGAGACCGGTTCCGGCACCGCGCGTGACGACCGGCGTGCGGGTGCGTGTGGCGATGCGCATCGTCTGCTGCACGTCGTCGATGCTGCGGGCGTCGACGATCGCGAGGGGCGCGGTAGCCGAGCGGTGGCCCGACTGGTCCGCCTGGGCGGCGCTGAGCCCGGCGGCATCCGTCGAGACCTTCTCGCCGAGCGCCTCGACGAGCTGGGCGATCACCGAAGAGCCTGTGTCTGCAGTCACCCCGCCAGCTTAGGACCCGCGGCTCAGAAGCCCTGCCCGGCGTGACGCACCCGCGACAGGAACGCTTGGGTTTCGGGATGCTCCGGAGCGTCGAAGATCTGCTCGGGCGGCCCGGCCTCGACGATCGTTCCGTTCGAGAGGAAGATCACGCGGTCGGCGACGCGTCGCGCGAACGACATCTCGTGTGTGGCCATCATGATGGTGCTGCCGGCGACCTTGAGCTCGCCGACGAGATCGAGAACCTCGCCCACCAGCTGCGGGTCGAGTGCGCTTGTGATCTCGTCGAGCAGCAGAAGCTCCGGCTCGGTGGCGATGGCGCGGGCGATCGCGACGCGCTGCTGCTGCCCACCGGAGAGCCGGTCGGGGTATTCGTGCGCCTTCGCCTCGAGGCCGATGCGGCGCAGCAGCTCGAGTCCGCGGGTCTCCGCCTCGGCCTTGCGGACCTTGAAGACCGAGCGACTGGCGAGCGTGATGTTGTTCAGCACGGTGAGGTGCGGAAAGAGGTTGTAGTGCTGAAAGACGACGCCGATGCGTGCGCGGATGCTGTCGGCATCCACCCGCGGATCGGTGATGTCGTCCCCCTGCAGGAAGATCTGACCGTCGTCGACGCGCTCGAGCAGGTTGATGGTCTTGAGCAGCGTCGACTTGCCGGAGCCGCTCGCTCCGATGAGCACGACCACCTCGTGCTCGGCCACGTCGATGTCGATGCCCTGCAGCACAGGGGTCTTGCCGAACCACTTCTGCACGCCGTCGACCCGCAGAACGGGAGTCTTCTCGGTCACACCTGACCTCCCATCTGCTCGCGACGCTGCGCTCTGGCGGTGTACCAGTCGGTGAGGCGGATCATCGGCCACGACAGCGCAACGAAGAGGAGACCGGCGACGACGTACGGGGTGAAGTTGTACACGCTCGCGACCTCGATCTGCGCCGCGCGAATCGCGTCGACCGCGCCGAGCACCGAGATCAGGCCGACGTCCTTCTGCATCGACACGAAATCGTTCATGAGGGCCGGCGTGACCTTGCGCACCGCCTGCGGGAGCACGATGCGGCGTAGCGTCGTCGAGTACGAGAGCCCGAGGGAGCGGGCGGCCATGCGCTGTGAGGGGTGCACGGCTTCGATGCCGGCGCGCAGCACCTCGGCGACGTACGACGAGTACGTCAGGGTGAGGGCGATGGTGCCCCAGAACTGCATGGGCAGCCGCTCGGTGAACCCGAGGGCGGGGATGCCGAAGCCGACGAGGTACAGCACAAGCAGAAGCGGGATGCCTCGGAAGAAGTCCGTGTAGATCGCAGCGCCGATGCGCAGCGGAGCGAACACGGCGCCGCGGAGGGTGCGGGCGATCGCGAGCAGCGAACCGAAGAACGCGACGAGGATCGTCGCGAAGAACAGCACCTGAATGTTCAGCCAGAGGCCGAGCAGCACGTCGGGGAACGACCGGACCGCGGTCTCCCAGTCGAAGAACGAGCGCTTGACCTCGCTCCAGCCGGGACTGTTGACCAGCACGAGCCAGACGACGATCGCGAAGACGATCGTGCTGGCGGCGCTGATCAGAAGCGAACGGATGCTTTGGCGACGCCGAAACGCGCGTCGATCCAGCTCCGCGGCGCTCGGCTCCGGTCGGACGAGCGCAGCGGACGCTGGTGATGACGCGCTTGTCACGCGGGGGCCACCTATGACAGCACCTTCGCGCCGGCGTTGTCGGCGAGCCACTTCTCGGCGAGCGTGTCGAGAGTGCCGTCCTCACGGAGGGCGTCGACCGCCTTCGAGACGGGCTCGGTCAGCGGCGAGTCGTTCTCGAGGAGGAACGACAGCTCGTCGCCGCCCTCGGAGCTCTCGAACTGACCGACCAGAACGCCGTCATCAAGCACGGCGTTGGCGTTGTAAAACGCGGTCGGCAGGTCGGTGACGAGGGCGTCGATGTTGCCGGCGATGAGCGCCTGCACGGTGTCTTCGTTGCTGTTGAAGATGGCCGGGTCAACGCCGACGGCCTCCTTCACGGCGGCGATCGAGGTGGAGCCCGCCGCGACGCCGATCTTCACGTCTTTGAGGTCGGCCAGGCTCTCGGCATCCGCTGCCGGGCTGCCCTCGACGGAGACGATGCCCTGCGTGGTCTCGAAGTACGGGGACGAGAAGTCGACGGCCTTCTCGCGGTCTTCGTTCGCGGAGAACTGCTGGATGTTGACGTCGAAGTCCTTCGGGCCCGGAGCGATCACGGTGTCGAACGGTGTGCGGATCCACACGACGTCGTCTTTGTCGAAGCCGAGCTCCTCGGCGACGGCGTAGGCCACAGCGGCCTCGAAGCCCTCACCCGACTCGGGGTCGTCGTTCTCGACCCAGGGGGAGTAGGCGGGTTCGCCGGTCGCGATGGTGAACTTGCCCTCGGTGACGGTCTGGAGAGCGCCGTCGTCGGTCGCGGCATCCGACGAGCCTGAGGCCGAGCAGCCGGAGAGAGCGAGGGCGGCGACGATCGACGCACCGAGGGCGATCGTGCGGAGGGAAGAGGTCGTAGACACGCGGGGCTCCTGAAGATGGAAGGGAGGGCGGCGCTGGCGCGCCGATGTTCACTGTAATGTGCGACGTGCCACGGTCAAAATGTCAGTGACGTTCTGTTTCTG